>NZ_AP021869.1:648850-973275 GCF_026001925.1 Vibrio gangliei | reverse complement strand
CTCTAGGACTTCATCAATGGCTTCTGTGGCAAAACGACGTGACCAATGTTTATCATTTTCCCAACGCAGAACTTTGTCTTCTTCAGTTTTCAGGCCAAAATTACCGCCCTCTAACACCGCACCACAAATATTCAATTGAGGAAAGGCGCTTTCAGCTAGGCCGTACATTGTCACACGGGCTCCGAGAGAATAACCGATCAGTACCAGTGGCGTTGAAGTGTCAATACCTGCTTTTTTCAATTTCGATAAAATGGTGAGTTCAACTTGCTGACAAGCCTGAACAAAATCTTCCACTTCGCAATATTTACTGCCGCCATGACAAGGCAAATCCACTTGAATCGCTGCGTCACAATGCAAATGCTCTAGGCTGTCGGCCCAGTCTTGGCTAGAGCCTAAAAAGCCATGCAGAAACACAGGAATCGGCAATGTACGAGGCTCGTTTTGAGGTGTATGATCAACAATTTGGCTATACAACATGGGATTTCATTGCCTGTGTTATGGTTTTTATTTGTTGTGATGCTTGCTCTGGTGGCGAGCTAATTTCTACTAATAACGCGCTTTGAGTCTCACCATTGCCAAAGCAAACAAGATAATCTTCAATCGCTTCTCGACACTCAAGCCAACAGCCTGGGTTTGTATAGTGTAGCCCAAACTGCTTAGCTGCAAACTCAAATTGATAACCGTGTGGCATTTGATATAGCGCTTGCTTTTGCCGCTCAGGCACCGGCAATAAATCAAAAATCGCCCCGCCATCGTTATTGGTCACAATCACCACATGCGGTTGATTATTGCGAGTGAGTAATGCCAGCGAATTAACATCATAAAGAAGAGAGGTATCGCCAATCAGAGTCAGCATTGATGATTGTTGGGCTCTTTGCACACCGGCTGCCGTCGCAACCAAACCATCAATCCCAGATGCGCCACGATTGGTATGCACATTCACGTTTTCAAACTTAGAAAGCATATCCAACAAGCGTACGATTAAACTATTCCCAACAAATAACTCTCGGTTGGGCATCAACTCAACGAGCTCATCAATACGCAATGCCAACTGACATTCCGTCAACACGTTATCGCGTTTTATCGCCATTGCGCAGTGCTCCACTTCCTTAGAGGCTGGTTTTAATGTTTCAGCCCAATTCGAAGTGTTCGCAGGCGCATTAATCATAGAGCTCAATAATGAAATACAGTCAGGAATCGACGCGACGGTTCGTAATTGCGGTAAACGGTCAGGGTTCAATACACTGGCTGTCGGTTCAAACAGCCAATAATGGCAATTGCGTTCGGTAACGACTTGTTTGGTCCATTGCGCTAAGCGTTTAGAAACGATACGCGCACCAAACTGTAAAATACACTGCGCTTGTGATAAGGCATTAAAATAGTGTGGATGTTGCAGCCATAGATCAAAGTGTGCCCATTCGGAACTGACACCGGACTGGGGATCGGCAAGAATTGGCCAGCCCATTTGCTGTGCCCATTGCTGAACGTTTTGCGCATCGGATAATGGCATTTTACCAATCACCACCACCGTCTTTAACGTCGGCAGTTGATTGACAAGACCTTGTTGTAAGCTGTTGGTTAATTCCGGCACGTTGTAACTTGGATACAATTTAGCCAAATCAGCAACATCGCTTGTTGCCTTTGTCGCACCCGTTAGCTCCGTTAAATTTAGCTGCGTTAAATACGGATCTTTTTCAGTATCCGATTGAATATACAAGGGCTCTGGAAATGGGCAATTTATATGTAGAGCGCCGCCTACTAACGATTGATAAGCCAAGCCTTGCTTAATTGGCGTCAACTCTTCACTTAAACTGGCTTGCCTACTTGGGCTAGGCAATAACACACTCTTACGTACATGAGATGAAAAAATGCCTTTTTGCACAATGGCTTGATTCGCTCCAACGCCAACCAGACTCAATGGACGATCCGCCGTCAATAACACCAACTTTTCACCGGTTAACCCCGATTCTGCAGTACTGGGTAATAAATTGGCAACCGCCGTTCCAGACGTCACAATAATGGCGACCGGTTGCTGAGTGGCTTTGGCTAAACCAAGTGCAAGAAAGCCTAAACCTCGTTCATCAAAATGGGTATGAATGGTGACGCCCGAACGTTCAGCTAATTCCAAGGCTTCTAAGCTTAATGGCGTCGAACGTGACCCCGGTGCAATACAAATATGCTTAACGCCAGCAGTCGCAATGGTTTCTAATATAGCTTGCGACCAAACTCTATTTAGGCCAGCTTGACTCATGCTTGTTCACCACGTTCATTTTCTATCGGATAATCGCTGATTAAATTCAGCAAAGTTGCGGTTTTTCGGTTTAATTCTTGCCATTCAAATTCGGCTTCCGAACCAGCCACAATGCCTGCGCCAGCATACAATTTCACGGTATTATCCACCAATGATGCGCTACGAATGGAAACACAAAACTCAGCTTTATTATGACCAAAATAGCCCACTGAACCGCTGTACCAACCGCGAGTAAAGGGCTCATTCATGCGGATAAAATTCAAAGCATCTTGGCGCGGTAAACCAGCAATTGCCGCTGTAGGCTGCAGAGCCCCAAGCAATTGCACTCCACGAATCCCAGGAGATAATTGCCCTGCAATATGGCGTTTAAGATGTTGAACTTTACGCAGTTGAATCAGTTGAGCTTGCTCTTGCACATCAATGTTTTCGGTATAAGGCGCTAAGCGCTCAATAATGTCATCCACCACAATCTGATTTTCACGCCGATTTTTATCATCATTAAGTAGCCAGTCGGCCAGTTTTTTATCTTCCACCGGATCATTGCCGCGTCCTATCGTCCCAGCCAAGGCTTCAGTTTCAATCATCTCTCCAAGGCGGCGATATAAACGCTCTGGTGTTGAACCGACAAAACTTTGGTTTTCTGCCAGTGACAATAAAAAATGGAAACTATGTCGATTTTTCTCACGGCTTGATTTTAATAGCTGCGTGGCCCTGATCGGTTTAGCAAGCTCCACCAGAGTTTTTCTTGCCAACACCACTTTTTCAAACTCACCGGCTTCTATCGCATTTAATGCTTTGGTTAAAATATGCTGCCATTCATCAAATTGTGGAGAAAAATGAACGTTGCTGGGCTGAATAACAAGCGGCTCAATAATTGGATACTGAGCTTTCAATTGTTGTAATGCTTGAATGGTTCGCTCACGATCCACAGAAAGGTTCGCGTTCAAGGTCCATTGACCATCTTGCCGAATCAGTTCTATTTTCGGCAAAAAGAAATAAGAAGATTGATGAGTGGTTTTGGCATGTTCGCTATCAAACGCTTTTCCGCCCCATACACGCTGGTGCTCACCAATGACAGTATAAGCCGCCAATGGATCGGTAAAGGTATGGATCTGCGCCAGAGCGATCACTTCTTCTCGTTCATCTCGAGATTGCCAGTAAAATCGTGGGTATAAGGTTTGTTCTGCGAGCCAATCTATGGCGCTGAAATCACTCGGAAGAGGTACAACTTCTGAGATGCGTTGTTCACTTGAAACTTGTCCATGTCTAATGCGTTGTATTAATCGCTCAATCACTAAATGTAATTCAGACAAGTCAACCTCTCATTGTTTTTGTGCAGCAGAGATTACGAAAAGAAGCATCGTATTTCACCACTGAAAATTTTCTTTTTATTTAGGTGGCATACTCTAGGGTTTCAAAGGGATCAAATCAAGCAATAAGCGAACTTGTGCCCTGATTCCTAAGAAGAATTTCAGTATAAGAATAGCTAAGATTCCCCCTTATTTGGCAAGAATCGGTGAAATTTTCTCATTCCATCAAAAATCACGCACAAATATAACGAAATCAAAGATTATTGATATGGTTTGCTCTGACAAAATAGTGTAACTTGATGGGTCACAACATAATAAACCAACGGGTATAAGGCTATGAATAACGTCGAGATGTCATCAAAACTCGATAATGTCTGTTATGACATTCGCGGGCCAATCCTAAAACATGCCAAACGCATGGAAGAGGAAGGGCAAAAAATCCTAAAATTGAATATCGGTAATCCCGCCCCGTTTGGTTTTGACGCCCCTGATGAAATTCTGGTCGACGTGATTCGCAACCTGCCAACCTCACAAGGTTACTGTGACTCAAAAGGGATTTATTCAGCTCGTAAAGCCGTGGTGCAACATTATCAAAAACTGGGGCTTCGCGACCTAGAAGTGGAAGATGTCTACATTGGTAATGGCGCGTCTGAATTGATCGTCATGTCAATGCAAGCGTTGCTGAATAATGGCGATGAAATTTTAATTCCTGCTCCTGACTACCCGCTTTGGACTGCCGCAGCGTCACTGGCTGGAGGCAAACCGATCCATTACATTTGTGATGAGTCGTCAGACTGGTATCCAGACCTCGACGATATTAAAAGCAAAATCACACCACAAACACGCGGTATTGTGCTGATTAACCCAAACAACCCAACCGGTGCAGTCTATAGCCGTGATTTCTTGTTGCAAGTGGTTGAAATTGCTCGTCAGCACAATTTGATTATCTTCGCAGACGAAATCTACGACAAAGTGCTATACGATGGCGCAATTCACACTTCTATCGCGACTTTAGCCGATGATGTTTTAATGGCGACTTTTAACGGTTTATCTAAAGCGTATCGTGTGTGCGGTTTCCGTGGTGGCTGGATGTTCTTAACGGGCCCTAAACATTTAGCTAAAGGCTACATCGATGGGTTAGATATGCTGGCGTCGATGCGCTTATGTGCAAACGTACCAATGCAACACGCGATTCAAACCGCGCTTGGCGGCTATCAAAGTATTAATGAGTTGATCTTACCTGGTGGACGTCTGCTAGAGCAACGAAACAAGGCCTACGAACTCATTACTCAAATTCCTGGGATCACTTGCGTTAAACCTAAAGGGGCAATGTATTTGTTCCCGAAAATTGATGTCAAAAAATTCAACATCACCGATGACGCCAAAATGGTGCTCGATTTCTTAATCCAAGAAAAAGTACTGCTGGTTCAAGGGACTGGTTTTAACTGGAAACAACCGGATCACTTTCGAATTGTGACCTTGCCACATGTCGAAGACCTTGAAACCGCGATTGGACGCTTCGAACGTTTCCTATCAAATTATCGACAATAATCCATAAACAGGCTTCTTACGAGAAGCCTGTTGTTTATTAGATACATTCGGAGGTAAAAGATGGACAAACCTCAACCAAGTCATTTTTTTGCGCATCTTGCGCGTATGAAGCTCATTCAACGCTGGCCATTGATGCGCTCAATTTCACAAGAAAACATTTCAGAGCACAGCCTACAAGTGGCATTCGTTGGTCATGCGCTTGCTATCATTAAAAACAAGAAGTTTGGTGGCCATGTCAACCCTGAGCGTATCGCGCTACTGGCGATGTATCATGACACCAGCGAAGTACTCACCGGTGATTTACCGACCCCAGTGAAATATTACAACCCAGCCATTGCCGCCGAGTACAAGAAAATCGAACTGGCCGCTGAAAAGAAACTGGTTTCCATGCTACCGGAAGAATTTCAGCAAGATTTTGCGCCTTTTCTAATTAGCGAAGAAATCAATGCTGATGATAAGGCAATGGTCAAACAAGCCGATAGCTTATGTGCATACCTGAAATGTTTAGAAGAACTATCCGCTGGCAATCATGAATATGAGCAAGCGAAAAGCCGTTTAGAAAACACCTTGAAAGAACGTGAAACCCCTGAGATGCGTTATTTTCTCGATGTGTTTGCCCCAAGTTTTGAGCTTACTTTAGATGAAATCAGTTAATTGAGTACCACACGCTTATGGATAAGAAATCTACTCACAATGAAGTGACTTCGACCATTGCCTCCCATGATTGGCAAGCCCGAATCAATAATGAACAAAAACTACGACGCAATGATCACCGTGATGTCTATCAGCGAGATCGCGCGCGCGTCTTACATTCAGCCGCTTTTCGCCGCTTGCAAGCTAAAACGCAAGTCCATAGTACGGGTTTAAATGATTTTTATCGCACTCGCCTTACCCATTCACTCGAAGTATCACAAATCGGCAGTGGGATTTTAGAGCAACTCAAACAAAAGCAGCCGCAGTATCACGCCATTTTACCGCCGGCGAGCTTAATCGAAACCTTGTGTCTTGCTCATGATATTGGTCATCCCCCTTTTGGCCATGGTGGCGAAGTCGCTCTTAATTACATGCTCCGCAATCATGGCGGCTTTGAGGGTAATGCGCAGACTTTCCGTATCGTGACACAGCTCGAGCCTTATACTGAGCATCATGGCATGAACCTGGCGCGTAGAACCTTGTTGGGATTATTAAAATATCCAGCATTGATCAGCCAAGTTAAAAACCCGCACAGACCCGATGATGTCAAATCTCCACGACAGTTAAAAGCCCGCGACTGGTTGCCGGCCAAAGGAATATACGATATTGATGAAGCCTTTCTTGACTGGGTATTTAAACCATTAAGCGAACATGATCGCCACTTATTTACCACTCAACGCACACCATCGGATGCAGGGCAATTTACTCACAATAAAACGCGCTTTAAATCACTCGATTGTTCCATAATGGAGTTGGCAGACGATATCGCCTATGGCGTGCATGATTTAGAAGATGCCATTGTGCTGAATATGGTTAATCGTAAGCAATGGCAAGAAGGCGCCGCCAGTAAATTAGCGGAATGCGGTGATGAATGGTTTGAAAGCAATATTGATTTATTGAGCGATAAGTTATTTTCAGGTAAACATCATGAACGTAAGGATGCGATTGGTGGGATCGTCAATGCCCTCCTGACCAGTATTGAACTCAAGCCGGTTTACAGCGAAACACCATTTGATGAGCCGTTTCTCAATATTAATGCTTACCTGAGCGCCCCCATGGCCTACGCACTGGATGTCTTTAAACGCTTTGTTTTCCAATATGTCATTCATGTTCCTGAAGTTCAGCAGTTTGAATACAAAGGCCAACAAATCATTATGGATATTTTTGAAGCACTGAATGCAGACCCAATGCGTCTCTTACCAGAAGGTACGAAACAGAAATGGCAAGAAGCCGAGCAAGATCATCAAGGGGGAACCCGAATTTTGGCTGATTATATTTCCGCAATGACGGATGGCTACGCCCAAAAAGTGCATCAGCACCTATTTTCAGCTCACTCGTCTTTCTAAGTTAACCTAAACTCGGAATAAGTTACTCTTTCGAAATCAGCGTATAATTTCGCTCAAACACCCCTTGCGGCATTTGAGCGATTTGAAAATCGACCATATTGGTAAAGGCGCTGATCAACGAGGAATAATCTCGCTGTGAATCTAATAGACGTAAAGCATGAAAACCGGCTTCTACTGTCGATAAATGCTGTTCGGTTGGCGCTTTACGGATACGATAGTTACCTTGAATATCAGACGGCAACACCATACTAGGCAGAGTATGGAGGTTGGTCGATAATTGCCACATTTTATACGCCTTCTTCCATGTACCATCGAGCAAAATGACACAAAGAGATCGCTTTGCGTTGGCCAGCTCAAATACCCATTTGCTGTCAGCGTTTAAAACTCGACTCTGCTCATTGGGATACAACACCAAAGATTGCACATTTTCATCGCCTAATATCGCGTTTAATTGCTCATGTTGAGAAAAATCTTCCCCAATCCAGATATCACATCGCTGAAGGCTTAACTGCAAAATTTTAGCTGTGCCCATTGGCCGCTTAGATTCTGTCGGATGTTGCAGCACCACCACTCTTACCGGTGAATCTATGGCTTTAATCCATTCACAAATACAGGCATTATTAGCTTTTCCGCATTGTGGGCAATATCGAGACATGACGTTTAAATCGATCCTTATATTATCTGGATTCACCATTCTAATGGCATTATTACAGCTACCAAGCCTGCATTCTTGGGCAGAATGGAACCGCCTGGCGATGAGTAATGGTCAATGGTGGCGGATAGTAACAGGAAACTTTACCCACACCAATCTCTATCACTTAGCCATGAATCTATCTGGACTATGGCTTATTCATTATATTTTCCGCCAGCACATACAAGCACGCACACTTTTTTTAGTGATATTGCTATTGAGTTGCGCTGTCGGTGGTTTACTGCTGTTAAGCTCACTCCAACTCTATGTAGGGTTATCAGGGGTATTACATGGTGTATTCGGATTCTATGCCTTGCTCGAATACCAAAATGGGCGAAAAAGCAGTTTATTGTTAGTCGTTGGGCTAGTTATAAAAATAATATGGGAGCAAATCTTAGGCTCACCAACAGGAAGCGAATCCTTTATTGAAGCGCCTGTTGCCACTCAAGCTCACTTATTTGGCGCACTATCTGGGCTGTTCTTCGCTTGGTTGTATTATATAAAAAATCGAGCTGACAAACTCAAACGTTAAGTCACAAAAAAGCCCTAACCACATGGCTAGGGCTCAGTTAATCTCGCTCATAGAACGACAACCAATATGTTTAATTACAAAACAATACGTTGTTTATTTTTATCAATCGTTGCTTGACCAATTCCTTTCACTTGTTTCAAGGAATCAATATCAGCAAATTTTCCGTGTTCATTACGGTAATCAACAATATCTTGCGCTTTCTTTTGTCCAATGCCTTTTAGCAAAGTGGCAATTTCTTGCGCATCGGCGGTATTAATATTAACCGTAATTTCAATACCTTCATGTTGAGCATTATCTTGTCGTTCTTCTGCCAACACCGAACCTGCCGGCATGAACATGAAACAGATAAGTGAAAATAATATTCCTAATTTACGCATGAGTGACGCTCCATCGTGTTTAAAGAAACCTCAGTCTAGGAGCGCGTTACATGTAATAGTGTCTTAAATTTGGACATGGAACAGGCTGCAAAATAACAGCTTGTTGATAAACAAAAAATTACATCATGCTATGAGTTAGCTACTTTTCCAGTTATAGAAAACATTAAAGAAGTAGTAACGGGATTCATAGCCACTTAATATGACAAGCAATAAAAAAGGCCACTGTTATCAGTGGCCTTTAATGATTAAGCTAATTTATCACCAGCGTGATTATTGCTCAGATAATGTCTTGTATTCAATGGATGTGGACTCACGTAATGAACTCAACAGAACTTCTAAATCTTGTTGATTATTCATACGCAGTAATTGAGAAGCAATTTGCTGTTCGAACTGGTCATCAGAACCACTCGTCACTTTATTTAGCTTAACAATGACAATATTGCCTTGCTCATCTTTGGTTTGAGAATACGTCGCTTTATCTTCATTTGGATGAGGCATTGCAAAGACATCATTGGCTAATGGAGAGCGGCGATCGATATTTTGCTCATCACCAAAAGCTAGGCCATTGTCAGCAAGAACCTTATCGTCACCTTTTTGAAGTGACTCAACTGTGCTTGCAGCAAGATCCAATGCAGCTTGCTCACCTTTCGTTGCCAATAGTTGAGTTTTCACTTGCTCTTTAACTTCGTCAAATGGCAATGTTGTTTCGTCACGAACATCATTCACACGAACAACAACCACATGCTCTGGTGCAACTTCTAGTACTTCAGAGTTCATGCCTTCTTGCTTCACATCAGCACTTTCTAGCGCTTGTGCCACCGCTGAAGTTTTCAAAATTTCTGGAGCATCTGCTTGAGAGATAAAGTCTGTTGTTTGGATTTTTTGACCAATCACTTTCGCTGCTTCATCAAGAGAATCTGGTGATTCAAACGCAACAGACTCTAACTTAGATTGAAGTTTGTAGAATTCATCTACCGCTTTCTGATCACGAATTTCTGATTTAATATCCGCAGCCACTTGTTCATAAGGTTTAGACTGAGGTGCTTTCACATCTTCTAGCTGAATGATGTGGTAGCCAAAATCTGATTTCACGACATCAGACACATCCCCTTTCGAAGCTAGGTCAAACGCAGCCTCTTCAAACGCAGGATCCATGACACCTTTTTCAATCCAACCTAAGTCACCGCCTTGTTTAGCACTGCCTACGTCTTGTGAACTTTCTTTAGCAACCGCTGCGAAATCGGCGCCATCTTTCAATTTCGCTAAGATCTCTTCCGCTTTTGCTTCATCATCTTTAATCAAAATATGGCGAACTTTACGCTGCTCATGAGTTGAGTACTTGTCCAGATGCTCTTGGTAGTATTTCTCAGCTTCTTCATCGCTTACGGTAATCGCTTGTTTAAGTTGTTCAGCAGAAAGCTCTACATAAGCCACTTTCATTTGCTCAGGACGTTCGTAATTTTCAGAATGCGACTTGTAGTAAGCCTGCAGTTCTTCGTCTGTCACTTGTGCTTTTTGAGCAAACTCAGCGATATTCAAAGTAATCGTTTGAATATCTCGAGTTTGAGTTAGCAACTGTGTTTGTTGCTCGACTTCATTTTTTAGTGTGAATTCGCTGCCTTGAATTGCTGAAACCACTTGGTTACGCAATAAATCTTTACGTAGGTATTCTGCAAAACTATCCGGGCTGAAACCTGCACGACGCAGTGTTGCCGCATAAATGTCTTGGTCGAACTTACCGTTAGTTTGGAATTGAGGCATTGTCAGAATCAATTGGCTCACTTGATCATCGCTAACACGTAGCCCTAGTGTTTGCGCATATTGCTCTAGCAACACATCATTGATCATACGGTCAAGAACACTCTTACGGAATGTTTGAACATATTGTGGGTCACCCATTAATGTCGAAAAGTAATCACCCATTTGTGATTGCATGCGATTACGTTCATTTTGATACGCTTGTTCAAATGCACCACGGTCGATGGTTGTATTACCTACTTTTGCTGCAACATTGCCACTGCCGCCCACTAAGTAACTACTCACACCCGCAAATACAAAAGAAAGGATGATTAACACTAAAATAATTTTAACGGCTATACCATTTACGCCTTCGCGTAGTCGATCCATCATAATCAGACTGCTCTCTCAAAACTAACTGTTACCAATCACAAAGCTAACCTAGCCTTTTTCTTGGTTGGAAAAAATTTAACGTCGATGATATCAGAAAACGAAAAGCGCACCAGTAAGATGCGCTTTTTGATAAAGAAAGATTGAGGTTAGACGTAAAAACCTCATGCATACACTCCTAAATAGGAGCAACACTTTCAGACAAATTAGTTACACGCGTCTTTAAGTGCTTTACCTGCTTTGAATGCTGGTACTTTTGCTTCAGCGATTTGGATTACATCACCAGTTTTAGGGTTACGGCCAGTACGTGCTGCGCGAGTACGAACACTGAAAGTACCAAAACCAACTAATGCAACTTGATCGTCAGCTTTTAGAGTGTCAGAGACTGCTTCAATGAATGCATCCAGAGCGCGACCTGCTGCTGCTTTTGAGATATCCGCATCTGCTGCAATTTTTTCTACTAATTGAGTTTTATTCACTTGTTGTTCCCCTTTTAACTATTAACACCAAGTTAATAGTAAATCGTTCCATTAAAAATTGTCTTTATAGTAAAGAAGCTCTTTATCATAAATAAAAAAGTAAGACTGGCCTTTATTTAATCAGCTTCTAGAAGGCGTTAGCCCCCACCACTATTGGCTCAGGTCTTTCGAAACTTAACTTAGCCTTGAAAAAAAACGCTGACAAGTATTTTCTGTCCCGTCAGCGTCAATCTTTTAACTAAATTTGTTTAATATCACTAGTTTGTGACTTCAATCACACAACCTGTAGGGTCTTTCTCCAGCGCAAGCGGTAAAACTTCGTCTAACCACTGGACTGGACGTACGTTCAAGTCACCAATAACGTTGGCTGGAATATCTTCCAAATCACGCTCATTTTCTTTTGGAATAATGACCGTTTTAATACCACCACGATGGGCAGCTAACAATTTTTCTTTCAAGCCACCGATAGGAAGTACTTCACCACGTAGGGTAATTTCACCTGTCATCGCCACATCAGCACGCACAGGATTCCCCGTTAAACTAGAAACTAGCGCCGTACACATGGCAATACCCGCACTCGGACCATCTTTCGGGGTTGCCCCTTCAGGTACGTGGACATGGATATCACGCTTTTCGTAGAAGTCAGGGTTAATACCGAGTTTCTCTGCACGTGAACGAACGACGGTCATCGCCGCTTGAATTGACTCTTGCATCACATCGCCCAGAGAACCAGTGTAAGTCAGCTTACCTTTACCGATCATCGATTGGGTTTCGATTGTCAATAAATCACCGCCCACTTCCGTCCAAGCAAGACCAGTGACCTGACCAATACGATTGCTTTCTTCGGCTTTACCGTAGTCAAAACGTTGAACACCTAAGTATTCTTTCAGGTTTTCCATATTGATGGTCACAGACTTCAGCTCTTTATTGAGCAAAATATTCTTAACCGCTTTACGGCAAACTTTTGAAATTTCACGCTCAAGACTACGCACACCAGCTTCACGGGTGTAGTAGCGAATCATGCCGATGATGGCCGAATCCTCAATCACAATTTCATTTGGTTTCAATCCATTACGTTCTATTTGCTTGCTGACTAAGTGACGCTTAGCAATATTGAGTTTCTCATCTTCGGTGTAACCAGAAAGACGGATCACTTCCATACGGTCAAGCAATGGACCAGGAATATTCATCGAGTTAGACGTCGCCACAAACATCACATCAGACAGGTCATAATCTACTTCTAGATAATGATCGTTAAATGAGTTGTTTTGCTCTGGATCTAATACTTCCAATAACGCAGAAGAAGGATCACCACGCATATCTGATGCCATTTTGTCGATTTCATCCAACAGGAATAATGGGTTTTTCACACCCACTTTCGACATTTTCTGGATAAGTTTGCCTGGCATAGAGCCAATGTAAGTACGGCGGTGACCACGAATTTCGGCTTCATCACGCACGCCACCCAGTGCCATACGCGTGTATTGACGACCGGTTGCCGCAGCAATAGAGCGACCTAGCGAGGTTTTACCCACACCTGGAGGTCCAACAAGACAAAGGATAGGCCCTTTTAGCTTGTTGACGCGGTTTTGCACGGCGAGATACTCAAGAATGCGATCTTTAACGCGCTCCAAACCGTAATGATCTTGGTTTAAGATCTCTTCTGCTTTGGCTAAATCTTTTTTCACCTTAGAGCGCTTGCTCCACGGCACACCAACCATCCAGTCAATGTAACCACGAACGACCGTCGCTTCAGCCGACATCGGTGACATCATTTTCAGCTTTTGCAGTTCTTGTTCGGTTTTTTCACGCGCCTCTTTTGGCATCTTAGCATCTTCGATTTTCTTCTTCAGAGCTTCGAATTCATCCGGCGCGTCATCTAAATCACCCAGTTCTTTTTGAATGGCTTTCATTTGCTCATTCAAGTAGTACTCACGTTGTGATTTTTCCATCTGTTTTTTAACACGGCCACGAATACGTTTTTCAACTTGCAATAAGTCGATTTCGGATTCCATCATGCCCATTAAAAATTCAAGACGTTCAACAACATCCAGAATTTCTAGAACGCGCTGCTTATCATTCAATTTTAATGGCATGTGTGCCGCGATAGTATCAGCAAGACGCGCAGCTTCATCGATACCGTTTAATGAGGTTAAGACTTCCGGCGGGATCTTTTTGTTTAATTTGATGAAGCCTTCGAATTGATTAATCGCACTACGAACAATCACTTCTTGTTCACGCTCATCGATGTCAGGTGTCGTTAAATATTCTGCATCTGCAGTAAAGAATTCTTGATTTGAAAAAGCGTGGACTTTGGCACGCTGTTGACCTTCAACCAATACTTTAACCGTCCCATCAGGCAATTTGAGCAGTTGCAATATGGTTGCCACTGTCCCTGTTGAGAATAAATCATCGATGTTCGGTTCATCCGTCTCTGCGTCTTTTTGAGCCACCAATAATACTTGCTTATTGGTATCCATCGCAGTTTGAAGACATTGAATCGATTTTTCACGGCCAACAAATAATGGGATGACCATATGAGGGTAAACCACAACATCGCGAAGGGGTAATACTGGAATCTCGATACGCTCGGAACGCTCCAAGTTCATATTATTCTCTCTATTCCGTTTGCACATTCATTGAAAAGTATATGGGGGCTATCTTGCTAGATTCAATAACAAAATTAAAAAAGGAGGCTAAATGCCTCCTTTATATTCATAATTTCGTTTTCTATCGAATTATTCTGAACTTGCGAGCTGGTTTTCAGCATTTTGATAAATCAATAAAGGCTCTGATTCACCTTTAATGACTGACTCATCAATCACCACTTTCGTTACTTCTTTGTTCGATGGTAACTCGTACATGGTTTCTAGTAACACAGACTCTAAGATAGAGCGTAGACCACGAGCACCCGTTTTACGCTCCATGGCTTTTTTCGCGATCGCTTTAAGCGCATCTTCACGGAACTCAAGCTCAGCGCCTTCTAAGTCAAACAAGGCAGCATACTGTTTCGTCAGTGCGTTCTTTGGCTCACAAAGGATCTGAATCAATGCTTCTTCATCCAGCTCAGTCAGTGTCGTAGTAACAGGTAGACGACCTATAAATTCAGGGATCAAACCATATTTCACCAAATCTTCTGGCTCAACTTGCTTGAATAACTCACCTGCACTTTTTGCTTCGTCTTTGCTGCGTACTTCCGCACCAAAACCAATACCCGTACCGACAGCAACACGTTGTTCAATCACTTTATCTAGGCCAGCAAAGGCACCGCCACAGATAAATAGGATTTTCGAGGTATCGACTTGTAGAAATTCTTGTTGTGGGTGTTTACGACCACCTTGTGGTGGAACCGATGCAACCGTACCTTCAACTAATTTCAATAATGCCTGCTGCACACCTTCACCCGATACATCACGAGTGATGGACGGGTTTTCAGCTTTACGAGAAATCTTATCGATCTCATCGATATACACGATACCGCGTTCTGCTTTTGCTACGTCATAATCGCATTTTTGCAGCAATTTCTGGATGATGTTTTCAACGTCTTCACCGACATAACCTGCTTCAGTTAATGTGGTTGCATCCGCCATAGTAAATGGCACATCCAAGAAACGAGCCAGGGTTTCAGCCAATAGCGTTTTACCACTACCGGTTGGACCGATTAGCAATATATTACTTTTGCCTAACTCAACGCCATCTTTGGTTTTATCGCCATTGCGTAAACGCTTGTAGTGGTTATATACCGCTACAGATAGCACTTTTTTCGCGTAATCTTGGCCGATGACATAATCATCTAGGTGCGCACGAATTTCCTTCGGTGTTGGAAGTGCTTCCGATTCTTTCTTCGGTACCACGTCTTTCACTTCTTCGCGGATGATGTCGTTACAAAGATCGACACACTCATCACACACGTAAACGGAAGGACCTGCGATCAGTTTACGAACCTCATGCTGGCTTTTACCGCAGAAAGAGCAATACAGAAGTTTGGTACTTCCACCCTCTTTGCTTTTATCTGTCATTCGCTAACCTCTTAGCCTTTAATTCTTTAGTTAGTCTATAACAGTTTCATCTAATGTGCTCGTGCTATGCGTCTTCGCGAAGCCCTGTACTCAATGAAACTGTTACACCTAAACAATCTCTCTTTATTCTATGACAAGACCTAGCATATTGCCCTTGTCTTTCATGATTAAAGAGAAAATCTGCCCTTCAATTAAGCTGGGCGTTTTTCTAATACCGCGTCCACTAGACCATAATCAACCGATTGTTGCGCTGACATGAAGTTATCACGGTCAGTGTCGCGCTCAATCACTTCTAATGGTTGGCCAGTGTGCTCTGCAAGCAAGTTATTTAGACGCTGCTTAATCGTTAAGATTTCTTGCGCGTGAATTTGAATATCAGAAGCCTGACCTTGGAAGCCACCTAATGGTTGGTGGATCATCACACGTGAATTAGGCAAACAGAAACGCTTACCTTTTTCACCACCCGCAAGCAAGAAAGCCCCCATAGAACATGCTTGTCCCATACATACTGTGCTTACGTTTGGTTTAATAAATTGCATTGTATCGTAGATCGACATACCCGCCGTTACAGAACCGCCTGGTGAGTTGATATACAAGAAGATATCTTTATCTGGGCTTTCTGATTCTAAAAACAGCAACTGAGCAACCACAAGGTTTGCCATGTGATCTTCAACTTGACCAGTTAAAAAGATAATTCGTTCTTTAAGTAGGCGAGAATAAATATCGTAAGAACGCTCACCGCGAGAAGTTTGCTCTACCACCATTGGCACAAGCGCATCAACAATTGGAGACATTGTATTATTTTCTTGGTAGCTCATTTTCGCTTTCCCTGTAGTAGATAGGCTTATAAACCTGAATTGGTTATTAAAATTATAAACAAGTTAAGTTAACCATAAACCTAGACGCTTACCAACACCATTTATTCTTTAACAAATGATCCGTAAGCTAAAAAATAAAATGGCCCGTATGATCTACCCTAAAAATTAGAGGTCATATCGAGCCATTGTTAGCAGAAGATCTAAAACGCTGTCAAATCTTCTGCTCAGCGAAGCCTGATTTCACTTCAAATTTGAGTGATTAAGCAGGTTGCTGTTGGTTCATCAACTCATTGAAGCTTACTTCTTTTTCAGAAACTTTAGCTTTAGCGATGATGGCATCAATAGCTTGATCTTCTAGAGCTACGTTGCGGATGTTGTTCATCATTTGCTCGTTTTGCTCGTAGTATGCGATAACTTCAGCTGGATCTTCGTAAGCCGTTGCCATTTCTTCGATCAGTGCTTTTACGCGGTCTTCATCAGCTTTTAGCTCTTCAGACTTGATCACTTCACCTAGTAGTAGGCCCACTTTTACGCGACGAGCAGCTTGCTCTTCGAATAGTTCACGAGGAAGTTGTGCAGCTGCTTCTGGGTTACCGCCGAAACGTTGTGCAGCTTGTTGACGTAGCACTTCGATTTCTTGATCGATAAGTGCAGAAGGTACGTCCATCTCGTTTTGCTCAACAAGACCATTGATCGCTTGCTCTTTGATACGGTTTTTAACCGCTTGCTTAAGCTCACGCTCCATGTTTTTACGTACTTCAACTTTTAGTGCGTCAACGCCGCCTTCAGTTACGCCGAATTTAGCAACGAACTCGTCAGTTAGCTCAGGAAGCTCACGAGTTTCAACTTTGTTTAGTTTGATTTCAAACTTAGCTGCTTTACCTTTTAGGTTTTCAGCATGGTAATCTTCTGGGAAGTTTACTTCGATAGTAAATTCTTCACCTGCTTTTTTACCTAGGATTCCATCTTCAAAACCAGGGATCATGCGACCTTGGCCCATTTCTAGAGGGAAACCTTCAGCTTTACCGCCTTCGAATGCTTCACCGTCGATGTAGCCAACGAAATCGATAGTTGCACGGCTTGCTTCGCCAACTGCTTCTTCAACTTCAGCCCAAGTAGACTGTTGTTTACGAAGTGTTTCTAGCATTTCAGCTACGTCTTCATCTTTTACTTCTACTGCTGGTTTTTCAACAGTAATGTTTTCAAGACCTTTTAGCTCAACTTCTGGGTAAACTTCAAAAGTTGCAGTGAAAACAAGATCTTTACCAGCTTCGTTTTCAACTGGAGCAAACGTTGGAGCGCCTGCTGGGTTGATTTTTTCTTTAACGATGTTTTCGATGAAGTGGCGTTGCATCACTTCACCCATCACGTCTTGACGTACTGCTTTGCCGTACATTTGAGCAACCATCTTCATTGGTACTTTACCTTTACGGAAACCATCGAAACGACGGTTTTTCGCGATGTTGCGCAATTCAGCTGTTACTGCATCTTCGATGTTAGCAGCAGGAACAGTAATAGTAAGACGGCGCTCTAGGCCTTCTAGATTTTCAACAGTAGCTTGCATTATTTATAAACCTCAAAACTGGCTCAGTAAGTATGAGCGTATGAGCTAGTCTTTACGCTAAGTAAAACGACCAGCCTCATTCCTTGTGTTGCATCCAAATGGACACATAAAAATTATGAGCATCAATCAACGTACTCAGCCAAAAGCTGTTGATGCGATGATTGAACTAATGAGTGAAACCTTCTTCATTTTTACTAAAGAGAATCGATAGTGAAAAACAAAGAAAAAGACTTCCCCTATTAGTCTCAGGATAAAATTCAGACGCGCCATTCTAGCGGCATGCGTTGAGCCTGTCGAGTCAAGTCCTAAATTCTCATGCGCTCATTTTCCGCTTTTTTATCTAGAGCGGAGAATGATCACGTTTCAGTTATGGGGATGAGCAATTTTATTTCAAGGCCGACCGATGTCATTTACCTCTTTTTTTGCTTATTAGAGGCAAAATTCACACTGATCGGCTAAAAATCCTGCAGTTTACTTAATGATTGCAGTTTTCATTCTGCTTCACATTCTCTCTCTGTGGCATTTTACTTGGCTATATTCGCATTTCCGTTCGAACATCAAAAAAGACGGCATTGGATAAATCAAAATACAAAGGCACGCTGTCCCCGACTTTGCCATCAAACTCGGCAGACAATCGGCACGCAACATGCTCTTGGTTAATCTCCACGATGGCGATGGTATCGGGCCCAGTCGGTTCCAAGACATCGATGGTCATTGGGATTTTAGTGAAGGTCCGATCTTCATCACTTGGCAGCTCTGTAATGTATTCCGGACGTAAACCGATGATAATGGTTTCACCGTCAAATTTACGCAAACGATCGGGTAAGTTGATTTTGTGAGCCTGACCATCCGCTGTCCAAATTTCAGCTAAAGGATTATCTTGCTCATCCAAATCCACTCGTGCTTTGATAAAATTCATCGACGGTGAACCCATAAATCCAGCAACAAACATATTGTTGGGCTGATTGTAGATTTCTTTCGGTGTGCCTAATTGCTGCAACTCACCGTCTTTCATCACCGCAATGCGATCGGCGAGTGTCATGGCTTCAATTTGGTCATGAGTCACGTACACAATCGTGGTATTGAGTTGCTGGTGTAAGCGCTTGATTTGGGTGCGCATTTCAACGCGTAGTTTGGCATCTAAATTCGATAACGGTTCATCAAACAAATACAATTTAGGCTGACGAGCCAACGCGCGTCCCATTGCCACCCGTTGACGTTGCCCGCCTGAAAGTTGCGCTGGTTTGCGATCGAGCAAGTGATCAATTTGCAGCATTTCAGCGACGCGTTTCACTTCTGCATCAATTTTCACTTGTGGCATTTTGCGAATTTTCAAGCCGAATGCAATATTGCCTCGCACCGTCATGTTTGGGTACAGCGCATAAGATTGAAATACCATCGCGATATCACGATCTTTCGGTTCGACATTCGACACATCGACCCCGTCAATTACGATCTCACCAGATGAAATCGACTCTAACCCTGCAATGGCATTCATTAACGTGGATTTACCACAACCTGATGGGCCAACTAAGATCAGAAACTCGCCTGATTCAATTTGAATATTAATGCCCTTTAACGTTTCGTTTTCAGCCCCACGATACGTTTTACGAATTTGGTTTAGTTCTAAAGCAGCCATTATTAATTTTCCTTTTAAGCTAAATTGGCGTTGTTTGAGACTTTGTGTTCCCACTATCCTTTGACTGATCCTGCGGTTAGCCCCCTAACAAAATATTTCCCTGCTACCACATACACCACCAAGGTTGGCAATGCAGCAATAATCGCGGCTGCCATGTCCACGTTATATTCTTTTACCCCTGTACTGGTATTCACTAGGTTATTGAGCGCGACCGTGATCGGTTGAGTTTCTGAGCCGGAATACACCACACCGAACAAGAAATCATTCCAGATCGAGGTAAATTGCCAAATCACCGTCACCATGATGATCGGAGTTGAAAGTGGCAGCATGATACGGAAGAAAATGGTAAAGAAACCGGCACCATCGAGTTTGGCGGCTTTAACTAATTCATCCGGTACGCCCACATAGAAATTGCGGAAGAACAAGGTGGTAAAGGCCAGGCCATACACCACATGCACAAACACTAACCCAGGCGTGGTATTGGCTAAACCAAAGAAGCCTAATGTCGATGCCATAGGAAGTAACACCACTTGAAATGGAATGAAGCAACCAAATAGCAATAAGCTAAATAACAGGTTTGAGCCTCTAAATTGCCATTTACTGATCACATAACCATTAAATGCGCCCATCAGTGTGGAAATGGCCACCGCAGGGATCACCATTTGAAAGGAATTCCAAAAGTAGCTTTTTATCCCTTCACATTTCACCCCAGTACAGGATGTCGCCCATGCTTTATGCCACGCGTCGAGCACCCATTCAGTTGGCAATGACATTAAGTTTCCGGTGCGAATATCAGCTAAACTTTTAAATGAGGTGATCACCATGACAAACAGTGGCATCAAATACAGCACACAGAAAAAAATCAAAATGCTGTAGATGGCAATTCGTCCGACACGTTTTGAATTGAAATACGGTTGTTTGCTTTGCGAGGCCATCATGATTTTTTCTCCCTTAATTCTGAATAAAGGTACGGCACCAAAATGGCGAGAATACCGGCCAACATCATCATGGCACTGGCCGAACCAAGCGCTGTTTCACCACGAGTAAATGAGTAGGCATACATGAATAGCGCAGGTAAATCAGAAGAATAACCTGGGCCACCCGCGGTTAATGCCGTGACCAAATCGAAGCTCTTAATTGCGATGTGAGAAGTAATGATGACGGCGCTGAAAAAGACCGGACGCAAACATGGCAAGACGATGCTCCAGTAGATACGCGGCAAGCTCGCGCCATCAATTTGCGCCGCTTTTATAATGGAAGAGTCAATACCCCGCAGACCGGCCAAAAACATCGCCATCACAAAGCCAGAAGATTGCCACACCGCTGCAATCACTAAGGTGTACACCACCATGTCGGAGTCAACTAGCCAATCAAATTTGAAGTTAGTGAAGCCCCAGTCGTGCACCATTTTTTCAATGCCAAGACCCGGGTTTAAAATCCATTTCCATGCAGTACCGGTAACAATAAATGACAAAGCCATTGGGTAGAGATAAATACTGCGGATCCCCCCTTCATTACGAATATTTTGGTCAAGTAAAATGGCCAACCCAACGCCAAGCACAATGACGATCAGCAGAAACAACAAACCGAAAATGCCAAGATTGGTGATTGACGTTATCCAGCGGTCGTTTTCCATCAGCTTTTCATATTGACCGAAGCCGGTGAAATTAAAGCGAGGTAGGAAGCGTGAATTAGTGAGCGATAAAGCACCCGTCCAAATAATGTAACCGTAAATGCACACCACGGTGATAAGCAGTGTTGGTGCTAATACGATTTTGGGAAGAATATGTTGCAGTCTGTCACCGAGCTTTGGCTTAGGTGCAGCTCGTCTTTGCGGCATATTGGCCGCTTTTTTATGGGAATCGAAAGCGTTGTCCATAACCGATCCTTTTATTTACATCTATACCTAACAGACGCTTTGTCTGTGGATTTTAGGTCGAAGAAATCTAGACTGCGCACAATTTGGCGCAGTCTAATTAGGTTTATTTCGTTTTGTTAAACCGTAGGTTTTAAAACGAAGGAAGGTTATTCAGCCGCTTTCACCGCTTTCGCTAACTTCTCAGCTGCTGCTTTCGGGTCAGCGCTTGGATCGTTAAAGAAATTCGTGATCACGTCATACATCGCACCTTGAACATAGCTAGTGGTCGACATACCGTGCGCCATACTTGGGACTAAACCGCCCGTTTTGGCTGTGGCTTTAAAGGCATCCATGGAATCAAGAGCACACTTATCAAACTTCGACATGTCCATATCAGTACGGACGGGAATCGAACCTTTATTTAAGTTAAACACTTGTTGGAAGTCTTTCGACAAAATGGTCTTAGCTAGATCTTGCTGCGCTTTTTGGTTGTCTTTATCTTTTATTTGGAAGAAGGCAAAGCTGTCTACGTTAAAAGTAAATGAGTCGTCAGTGCCTGGCGTTGGTGAACAAGTGTAATCCGTGCCCGCCATCTTATTGGCCGCCGTAAATTCCCCTTTCGCCCAGTCGCCCATGACTTGCATTGCGGCTTTACCACTGATCACCATTGAGGTTGCTACGTTCCAGTCACGACCTGGGGCGTTGCTATCAATGTAATCATGTACTTTTTTGAAGGTGGTGAACGCATCAACCATCTTGTCACCCGATAACACATCTTGGTCAAGGTCGACAAAGGCTTTCACGTAATCCTCATTACCCAATTTTTCTAAAGCAATCGCTTCAAATAAGGTTGCGTCTTGCCATGGTTGTCCACCGTGAGCAAGAGGAATGATGCCATCAGCTTTAAGCTTATCACCGGCTTTGAAGAATTCGTCCCAAGTTTTGGGTACGCTCAAGCCCTCTTTGTCCATCACCGCTTTGTTAGCCCACAGCCAGTTTACACGGTGGACGTTAACCGGAACGGCGACATAATGGCCTTGATATTTAGCGGTATCCGCCACCACTTTAGGTAAAATGCCGTCCCAATTGCCTTCTTTGGCTACCTTATCCAAGTTAGTCAAGAAACCAAGATCTGCCCACTCTTGAATATTATGGCCTTTGATTTGTGCAGCCGCTGGTGGGTTACCTGAAACGGCACGAGTTTTTAGAACCGTCATGGCACTTTCACCGCCGCCCCCGGCAACCGCGAAATCTTTCCAGGTGTGCCCCTGTTTTTCCATCATGTCTTTTAGAACCGCGACGGATTTCGCTTCACCACCAGATGTCCACCAGTGAAGCACTTCGACTTCCCCCGCTTGAGACAGTTGTGATGCAGAAAGTAAAGCAAGGGTCAGAAGACTTTTGTTCATTGTTTTCATTGTCATCGTCCATGTTATTGATCAGTTATTGGATTTACAGGCTAGCCCATTCTGCGCGTCGTTCACGCATTGTTATCACTTAATATGAGTTAGCTAGGGTCTACTATAGATGGGGTTAAATGCGAATATCGCGACAAAAGGTAACATCATTGTAACAATTGCGTTACATGTGCTGTGTATCACGCTATACCCTTCGTACTTGAAGCTGCAGCTTTATTGAGGTCGATGAGTATTAAATGGCAATACAACTTGCACTCTCAACCCAGCATTTCGTTCATTGAAGATTTGAATGGTTCCTCCATGCGCATGCAAAATATTGCGGCAAATCCCTAAACCTAAACCATGACCTTCTTTATCTTTAGCCAAACGAACATAAGGCTCAAAGACAGATTCCAACTGCTCTTCTGGAATACCCGGGCCATGATCGATAAAATTCAATTCAACGTAATCATCCGTTTGTTTGTAGGTAATATTGACGCTATTGCCATATTTCACGCCATTATCAATAAGGTTTGTCATCACACGCTTTAAGGCCAAGGGCTTACCTAATACAGGCGCAATAGATTGATTTGGTAGCGTCACTTTGATCTGATGTGCATTATGCGTTTCTGCCGCTGCTTTCAATAAATCATTGAGATAAACCAAATTTGAGTTTTCGTGCAGTTCGGTATCGTGCACACATTGCAACGCACCTTTCACCATCATTTCTAATTCATCTAAGTCTTGATTAAACTTCGCTCGCTTAACATCACTTTCCAATAATTCGGTTCTTAAGCGTAAGCGTGTGATAGGCGTTTTAAGATCATGTGAGATAGCGGAAAAAAGCTGCTCACGGTCCATTACATAATGTCGAATACGCTGCTGCATGCGGTTAAAGGCCAACGTAGCCGTCACGACTTCATCCGCCCCTTCTTCTGGTAACGGAGATTGCTCACCATCAATACTCATTTGATTCGCGGCTTTAGCCAGATTTCGTAACGGTCGAACTTGGCGACGAATCA
This sequence comes from Vibrio gangliei, assembly GCF_026001925.1. Classification (NCBI taxonomy): domain Bacteria; kingdom Pseudomonadati; phylum Pseudomonadota; class Gammaproteobacteria; order Vibrionales; family Vibrionaceae; genus Vibrio; species Vibrio gangliei. The sequence goes on along the minus strand of NZ_AP021869.1, from coordinate 949,601 downwards.
TGAAGTAAGTAAAAATCAGCAGCAACGCGGTCGACAGTAACAAATACAACCATTGCGACGGCGGTAAAATACGATCCTCTAACGTGTTATAAGGCGGTGGCAGTAACGCCGCGATATAAATCCATTCATCAGATTCAAGTTCAATTTGTACCACCATGATGGGCGGATTTAATGGCTCTAAAGTCAAGGTGTAATGCGCCCATGACTTTGGCAAATCACTGAGGTAAATGTCATTTTTAAGAATTTTGAGGTGTTCTGGATGGGCAAATTCAACATGGATAGAACGTACATTGGTGAGTTTTGCTTCCAGTGCTTGTGACATGGATTGAATCGCCACTTGCTTCAAACGTGTATCTTCAATTGGCTGAATATTGAGGTATTCATGGTTAAACGATACAAAAAATCGGGTGCCGCCCATTTTGCGTAACTGCTCCATGATGACATGACGATAATTGACTGGCAGCGCTTGAAAATAGGAAACCGTAGAAGCGAATAATGAGGCCATGCTGACGGTGGTGGTTTTGATGCCTTCGACTTCTTGCTGACGAGAATTACTGTACCAAATGGCCGTAGAAATGCCCTGAGCCACGATCACAGTCAGTAGTGTCAGCAATAAAGTCCGCGCGACTAACGATTGATATTTCCAGAAAAATCGCATGTTCAGGGCGCTTCAGTTAATGGCCATAATGCACAGGCGCTGTGAAAATATAGCCATTCCCACGCATGGTTTTGATGTATTTATGCTCGCGCCCCGTATCACCTAAACGCTGACGTAAACGGCTCAATTGCACATCAATACCACGCTCAAAAGGCAAGGCTTCACGACCTTTGATCTCAAAAGAAATGGTGTCTCGGTCTAAGACTTCATTCGGTCTAGATAGAAACAACATCAATAGTGCAAAATCACTGCCTGATAATTCAATTTTTTGTTTTTTATCTGAGTGGTAAGCAACGTGAGAAAGCGTATCGAGCCTCCAATCCCCAAAGGTAATGGCGGTAGGCTTGGCTTGTTCATCAAGGTGAGTTCGCCGTAGTAAGGCTTTAATACGCGCCATTAACTGACGAGGGCTAAAAGGCTTCGCAATATAATCGTCCGCACCAATTTCCAGGCCAACGATTTGATCGGCTTCATCCGAGACCGCCGTTAGCATAATGATGGGAACATTCGACTCTTTACGGATATGCTGGCAAAGGCTAAATCCATCTTCACCCGGTAGCATTACATCTAATAAAATCAGATCAGGATAATGGTGCTCGGCAATATAATTTCTCATTTGCTCACCATCATTCACAGTTGAGACCGTAAACCCCATTTTACTCAAGTATTCATCGAGCAATTCGCGGATTTCTTGGTCATCATCCACCACCAAAATATGCTTATAGTTGTGTGTCATTACTTTGTAGTCCATTACGTCTGCAAGCGGTGTGGTCAAGCGTCAACCATCACATCGAATACATCATTACCGCTATTCGTCGCAGCGGCATTTTAATAATAGTTAACACAATAATAACAATAGGCAGGCATGGCGAGTTTTTCCTAACCCGCCATCGCAAATCCTTGAAGTGAGTTACATTTAACGCCTGCCACCCGCTCTGCCTCGCATCCCGCCACGATTAAAATCAGGGCGTGGGATATTTGGACGAGCGCCGGTGTTCATCGACGGTGTTGGGCGAGCCGGTCTAGTTTGTGGCAAGTTTGGTCGCGTTGGTCGGTTAAGCGTGGGCCTTTCTTTACTCTGCCAACGGTTTTTGATCTGTTGTTTTTGCTCAGGTGTAAGGTTTTTCCCTGCCTCAGCCATGTCGCCTTTGCTCACGTTAGCCGGTAAGGTTTGTACGTTAGAATCTGACATCTGCTGTCTTATCGCCTCACGCTTTTGAGTGATCTCTTGCTGTTTCTCTGGGGGCAAAGAGTCAAATTTGGCTTGAAAGTCGTTTTTTAGTGCAGGAATATCAGGCCCATTACCCTCTTTCCAGCCATCAACTTTATCTTTAATTTCTTGCTGTTTTTCCGAGTCAAGCGTATGCCACCAACTGGTGACCGCTTGCTTAAATTCACCATCGGTATGACAGCAATCAGGATAAACATGATCTTGATAAAACCAATAATCATCATGCCACCAGCTATCGGTGTAATAATACTGCGAAGTCGAGGTTGAAGATGTACTGGAACAACCCGCCAACAACAACATCAGCATCACGAATAAAGAGCGAGGTTTTAAGATACTTGCGAAAGCCATAGATACATTCTCATTGATATCAATTACTTTCAGTGTACATGAGTTAAAAGCATTTGATGAAAAATGCCAGTCAGTATATTAAAAAATTTCATGTAATAAGGACATTTGCACGCTCGATATTAATCACTACTAACCTCTGTATCCCCCTCATGAGTCACTTTGTTTTTAAGCCCCGTTCCTGCATCTCTGATCAGTTCTATCGGAGATAAAATCACCCCTTTTACAGCCCCTTGAGCAGCTTGTTTTGACAGATCTTCACTTTTATCCATTAAGGTATCTATTTTGGCTAGCATAGGCGGTACAGCCTCACGCAAATGCGCGGATTCATCTAATATTCCCGGAAGTGCTTCACTTCGAAACGCTTTCACTTCAGCTAACACACTCGGAATATTTTGATTGATGCTATCCGCGGTTTTGTTCACTTCACCAACAGTCGTATTCACTTTTTCGACGGTTTGATTAATATCTTGCGCCGCTTTAACGGCATCAGGCGTCACATCGGCAAACTTATTAGCGACCTCAAGCCAATCATCGACTTTTAAAGTCTCTGCTGTTTTTGCAATATCACTTAGCATCTGCGGGTACTTATCCACCACTGTGGTTACGGTCGAGGTAAAGTGATAGATGGTATAGCCTAGATAAAAAATGGACGCTGATAAAATTGCTTGAATTAAAATGCCAATACGTGCCATGAGCTTTCCTTTTTTGGTCTCGTTGTATTTGAGTATACAAATAAATCGAATGTCCAGATAAACAAAACCCTCAGAACACCGGTACTGAGGGTTAATACGTTATCTAACAAGTTGGTTAGCCTTTAAACACAGGCAAAATATCCAACATAGTTAAAAAGTGGAATAACGCCGTTGCTACACCAAACAGTAAAATTAAATACGGTACCGCATTACCACCAGCAACCATGAAACCCTTGTCGCCATCTTTGCGTTGACGAGATTTAAGCGCCAACAATGCAGGAATAATGCAAGTCCAAACCGTTGCTGCTGCCCCTGCGTAACCAATCGCCAAAATAAAGCCGAATGGGAACAGTAACGACAAAACTAGCGGAGGCATGAAAGTTACGGCCCATGTTTTCGTTCTGCCTGATTTGCTGCGATTATCAAAATGGAATAAGTCCGCGATGTAGTCAAACACACCTAAACCCACACCGATAAATGAAGACAGAATCGCCGAAACGGAGAAGATGTTGATCGCTTGCGACACTTTTTCTGACGCAACAACTGTACCTAGTGCACTTAACAGAACATCCACGTTGCCATCTTTGGCGATCACCGGGCCAAATGAATCACGAGATAAATGCCCAAAAATGCTCACTAACCAAATCACATACAAAAATAGCGCAATTGATGTACCGCCTAGAATCGCATATTTGGCTTTGCGTTCCTCACCATAATAAGATCGCATCGATGCGACGGAATGGTGATAACCAAATGAGGTTAAGGCAATGGGTAATAACGCCATCGCATATTTTGCGTATTCACCGTGTTGATTGACAGCATCCGTTAACTTAGAAAAATCGACATTTACCGTTAAACCAAACACACCAAAAATAAAGCTGAACAGCATGATACAAATCAACACTACGGAAATACGATCAACCGCGCGAGTCGAATGCCACACCACACTAGAGGCTAAGAATACAAAAATAATGGAAGCGGTTTTGCTCTCTAGCCCAAGCGAGCCTTGCAGAATCAAACCAAATGACGTGGTGTAGGCATATAATAAGATCCCACCGACAAAATACACCGTTAAGTTATTAAAAGCGTTAACCTTTTCGCCAAGTAAATCAGACGTAACCGTGTTAAATGATACGTTCAGGTCGTAATGTTTAAATGCTTCAAGTAATAACCAGCCCGACACCGTCATCACCAGCATGGTTAATGCAATGGCAGCAATAGACCAAAATGTCCACGCACCTGCCCCAGCACTTGGCAAACCAAGCATACCCGCGCCGACACAGACACTTGCAATAATACAAGCGCCGCCCACCAATGAAGGTTGTTTCGCTGTTGTTGTTACGGTTGTCATATTGAGTTCTCTTTACGCTAAATTAAGTACACAAAGCACTTAAAAACAAACAAGCATCAAGCAGAAGAAGGTAGGAAGGTTGAAACTGTCTTCAAAACGATTGAAAAAATGGGGCAACCCAATTTCTATGCTGATGATGACGCCCATCATAGCGATATCAACCAGACTAGTAAACTAGTTAGCTGATACAAATTTAAAAAACTGACAAAATGTAGAGATATGTCTCACTGCACATTCATTTTGTGATTCCATCAATGCCGGCGGGCAATTTCCTCATCCACCCAGTGCAAGAGCTGCTTAATGGCTTTTGATAACACGCGATTTTGCCGCACAATATAACCCAAACTGGTGCTTGGAAATTCAGGTAATGGGGTGACTTCCGTGGTTAAATGCGCTTTGGTCGATAAAGAAAACTCTGGCACAATCGCCACCCCAAAGCCAGCTTCTGCCCAATCAATTTGCGCATCAACACTGCCCACTTCCATGATGCGATAACTCGGTAAATTTAAACTCGGCAATGCCGTATCTAGTAGATCTCGTGTGCGAGTATCATGCCCCAAAAGAATTAAAGTCGGTGGCTCACTTTGATCATAGTCGCCTTGCTGCCAACGTTGTAGGTTATTGCCTAGTGAGCACCATTTTACTTGCTGTAATTCAGTAAAATGCAAAGGCTCACTTTCTTTTTGCGCAATTACAAACCCTAAATCCGCATCGGCGCTTTTAACCAAACTCGACGCTTGTGAAGACGTGGTATTAAGCAGGGTGAAATCGATACCAGGAAACTCCGCTTTAAATAGCTGGAATGGACCTATCAATAACAGTCGTGAAATGATGTCACTGGCAGCAATCACCAAGGAACCTTGTTGCAAATCGTTTATCGCATCAAGATCGGACTGGCACACCTGCAATTCCCATAAGGTTTTTTGACCAGATTCGAGCAATCTCGCGCCCGCTGGCGTTAAGTGAAATGGGTTGCGTTCCACCAACTTCACCCGTGTCGCCTGCTCTAAGTTTTTGATATGTAAACTCACATTAGGTTGAGTCATATTTAAGGCATTGGCTGTTTTGCCGAAATGCTTTAATTCCGCCAAAGTAACAAACGTTTTTAACCAATGAATATCCAGCATCATTTTTCCTTATCAGGGCGAGTTCAAATCATCTTATTCGATATGAATCTGTTATCAAGATAATAATCATAATTAATTTCTCTTATTTTTATTGGCTACGTACTATGCATATTCAAATCAATTTGGAGAAAAAATTATGCCATCGATTGTTGTTGTAGGTGCCAACTGGGGCGATGAAGGTAAAGGCCGTATTGTTGACTTTTTAGCTGAAAATGCTGCGGCGAGTATTCGTTTCCAAGGCGGTAATAACGCAGGTCATACTGTGGTTAACGAATTCGGTACTTTCAAATTGCATCAACTGCCAAGCGGTATTTTTAATCCAAATTGTACGGCGGTTTTAGGCCCTGGCATGGTGATCAGCCCAGCGGCATTAAGTGAAGAAATTGCTGAAGTGAAACAAGCTGGTGTAGAGGTGAAATTATGCATATCTGATCGCGCCACCTTATGCCTGCCTTTACACGCACTAGAAGACACACTAGAAGAACAACGCTTAGGTGATGCCGCTTATGGCTCCACCCGTCAGGGTATTGCGCCTGCTTATGGCGATCGCGTAATGAAAAAAGGCATTTTAGTCGGCTGGTTAAATCAACCTGAAGTGCTAAAAGAGCGCATCCAATTCATGCTTGATTGGAAAATGCCGCAATTAAAAGCGCTATACCCTAGCTGCGATTTCTCACAAAGCGCCGAAGAAATGACAGAGTGGTTACTCGAAGTCACAGCCGCTTGGCGTCCATTCATTTGCAATGTGACTCAACCACTTAAAGCACTGCAAGAGAAAAATGAAAACCTATTATTTGAAGCGCAATTAGGTGCTGGTCGCGACTTAGTTTACGGCGAATACCCTTACACGACTTCATCGAATGTGACGGCGGCGTATGCTGGTATTGGTAGCGGATTACCCGCGCTTCGCCCAGAACGTATTGTGGCTGTCGCAAAATCATTCAGCTCATCAGTCGGTACTGGCACACTGGTTACCGCAATGGAAGAACAAGACAACTTCCGTGAAGCCGCCAATGAATATGGCGCAGTAACAGGCCGTCCACGTGATATGGGTTACTTTGATGCCGTCGCCACTCGTAACGGTGTCGATCTGCAAGCCGCCACCGAGATCGCTCTGACAAAAATTGATTGCTTATCTGGCATGCAAGATCTGAAAATCTGTGTCGCTTACGATGGCGAGCACAGTGAAAACCCAATTTGGCCACAAACCTCAGCGCTGAAACCTGTGTATGAATCCATGCAAGGTTGGGATGAAGACATCACCGGTTGTCGCACCTTTGAAAGCCTACCAATTGCGGCCCAAAACTACGTTAAACGCATTGAAGAGTTAATGGGTGTGCCGGTTTCTATGGTGTCAGTTGGTCCTGAGCGTGAGCAAATGATCATTCGTTAATTTGCATTTAATGGACAATAAAAATTAGCCCTGATAACGTTTGTTGTCAGGGGCTTTGTTTCCGCAATGAAACGGTTCAGCAGTATTAATCAGCAAGCTTAAGTCATTACTACTAATTGAATAAATATCAAAGCCATAAACGCGGTTGGTAAAGTTAAAAAAGTCAACCCTGCTACATCATTTGCTGGCCCTTGATAACGAGTCACAAAAATATAATTCAAGACCGCGACAGGCATACAACTTGCTATGAGTAAATTAGCCGTATAAAGCGGTGATAAATTCAGTAATAACGCAATTCCCCACGCAACACCTAACCCGATGACTGGTCGGTACCAAGCAAGCAAAAACAACTTAAGCCAATTAGCTTCTTTAACCTTCATGTGTGCAAGGGAGCGTCCCAACATCAACAACATGATTGGTACTGCAATGTTACCCAACATATCAAATATCTGGATAAAAAATTTGGGGACTGGAAGGTCTGCGGCTAAAATAACCGCCCCCATAATCAACGAGATCACCGGAGGGTTAGCCAAGAGCTTTCTAACGTTAAACGAGCCTGACATCATGCCAATCCCTAACGTAAAATGGCTAATTTCAATAACAGAGGAAATGATCACCGCACCTGCTAGTCCCTTTTCCCCAAGCAATGCATAAGCAATAGGAATTCCTAAATTGCCCGTATTAGGGTTAACTAGAACAGGAAGATAATAACGCACAGGCAAACGAAGAGATTTTAAAAATATAAAAGTGAGTAATACCATGCAGGTTAAAGCCAAAACAGCTGCGATAACCAATTTCCCCATACTCAAAAATTCAATATGTGAACCCAGCATCGAATGCAGTAATAAGCATGGCATACCAACATTTAGTATCAGTTGAGGCAGATTGGGATCATCAAGGTAAGTTGTTTTTTTACTGAGAAATGCGCCAAGCAAAGCAATTATCATCACAGGCAGAATGGCCTCCATAAAACTTGAAATCATTTTATCCCTTATTCAATTTGTCCAAACTCCAATTTTGCATTAAGACATTACTCACCAGTTATATCAATATAGAATTAATCTCTCACGTCATTATTCACCACAGGGATTAATACAGCTAATTCATACGCATTGAGAATTGCTTTGTTTCTCCCTACTTCAAACAATTATAGTGATTTTAAATATGTTACTAATCACAAGGAGTCTCTGATGTCATTTCGTTTTCCAGACACATTTCTATGGGGCGGCGCGACAGCTGCAAACCAAATTGAAGGTGCGCATACTACCGATGGGAAAGGTCTATCCACTTCCGATGTTCAACCATATGGATCATTTGGTGAGTTGCGTTCACGTCAAACTGGTGATTTCAACATTAAAGACATCGCTATTGATTTCTACCACCGCTACCCGCAAGACATCCAACTTTTTTCAGAATTAGGTTTTAGCTGTTTTCGCTTATCAATTGCTTGGAGCCGTATTTTCCCCAAAGGCGATGAGCTAGAACCCAATGAGTTGGGACTGGCGTATTACGACAAAATCTTTGATGAACTGGAAAAACACAACATCACACCTGTCGTGACGCTATCGCACTATGAAATGCCACTGCACCTGGCTGAGCATTATCACGGCTGGACAAACCGAACACTGATTGGTTTTTTCGAGCGCTACGCTAAAACGGTGTTCGAACGTTATGGTAATCGAGTCAAATATTGGCTGACTTTTAATGAAGTGAATGTCACTTTGCATGAATCGTTCACAGGTGCTGGCATTCCTCGTGGCAGTGATCAGCAAACGCTGTATCAAGGTATTCATCACCAGTTAGTTGCCAGTGCAAAAGCCGTCAAACTTTGCCATGAAATGCTACCAGAAGCCAAGATCGGCAACATGATGCTTGGCGCAGTACAATACGCATTAACCAGTCATCCTGATGACGTATTTGAAGCCATGCAGCAAAATCGTGACTGGTTATTCTTTGGTGATGTACAAAGCCGTGGTTACTACCCAAGCTACATGACTCGTAAATTTAAAGAACTAGGCATTTCCCTCAACATTACAGAACAAGACAAACAAGATTTAAAAGAAACCATCGACTTTATCTCATTTAGCTACTACATGACCGGCTGTGTGAGCGTACAAAAAAATACCATGTCACAAGAAGACGATGTGGCATTCAAAATGGGCACTAATCCTTATTTAGAATCGACAGGCTGGGGCTGGCAAATTGATCCAAAAGGACTCCGTATTGTGTGCAATCTGCTCTATGACCGCTACCAAAAGCCATTGTTTATCGTTGAAAACGGGCTAGGTGCAGTCGATAAAATCAATGAAAATGGGCAAATTGAGGATGACTACCGTATTCAATACATGAACGATCACCTCTATCAAGTCGGTGAAGCGCTACAAGACGGTGTAAAAATCTTAGGTTACACCTGTTGGGGGCCTATTGATCTCGTGAGTGCCTCAACCGCTCAGATGTCTAAACGCTACGGTGTGATTTACGTAGATAGAGATGACCAAGGTAACGGGACACTCCAGCGTATTAAAAAGAAAAGTTTTGACTGGTATAAAAATGTCATCGCATCTAAAGGGGAAAACCTCACCCCACCAGCAGACAAATAACGAATAATTTGCATTCAGTCATTTCAAAAGCAAAAACCCCAGACAACTCAAAATGGTTATCTGGGGTTTCTTTATATGGCACGCCCTACAGGATTCGAACCTGTGACCACCTGCTTAGAAGGCAGGTGCTCTATCCAGCTGAGCTAAGGGCGCTTTGAGTGGGGAATTATACGAGATGAAAAAGTCAGGTCAATCGCTTTCTATGTGATTAGGGCTTGAGTGTTGAAAAAAAAGGCATTATTGGGGCGGAACGCTTAAAGCAATGATACCCGGTGTAATTAGCGACCCATCAAATCTGTAAAACGGCAAAAAGCAAACGTTTGCCTTATGGATATTACTTTATTTTTTTGCGACAATACGCCGCAAATCTAGCACAGCTAGTCAAATAAGGATTGAAGGAAAACCATGACTGCTCAAATTATTGATGGAAAGTTGATTTCACAAACTGTTCGTTCTGAAGTTAAAGCTCGTGTTCAAGCGCGTGTCGAGGCGGGTTTACGCGCCCCAGGGCTAGCGGTTGTTTTGGTTGGTAGTGATCCAGCGTCACAAGTGTATGTCGGCAGTAAACGTCGTGCTTGTGAAGAAGTCGGCTTTGTTTCTAAGTCTTTTGATTTACCTGCAACTACATCAGAAGAAGAACTGTTGGCTGTAGTAGAAGAATTAAATAACGATCCTGAAATCGATGGTATTTTAGTTCAGCTTCCTCTTCCTGCTGGTATAGATAGCACAAAAGTATTAGAAAGCATTCACCCAGAAAAAGACGTTGATGGTTTCCATCCTTATAACGTTGGTCGCTTATGCCAACGTATGCCCAAATTACGTTCTTGTACACCAAAAGGTATCATGACGCTGCTAGAGCGCTACAATATTGATACTCATGGTAAACATGCTGTGATCGTTGGCGCATCGAACATCGTTGGCCGCCCAATGACGTTAGAGCTATTACTTGCAGGCTGCACCACCACCACTTGTCACCGTTTCACTAAAGATTTAGAAGGCCATATTCGCCAAGCGGATCTATTAGTGGTTGCTGTCGGTAAACCCAACTTCATTCCGGGTGCTTGGATCAAGAAAGGCGCAGTGGTGATCGATGTGGGTATTAACCGTATGGATGATGGAAAACTGATCGGTGATGTGGAATACGATGTCGCGAAAGACAACGCGAGCCATATTACACCTGTACCAGGTGGTGTCGGCCCAATGACAGTGGCAAGCCTCATTGAAAACACCATGTATGCGTGTGAAAACTTTTCGAAATAATCCACTTTTCAAAACAAAGTGAAATAGCATGGATAAACGCCCCTCGTCAAAAACAGGGGCGTTTTTTTAACGAATAATCCCTTCCGGTACGCCTTCATAGCTTGGAATATTAGGGTTTAATTCACACCAACTGGCTTTTGAATCGATATGGAAATTGGCAACCGGTTTGGCGTTAACCGGGGTATCAACCGTCGATAGCGTCACGCTGAAATAGAGGCTTTTATCTGGAGCATAATTAAACAAACGCGTGCCGCAAGTTGAGCAAAATGCTCGAAAGCCTCCAGTGCCGGTTTGATGCTCTTTCAATTGATGCTGCTCATCCTTAATGGTGAGTGTGCTAGCATCAGCCAATGCAACGGTGACATAATCGGCACCATGAGCTTTACGACAGTATTGGCAATGACAATTAAATACCTTTCCTTCGACCAATTCCACATCATAGTGAATGGCGCCGCATAAGCAACTTCCTTTAATCATAAGTATTTATCTCCAGATTTATTTTTCTGCCCAGAATTGTAGCACTGACTGTGGCGGTTAACTTGTCACGGATAAATAAAAAGGCAGCGAGCTCTCACCCACTGCCTTGATTATCTTTATTACATAGCCAGATTATGAGTCTTTCGATTCTATTGCAGGCTGATCTTGTTGCGTGTGGTTTTCCGCTTGCTTTCTTTTACCACCAAAGAGTTTCATCACACCGACATAGAACATAGGCACGAAGAAGATAGCTAAGAAGGTTGCGGTTAACATACCACCGATCACCGAGGTACCAATGGCATGACGTGAGTTTGCGCCCGCCCCCGTACTGGTTGCCAATGGTAATACGCCCAAGATGAATGCAAATGAAGTCATCAAGATTGGACGCAAACGCATACGACACGCTTCTAATGTGGCTTCCATCAAGCCCATGCCTTTCTCGTATAGATCTTTGGCGAACTCAACGATCAAGATGGCGTTTTTCGCTGACAAACCAATGGTTGTCAATAAACCAACTTGTAAGTAAACGTCGTTTTCTAAGCCACGCATCATGGTCGCGCCCAAGGCACCGAGTACGCCCAGAGGCACAACAAGGATAACCGCCATCGGGATTGTCCAACTTTCATACAAGGCTGCTAAGCTCAAGAATACGATCAGCATTGAAAGCGCATATAGCATTGGTGCTTGATCGCCTGATTCACGCTCTTGGTAAGACATGCCTGTCCAGCTCACGCCAACACCATCAGGTAAGGTTTTCGCAATGTCTTCGATCGCTTTCATGGCATCACCGGTACTGTAACCTGGCGCGGCTTCACCTAAGATCTCAACCGCTGAGTTACCGTTATAACGCTGTAAGTTAGGTGACCCCATACCCCAACGTGTGTGGCTGAAGGCATTAAATGGCACCATTTTGTCTTGGTCATTACGCACGTACCAATGGTTTAAATCATCAGGTGTCATGCGATAAGGCGCATCGGCTTGAATGTACACGCGCTTGATTCGGCCTTGATCGATGAAGTCATTCACATAAGAAGAACCCCAAGCCATCGATAGCGTTTGGTTGATATCGCTAATGCTGACACCCAATGCTTTGGCTTTTTCATAGTCCAGATCAATGTAGAACTGCGCTTGGTCATCAAGACCATTTGGACGTACTTTTTGCAGTGCCGGATTTTGGTTAGCCGCTTGCAATAGCATGTCGCGAGCTTGCATGAGTTTGTCGTGACCAATACCCGTTCTGTCTTCGAAGTACATATCGAAACCCGAAGCCTGACCCAGTTCACGAATGGCAGGCGGGTTAATCGCAAAAACGACACCCTCTTTATTTTGACTTAGATGCTGCATTGCGCGACCGATAATGGAATTCACATCCTGCCCCGGCTTGGTACGCTCTGACCAATCTTTTAACTCAAGGAAAGCCATACCCGCATTTTGGCTTTGACCGACAAAACTGAAACCCGATACTTGGAAGAATGACTTCACGGTATCTTTTTCGTTTTCAGTAAAGTATTCACGTACATCCGCCATTACTTTTTCAGTACGCTCTAATGTTGCGCCGGTGGGTAGCTGCACCATGACCATAAAGTTACCTTGGTCTTCATCTGGCAAGAAACTAGACGGGATTGAGGTGAACATCCAACCAATGAGTGGCAACATCACAACATAAATAATGAACACACGTTTTGGACGGCTAAGGATCTTACGCACGCCATTGGTGTATTTTTCACTTGAGCGATTGAAGTGACGGTTAAACCAACCAAAGAAGCCCGTCGTTTTCTCACCATGATGTGGTTTCAGCATAGTGGCACAAAGTGCTGGCGTGAAGATCATCGCAACGATAACCGATAACACCATTGAGGATACGATGGTCAAAGAGAACTGACGATATATCGCACCGGTTGAACCACTCATAAAGGCCATTGGGACGAATACCGCTGAAAGCACCATTGCAACACCGATCAATGCGCCAGTAATTTCACTCATGGCTTTACGTGTCGCTTCCAGTGGTGGCAAATTTTCTTCCGCCATTACACGCTCGACGTTCTCCACCACAACGATGGCATCATCCACCAGCAAGCCGATGGCCAGAACCATACCAAACATGGTTAAGGTGTTAACGCTAAAGCCCATCGCGGCCATCACCCCGAAGGTACCCAGAAGTACCACAGGCACGGCGATAGTTGGAATCAAAGTTGCACGCCAGTTTTGTAGGAACAGCAGCATCACTAGGAAAACTAAAACCACGGCTTCAATTAAAGTATGAACCACTTCTTCAATCGAGATTTTAACAAATGGTACGGTGTCCATCGCTTTAACGACTTTCAGCCCTTCAGGCATGGACTTTTCGAGTTCAGCCAGTTTCTCATCAACTAACTTTTGGGTCGCAATAGCGTTCGCACCTGTGGCTAACTTAATCGCAATCCCTGATGCACCTTGACCGTTATATTGTGCGAGAACACTGAGGTCTTCACCATTTAGCTCAACACGTGCGACATCTTTTACTCGAACTTGTGAGCCATCTGAACGCACTTTCAGCAAAATATTTTTAAATTGTTCAACACTTTGCAAACGGTTTTGCGCAGTAATGGTGGCGTTAATTTGCTGCCCTGGCACCGCTGGCGCACCACCAATTTGGCCGACTGTTACTTCAGTGTTTTGAGATTCAATCGCTTGATAAACATCAATTGGCGTTAATTGGTAACTGGTTAACTTCGCTGGATCAAGCCATAAACGCATCGCATATTGCGAACCAAACACCTGCACGTCACCCACACCATTCAATCGACTCAGAGGATCTGCGATATGCGAACTTACGTAGTCTTGAATATCACTTTGCGTCATGCTGCCATCGGTTGAAATAAATGCGTTGACAGACATAAACGAAGCGGACGATTTGCGAACACTGAGACCTTGCTTTTGTACATCGCTCGGTAACTGGCTCATGGCTTGTTGCAACTGGTTTTGTACCTGTACTTGCGCAATATCTGGATCTGTGCCCAATGCAAAAGTCAGTGTCACTGAAACCGAGCCTGACGAGCTACTTGAAGAGGACATGTACAAAAGGTTATCCAGACCTGTCATGTTTTGCTCAATCACCTGAGTCACAGAGTCTTCAGCCGTTTTCGCCGAAGCACCTGGATAAACAGCACTGATTTGGACCGCTGGGGGCGCGATAGTTGGGTATTGCTGTATTGGCAAACTCATTACTGACAGTACACCTGCCAGCATGATCAAAATTGCGATAACCCAAGAAAATATTGGGCGATCAATAAAAAATCTTACCATGGGTCTGCTTCCTATTTCTGTGCGGTTTGAGTCGCGCTTGCATCATCAGATACAACTTGCACAGGCATACCCGGGCGGATTTTCATCAGGTTCGTGGTAATCACTTGATCGCCATCTTTCAAACCGGATTCAATAACCCACTCATTACCATTAACGGTTGGGCCTGTTTTTACTTCTCGCGTTGCCACTTTACCGTCTTCAACCACAAGGACGGTCGCTTTACCACCTTGACCAAAGCTCACTAAACCTTGCGATAATGTGTACATTGGTTTCTGGTCTGCAATTACGATTTCAGCGCGGACAAACATACCCGGCAGTAAAATGGAATCAGGGTTTGGTACTTTGGCACGTAGCGTTACACTGCCGGTTGAAGTATCGACTTTGGCACCCGAGAAAGTGAGCATCCCCATTTGGTCATATTCAGTGCCATCTTCTAATTTAACGGCCACTTTCGGATTCATATTCGAGCCTAGGCTTTTCTTGATTTTCGCCATCGACAAAGAAGATTGTGTCATGTCGATATAAATGGGATCTAACGGTTGAATGGTCGTCAACGCCACGTCTTGGTTTGCCGTCACCAGTGCCCCTTCCGTCACATTTGAGATATCGATACGGCCAGAAATTGGCGCAGTGACTTTAGTGTAAGAAAGTGAAATTTTAGCGTTATCGAGTGCGGCTTGCGCAACGGCAGATTGGGCTTTTGCTTGCTGCCAGTTACCGTCAGCGGTGTCATATTCATCTTGACTGATCAACTTACGCTGCACGAGATCTTTATAGCGTAATGCTGTTTTTTTCAGTACCGATTCATCGGCCTTGGCTTTCGCTAAAGCAGCTTGAGCACTTTTCACATCCGCTTGATACGGTGCCGGGTCAATTTGATACAAGACATCACCTTGCTCAACCATTTGTCCTTCTTCAAACAAACGTTGTTGCAAAATACCGGTTACCTGTGGACGAACTTCTGACACTCTTGTCGCCACCACACGAGCTGGCAATTCGGTGTACATCGTTGTTGGCTTTTTCGCCATAGAAATCGCTTCTACTGGCATGGCCTGATTCGCGGCGGCTTGTTGTGGTGCAGAAGATTCAGAATCACATCCGGCAACCCCTGCAACCAAAACAACCGACAATAATCCCACATTTAAACGGTTAGTAAGCATACTCATATCTCGATATCTCGATATCTTATGAAAATAAAAAGGCTGTCACAAAAAAGTGTGACAGCCTCTAAAAATAGCGGTTGATCAGCAAAAATGATACGAATGCGAGACGAATTTACATTACTTTACCTTTTGCTAACCACTTGTGCAGTAAAGCTAATTATTGTCAACGATTTTATCCGCCAATGTGCTCACGGCAAGTGCGAAATAATAGGAACGATTCCAATGCATTAGCACGTTATAGTTGTTGTACACCAAGTAGCTTCGACCAATCTCATCATCGGGCATGATTAACCAGGCTTTAATGTCTTCATTCAGTACCGGTAAAGGTGAGCCGTCTAAATTCGTGATCCCCAGTTTTGACCATTCTTGTAAGTATTTACCTTTCTCTTCTTCACGACCTTGCAACTCCGGGTTAATACCTTGTGGTACCCGAATTTGGCGGCCCCAGGTGTATTTGTCATCCCAACCTTCGGTTTTTAAATAATTCGCTGCCGAAGCAAACACATCTTGCTCTGTGGTCCAAATGTCTTTCTTGCCATCACCATTACCATCTTGTGCATAGGCTAAAAACGACGTTGGCATAAACTGACATTGCCCCATGGCACCAGCCCAAGAGCCTTTCATGTTATCCGCACTGATATGACCTTCATCAATGATCTGCAAAGCCGCCATGGTCTGTTTGCGGAATAATGCTTCACGACGTCCATCAAAAGCCAATGTGGCTAATGAATCGATCACGTTATGATTTCCAGTATATTTGCCGAAATTACTTTCCACGCCCCACAATGCGACAATAAAACGAGGCTGCACACCGTATTGTTCACCAATACGCTGTAGATCGTCGAAATGCTCATGATACAAACGACGCGCCTGTTTAATTTTCCAATTCGGCACTGCGCGAGGAATATATTCATCTAACGTCAGTTTTTTCTCCGGCTGATTGTTATCGGCTTTCACTACACGTGGGTGAAATTCGACATTTTTAAACGCAGCGGCAATAGTGGCATCTGTGATCCCTTTTTGCTTAGCTTCTTGTTTTAAACCTTCAACATAGGCTTGAAAGTCTTGTTCTTGCTGGACAACATCCGTCGCTGAATCAGTTGAAGAGTCGCTGTCTTGAGCGCTCACGCTAAAGCTCAGTAACCCCGTCAATAATAAACCGGACATCCCCACTAACTTCATGTTCATATTCATCCTTAATCCGCCCACCTGGGCTTACTCTGATTGAGACTTACGTGCTTTGTGCTCATCCAGCAAATTGACTGGAGGAGGAGGCAATTGCAAAAAGTAACCCTCATCGTTAAGCGATTGTTTTACTTTTTCAATATCGACTAACGCTAATTTGCGCCCTTCCATTTTCATCACCATGACGAAAATAGGCTTACCAAACATTTGCAATAACGCTTCTGGGACATCAGAAAAATCGTCTTTTTTAGGAATATACAAGTACATTCCCTCTTTTTTGCTACTTTTATAAATCGAGCACAACATATAACACCCTTTCTAATTTGACGACTGAGCACTTACCTTGATAAATCTGGGCACATTGTAAGCAAACACACTGATTAAACGGACTTTCACTTGGATTTAACACCTTTTTTTATCATTATGACAAGCAATTAACCCAATGATGTTTTAAATAGACTATAACATTGTCAGACTTTGTAATGTTACTGTTAGTTTAATCAAATCGATCAACAAATAACCTTTTGATAAAACGCAGTAATATCTTAAATTATCACGCGTATTCAATACTCAGAGTAACTTTCTCTATGGCTACAAAACCTGATTTAAAAGGCAGCAGTTTCGCACTCTCCGTTTTGCATTTACCGGAAGATAACGTGCAAACCAGCTTGCAATTTTTACAACAAAAAGTCGAACAAGCCCCAGCGTTTTTCAGTCATGCACCACTGGTTATTGACATTGAGAAAGCCTCTCAAGTAGACATCGATTTTAGCGCACTTCATCAAGGTATTGTGAATGCGGGTATGATTCCGGTCGGGGTCACCGGATGTCAGTCACCCTTGGTCAAGAAACAAGTAACGGATGCCGGTTTTGCTGTGATGTCGACCAGTAAGTCAAGCTATCAAGCCCCTGCCGACATCGTACCAACAAAAGTCATTCGCACACCGATACGTTCAGGACAACAGGTGTATGCGAAAGATTGCGATTTAGTGATTTTAAACCATGTTAGTGCTGGAGCCGAAGTGATTGCCGATGGTAGCATTCATATTCATGGCACTTGCCGTGGTCGCGCTCTGGCTGGTGCGAATGGTCAAAAAGGCGCGATGATTTTATGTGATGATTTACAAGCTGAGTTGGTATCTATTGCTGGCCACTATCATCTCAGCGATCAAATCGCACCAGAAGTCTGGCAACATAAAGTGTTAGTGACTTTGCAAGATGAACAATTGCAATTCGACAAAATTAAATAAATTCAATCATTAAGGTCTATTGACCATTGCGGGTTGAATTTTTTCGGGATAAACGCATTTTCAGTAAAGCAAGCTGATTAGGCGATAAAACAACAACAGAGAGCAATAATGGCATTGAACAGTCATTGCTTACCATAACCAAAGTGCGTCAAGTACGAAGGGATAAGCATCACACTGTAAAACGTATCCATTGTTGGAAATACTGATTCAACATAAGGGAAATGAAATGGCACGTACTATTGTCGTGACGTCTGGTAAAGGGGGTGTAGGCAAAACTACATCTAGCGCAGCGATTGCCACCGGTCTTGCACTCAGGGGTAAAAAAACGGCGGTTATCGATTTTGATATTGGCCTACGTAATCTGGATTTAATTATGGGCTGTGAACGCCGTGTTGTGTATGACTTCGTCAATGTCATCAACGGTGAAGCCACTTTGAATCAAGCCTTAATCAAAGATAAACGTTGTGAGAATCTTTTCATCTTACCGGCTTCACAAACTCGTGATAAAGACGCATTGACTCACACTGGCGTTAAACGCGTATTAACTGAACTGCATGAGATGGGTTTCGACTTCATCATTTGTGACTCTCCTGCTGGTATTGAGCAAGGCGCATTAATGTCACTGTATTTTGCGGATGAAGCGGTGATCACCACCAACCCTGAAGTGTCATCAGTACGAGATTCTGACCGCATTTTAGGTTTACTGGATTCAAAATCACTACGCGCTGAACAAGGTCTTGAGCCAGTCAAGCAACATCTACTTCTTACTCGCTACAACCCTGCCCGTGTGAATGCGGGTGAAATGCTCAGTGTGACAGACGTTGAAGATATTCTTCACATTCCACTGCTGGGTGTGATTCCAGAAAGCCAAGCGGTTTTGAATGCATCTAATAAAGGTGTACCGGTCATTCATGATGATGAATCTGATGCGGGTCAAGCCTACAGCGATGCAGTTGATCGTCTTTTGGGTGAAGAAAAAGAGTTTCGCTTCTTAACGGAAGAGAAAAAAGGCATCTTTAAACGCTTATTCGGAGGTTAAAATGTCATTACTGCAATTCTTCCGACCTAAGAAAAAAGACACCGCTAACTTAGCGAAAGAACGTCTGCAAATCATTGTTGCTGAACGTCGTAACCAAGGCAGTAGCCCATCTTATTTGCCGCAGTTGAAAGAAGATATTCTGCAGGTACTGAGCAAATACGTCGAAGTCGATCCATCGATGGTCAACGTCAGCCTAGAACAAGGTGATGACGATTTATCGGTATTGGAACTGAATATTCAGTTGCCGGAAAAAGATTAAAAACCGAAACTCGTTACTCGGATTTCGTTTCTCGAAAAAGAAAAACCCACTTCACCAAAAATGAAGTGGGTTTTGTCGTTTTAGAGGCAATATTTATAAAGAATTCCGTGTAACAACGGTTGATCGATGTATACTCAGCATCAAAGTCGAGACACGAGTAACGAGATTCCGAATCCCGCTATTGCATTTTCCCATTCAACGCATTACCCACCACTTCTTTACGCCAGCCTTGCATCACATCCGGTAATTTTTCTGGATTGCGTTCATGTTTCCAAACCCACGTGATGAACTGGTTAATTTGCTTTTTCGAGGCAAGAAACTCCGAGGCTAAGCCAGAGGTTTCAGAGGCATGTTTTACCACATCTTTTAACGTTTTGAACAATTGCTTATAAACGGGATTGTCCATTAATCGAGTGATTTTTTCCGGCCACTCGCTTTCTGGGGTTTCTAGCCCTTGCTTCACCATAGAAATTACTCGATTACCATGACGTCGAATTTCGCGATGGTCAAAGCCGGCATCACTCATTTGTTGCAAGCTGGTCATCTGCTGGCGACAAATCTCAATCATGTTGGCTTCTTTGAGGATGAAGTTTAATGCCAGATCACGTTGTTTGGCTTCTTCTAAGCGCCACTTTGCCATGATTTTCAATATCGCTAGCTGTTGCGGGTTAAGCGTCCACGCCCCTTTTACCGCTAAGTAGGCTTTCTCTGGTTTCACGGTTTTCAGGCGTTTTTCCACCAGCAATTTAGATTCTTGCTGCGCGGCTTCAAGCCAGCCTGTTTCTTCCACTTGTACCAACAATTTTTGATATAGCGGCAACAAGTAATACACATCTGCTGCCGCATAATCGAGTTGCTTATCGGTTAATGGGCGCGCTAGCCAATCAGTACGAGATTCACTTTTATCCAACTCGATGCCAAGGTAATCATTCACTAAAGCGGCAAAACCTGTCGATAACCCATATCCTAAAAATGCCGCCATCAATTGGGTATCCACCATCGGCGTAGGCACACAACCAAATACATGCTGAAACACTTCAAGGTCTTCACCACATGCGTGCAGAATCTTCATCACAGAAGTATCGGCTAACAAATCGGCGAAAGAGTGCATGTCGTCGATTTCAAGCGGATCAATTAATACCAGCTGTTCACCATCATAAAGCTGAATCAAACCCAGCTTCGGGTGAAAAGTACGGGTACGAACAAACTCGGTATCTAGCATGATAACGTCAGTCTGGCGGGCTTTCTCACACACTTTTTGTAAGGTGTGGCTGTCTTTAATGATGGTGTAATTCACGTCATTCCTTAAATAAAATGCCAGAATTTTACTCTGGCATTTTTGACTATGTGCAACGCTAAATCAGTTTAAGCGTTAAGCACTTTCTTTCTCTTAAGCTTTCTTCGATAAATTAGCGATATTTTCCTCGCGTAATTCACGACGTAAAATTTTGCCTACGTTACTCTTGGGTAGCTCTTCTCTAAACTCAACCACTTTCGGGATCTTATAGCCCGTTAAATGCTCACGACAATGCGCGATCAATTCATCTTTGGTTAAGCTGCTATCACTTTTCACGACGTAGATCTTCACGATCTCACCAGATGTCTCTTGAGGTTGACCAATCGCCGCCACTTCAAGCACTTTACTATGAGAAGCCACAACATCTTCAATTTCATTTGGATAGACGTTAAAACCGGACACTAGGATCATGTCTTTTTTACGGTCTACGATGTACATAAAGCCATCTTCATCAAAACGAACAATATCACCGGTTGATAACCAACCATCTTCACTAATGACTTCTTTCGTCGCTTCGGCACGGTTCCAATAGCCTTCCATCACTTGAGGGCCTCGTACTTGCAACTCACCAATTTGATCAAAACCGAGCACATTGCCTTCATCATCAATAATACGCACTTCGGTTGACGACATTGGCAGACCAATTGAGCCGTTGTAGACACCAAGATCGTATGGGCATGCTGCCACCAATGGAGAACATTCTGTCAAGCCGTAGCCTTCCAGTAAGTGAATACCGGTAATGGATTGCCATTTTTCAGCTACCGCTTTTTGCACCGCCATGCCACCACCGACAGAGATTCGTAAGTTGCTGAAATCCAACTCTTTAAAATCTTCATTATTCACAAGAGCGTTAAATAGAGTATTCACGCCGGTGATGCCAGTGAAGCGATATTTTTGCAACTCAGAAATAAAACCAGGAATATCTCTTGGGTTGGTGATCAGTAAGTTTTGGCCACCAAGCTCCATAAATAACAAACAGTTAATCGTTAACGCAAATACATGGTAAAGCGGCAATGCGGTCACTATGGTCTCACGGCCATCACGCAAAATCGCACCGTAAGAGGCTTTCGCTTGCAGTACATTGGCTATCATATTGCGGTGAGTCAAAATCGCCCCTTTCGCTACACCTGTTGTACCACCGGTGTATTGCAAAAATGCGATATCGTCGCCTTCCAAAAACGGTTTCACGTACTGCTGACGACGACCTTTATACAGGGCTTTACGGAAAGAAATCGCCCCTGGCAAATGATATTTTGGCACCATACCTTTGACATACTTCACCACAAAGTCGACCGCTGTACCTTTTACTTTCGGCAGCATTTGACCAAGGCTGGTTAAAATCACATGTTTAATTGGCGTATTCGCTACCGCTTTTTCTAACGTGTGGGCGAAATTCGATACAATCACAATCGCTTTAACATCAGCATCATTCAATTGATGCTCAAGCTCACGCGGTGTGTAAAGTGGGTTGACGTTTACGGCGATCATACCAGCACGCAAAATACCAAATAGCGCGATCGGGTATTGCAGTACATTAGGCATCATTAGCGCGACACGGTCACCCTTTTGCAGTTTCAAATCATTTTGTAGATAGGATGCAAAAGCTCGGCTGCGTTCTTCCAACTTACGGAAGGTCATCACTGAGCCCATATTCAAAAAGGCTGGCTGGTCAGCAAACTTTTGAACACATTGCTCAAACATTTCTACCAGTGATGAATATTTATCAGGATCAATAGTGTGAGGTACATTCTCTGGGTAACGCTTCAACCACGGTTTTTCCACGGTATTTTCCTTTAATTGGTATCAACAACAATCAGCTTTAAACAAACCAATACAAAGCTGTTTGCCATTTTATTTTTAACGATTCGTCTCAGCTCAACAGCAATAAGGCTAGACGCAATTATATCTAAGATAAATGACTTAATCGCGATTTTGTCTAATTTTGTCTACAAAACTCACAATAATGCGACTAACTTGTGCATAAGATTCAATATGACAATGATGCCCACCTGGGACGGTCACTTCTTCATGATGCGATAATGCGGCCTTCCTTGCTGCAGCCGATGCCAATTGTGGAAACCCCGTCTCACCCAAAATAAGCAGATTTTGGCATGTGATGGCTTGTAAATAAGCCAAACTTTGTTGTTCCGTCATTCTATATAAAGAATCACAACGCAACTTTGGATCATAACGCCAGTACCAATAACCGTCTCGCTCAACCGTACCTCTGTCAATCAAGGATTTCAGTTGAGTCGCCGTCAGTTGATTGGCTTGCATCCGATGCAAACAAGCATTATGTTGCGACTCATAACGGCGAATAGGTTTGGCAAGCAGGCGTTGACGGCTCAAAATGCCTTTTCGCAACCTTTCAGCGCTATTGTCTGCGGATTCCGACAATGGGCCTAAACCTTCTATTTGGATAAGACCATGCACTTTGTCTGGAAAAGCGGCACTATAACAACTTGCTATTAAAGCACCAAGCGAATGGCCGACTAAAATGAGCTTTTTTGTGTCCAGTTGTGCCAATAGCAGGTGAAGATCGGCGATATAGTCATGAAATGGATAAAAGTTATCCGTATTGCGATGTTGAGAGAAACCGTGCCCAGCCAAATCTACGGCTAATAAGTGCCAGCGTTCTTCAGTTGCGACCGGCGCTAATTCCTGCATGATCTGACTGAAGCTGCCGGCATTATCAAGCCAGCCATGCAGAAATAACAACGTGACTTCTGCGTGATCTTCATGGCCGCATTCTAGCCCTGACAGTTGAATGTGAGGCAACAAGAATTTGACATCTTTTAGCATAAGTTTATTTCACTTGCTCCACGACACGCGCTCGAGTTGGCCCGTAGCTTGAACAGAAAATCGAACCACGCCAACATCCGCCAATCCAAAAGTCGTTATTGTCAATATACGTGGTTTTCTCTATTTGCCACAAACGTTGTCCACTCGCCTGCATCACAGGAAAGGTATAAGTGTAATCTCCGACTTTACCGGTTTCTGGCGGCATGCTTTTCCCTGCCACGGTAATTAGCCGACCTTTGGCGTAAGTGACAGGATCGAGAAAACCGTCTACATAAGCAACAAATCGACCTTTAGGATCGGCCTCTAAACTTGGCTTACCAGCAGATGAAATAGGAAGATTGACGATTTCCAGTCGAGTTTTATCTTGCAGGTTTGTCACTTTGGTAATGACGCCACCTAAGCGCACATCCGCAGTTTGGTCAGGATCACTATTCACCCATTGCTGATAATCTGTGATGGGCTGCTGCGATTGAGTTTCCAGCTCTGTTGGCAATGATGAGCAACCGGCGATGTCTATCAGAACAAACAAAAACACGGATAATTTTTTCATCATTAGCTCTCTTTGATTCATAGCAATACATCATGGACAAAGCAGCCGAGCGAAGAGTTCCCGTCAGAGCAAAAACTGACGGGAGCTTGACTTATTCACGACCCGGCAATTTTTTCCAGGTGACTTTATCGCGTAAATAAGTTGGGCTAGCTTGCTCTGCCTCTACCGTGTTGCCCTTTTGCCATTCATATTGCGCCAAAACCACAATATCTTGCGCTTCAGGGTACAGCACTTGACCTTTTTCCATATTCAATGGCAAATGATCTAAGATATCGGCGTAAGCCTCCCACCCCGTACCAGCTTGTTTCCAGGTATCAGCACTTGCGACTAGATTCGCCGCCAATTCTTGCGGTGGAATCACGCATTCAAGCTGACCGTCTGCAATGGCAACGGCTTGCCAATCACCATCAGTTTGACGCTGATATTGCCCCCAATACACTTCGCCCATACGTGCATCGATCGCAGCTGAGACTTGCTCAGTTTGATGAAGGCGATAAGACGCTTGTGCCATCGCGGCTAGAGTAGAAATACCTATCATGGGTAGCTCAGCACCAAAAGCAAGACCTTGCGCAATACCAATGCCAATACGCACACCCGTAAAGCTACCAGGGCCGCGACCATAAGCTAACGCATCCAATTCTTGCAGGGTAATACCCGCTTCTTTTAACACCTCATCCACCATAGGTAGAATTTTTTTGGTGTGATCACGCGGGGCAACTTCACTACGCGCAATAATGCGATCATCAATCATAAGAGCAACAGAACAATTTTCTGTCGATGTATCTAAGGCAAGAATTTTTGCGCTCATTAAAGCCTCAAGCTATTTATCTGGTTTGGATTAATCTTGGTCTGCCGCACTTGGCTGAGAAGCCGACAAACATAAAAATTCGGATACTTTTTGCAAATCACGCGTTCTTGGAATCGGCGGCAGACTTTGTAAAAACACACCGCCATAATCACGGGTGACAAGACGATTATCGCAAATGATCAACACGCCTTTATCTTTACTATCGCGGATCAAACGCCCAACGCCTTGCTTTAAAGTAATCACCGCTTCCGGTAATTGCACATCCGCGAATGCATCCCCTTGTTTGAGCCTGCAATCTTCAATTCGGGCTTTTAAAAGCGGATCATCCGGCGCGGTAAACGGCAATTTGTCGATAATAACACAGCTTAGCGCGTCACCTCTAACATCAATCCCTTCCCAAAATGCCCCCGTAGCCACCAGCACCGCATTGCCTAACTCAATAAATTCATTGAGCAGTTTTTGCTTACTGGTTTCACCCTGCACCAACACCGGCAAATCCAATTGCTCGCGAAACAAATCCGCTAATCGGCGCATCATTTGGTGAGAAGTACACAAAAAGAAACAACGCCCTTGGTTGGCTTCGATGACAGGAGTGAGCATCTGCGCCAGTTTTTCCGCCATGCCGTGACTATTCGGCTCGGGTAAATACCGTGGCACACAAAGTAAGGCTTGCGATTGATAGTCAAATGGGCTCGGTAGGGTCAATTGTTGCGCAGGCTCAATACCTAAACGCTCGGTAAAATGTTTGAAGTCATCCCGCACGGCTAGGGTCGCAGAAGTGAAGATCCAACTGCCTTGCTTGGTTTCAATTTGTTCTTTGAATTTCTCTGCCACCGACAACGGCGTAATATGCAACACGAAATGGCGCGGACTGCATTCATACCAATAGGAATAACCGGTGATCGACACATCGCACACGCGCGTGAGTCGATTTTTTATCATGTGCGTCCGTTCATACGCCGCGTCTAACAATTCACTTCGGCCCAGTGCGATTTTCAACACTTGCAGTGCCAAATCGAGCGCCTCATGCAATCGTTCTATTTCTCGCATCACATTGGGCGATTTGATCGCCTCTCGCCAATTACCACGACTGCCTTTACCCGATTGATTGGCACCAGCATAATTTATGTCACCTAAAATGATCCGCAAATCCATGAAGGTTTGCGTTAGTTTAGTGGCGATTTTTTGCAATTGCTTCATGTCTTTGGCTTCAGTGCGATAACCAATTTCAATGTCTTTGGCGAGATCTTGAATTTGACGGCTAGAAATCGACTGACCAAAATATTGGCTAGCAATGTCGGGTAATTGGTGCGCTTCATCAAAAATGAACACATCAGCATCGGGAATGAGTTCACCAAAGCCAGTTTCTTTAATCGCTAAATCGGCCAAAAACAAATGGTGATTGACCACCACCAAATCGGAATCCATGGCTTTTTTACGCGCTTTTAAAACAAAGCAATCTTGATAACTCGGGCACTCTTTACCCAAGCAATTGTCGTTGGTCGACGTAATGGTACTGATGATGGGTGAATCTTCTGCGATGGCGTCACAATCACCGAGATCGCCTGTTTTGCTTTCTGACGACCATGACCGCACTTTCACTAATTGCGATAAGAGTTCCGGGTCGGCTTCATTGGTATGACTTTCGATTAATTGACGACTTAACCTATCTAAACACAAGTAGTTAGATCGGCCTTTCAACAATGACACATGGCCAGTAAAACCCAATGCATTAACCATCAAAGGTAGATCACGGTGAAACAACTGTTCTTGCAGGTTTTTCGAGCCCGTACTGATGATGACTTTTTTGCCGCTTAATAACGCAGGTACAAGGTATGCAAATGTCTTACCAGTGCCCGTCCCCGCTTCTACCACTAACTGCTGGTCGCGCTGAATGGCATTATGCACCGCTTCCGCCATATCAATCTGTGGCTGACGCGGTTGAAAGCCGGGAATGGCCTTACCTAATGCACCAGTGGTAGAAAACGTTTTTTGCATCATTTGCCTATCAATACTCGCCTTTAATACTGATTTTCAGATTACTGACCTTTATACCAAAGTAACCTCAGATGGCGTGATTATGTCAGCTTTCCTGTATGAGTGGAAACTGGTTGCCTACTTTTCATCTCTAGTTATCCATTTTCCCCATACTTACTCAGTTTTCACCCTAGCAGAATACGATTTACACTTGCTAATTGCTCATCAGGCCGCTAAATTGTTGGGCTACGTTAAACACAGTGGTTTATTCACTTCTTTGTTTCTCGTCATTTTTTAAGGTAAGTGTTAATTATTTTTCGGATGTTTTATGGATAATATGGAAAAGAAAACCCTACTCACTCACTGCAGTGATGAGCGTGGCTTAATTGCTAAAATCACCAACATTTGTTTCAAGCATCAACTGAACATTATCCATAACAATGAATTTGTTGATAATGCCACGGGTCACTTTTTCATGCGTACTGAGCTTGAAGGCATTTTTAACGATGACGCCTTTTTAGCGGATCTTGATGACGCGTTACCTGAAAACAGCAAGCGTTCTTTATTTAGCTCATCACGCAAAAAGATTGTCATCATGGTCACCAAAGAAGCCCATTGCTTAGGTGACATTTTGATGAAAGCCTACGATGGTAGCCTAGATGTAGAAATCGCCGCAGTGGTCGGTAACTATGACAAACTACAAGCACTGACTGAACGCTTTGATATTCCGTATCATCATATTTCTCACGAAGGTTTAAGCCGTGAAGAGCATGAAGAAAAAATGCTAGAAGTGATTAACTCTTACGAGCCTCGTTATGTTGTTTTAGCCAAATACATGCGTGTACTAACACCAAACTTTGTGGCGCAATTTCCGCATAAAATCATCAACATTCACCACAGCTTCTTACCGGCATTTATCGGTGCAAAACCGTATCAACAAGCGTTCGATCGCGGCGTGAAAATCATAGGCGCGACGGCACACTTCGTGACCAACGATCTCGATGAAGGCCCAATCATTAAGCAAGATGTGATTCCGGTTGATCACAATTTCAGTGCATCAGACATGGCACAAGCAGGCCGTGACGTTGAGAAAAGTGTACTGAGTAAAGCATTAAGCAAAGTAGTCAATGATCATGTGTTTGTGTACGGCAATAAAACCGTGATTTTGTAACGCAAACAACTCTTATAACGTAAACAACACCGCACTTTCTTTTAGGCATGTCGTCATTACAAACGGCATGCCTAATTTTTTGTCTCTGATCCGGTCGATTATTCTTGCTCGCTGGCAATCACCGCTTTTAGTGTATGTGGATGCAATTTAATACACACGCCCTCTTTCTTAAAAGCCACCGTAGGGTTAGCTAGACGCTCTCCTTCCCCTTTTGGGCTCGACAGTTTCACCTTTACCCCTAATTCAGCCAATTGATCCCATTGGCTATCCAGTTTTGGAAAGGCTTGACGCACATCTTGAGTAAAATCTTCAACTGTTTGAGCTGGGCTTGCTACGACAAATTCGACATGCTCCCAGCCTTGTTGTGGGTAAGTGTTGTCACTAGGGTAAGGCAGCTCCAAACAATCAATTTCTTGCCCTGCTACCTGCAACGCTTGCTCAAGTTGTAACACGATAATTGGGCGGCCGTTAATCATGGCATTAGACAATTGCGTGCCTTGTTCAAGCCAAGCCTGATGGACTTGCTCGGTCAACGCCCAATCATTAATCCGCATCGCAATGTGATCGGCGGTTAAATTGTCCAACTCTAAACCGAGTAATTCGCTGAGTTGTTCAATTTTCTGCCAAAATTGAGGCAGTTGGATACGTAGCTGCGCAGGAGATAAAGACTCAAAATCATTTGTCGACATAGAAGGTAACCATTAAAAAACCACGAAAGAATGGCGAGAGTGTAACTGAAATTCTCGCTTGGCAACAAATGCACCGATAAAGCAGAAAAAATGCAGATTAAGTTTTTAAACCTGCAATAAATATTGGTATCATAGATCACATTTTCTGATTAAAAATTTTGACTGGTTGATAGCCCTCAAAAACAGCCACTCACAAGCTAACATAGGAAGCACGCGTGAATATTGCAGCCCTTTTAAATGATAAAGTTTCACAAGCTCTAGAAGCCGCTGGCGCACCTGCCGGTAGCCCTGCCGCGGTTCGTCAATCCGCAAAAGCACAATTTGGTGACTACCAAGCAAACGGTGTAATGGGTGTAGCGAAAAAACTTGGCATGAACCCACGCGAATTTGCTCAGAAAGTTATCGATGTATTAGACCTTAACGGCATCGCAAGCAAAACCGAGATCGCGGGCCCAGGCTTTATCAATATCTTCCTAGATCCTGCTTTCCTTGCAGCACAAGCTTCAGCAGCACTGGCTGACGAACGCTTAGGTATCGCGCAACAAGCACAACAAACGATAGTGGCGGACTACTCAGCGCCAAACGTCGCGAAAGAAATGCACGTGGGCCACCTACGCTCAACCATCATTGGTGATGCTGTTGTTCGCACCCTTGAGTTTTTAGGTCACAAAGTGATCCGTGCCAACCACATTGGTGACTGGGGTACGCAATTTGGCATGTTGATTGCCAACCTTGAACGTGTAGAAAAAGAACAAGGCGAAGTTTCTATGGAACTGGCGGATCTTGAAGCGTTCTACCGTGAATCGAAAAAACTGTACGATGAAGACGAAGCCTTTGCCGAACGTGCTCGTGGCTACGTGGTAAAACTGCAAGGCGGCGATGAACACTGCGCGAAAATGTGGAAAAAATTGGTCGATGTCACCATGCTCCAAAACCAGCGTAACTACGATCGTTTGAACGTATCATTAACCCGTGACGATGTGATGGGTGAAAGCATGTACAACGACATGTTGCCAACCATTGTTGCCGATCTAAAAGCGCAAGGCTTAGCCGTTGAAGATGATGGCGCACAAGTCGTATTCCTAGATGAATACAAAAATAAAGATGGCGAACCAATGGGCGTGATCGTACAAAAACGCGATGGCGGTTACCTATACACCACAACCGATATTGCTTGTGCAAAATACCGTTACGAGCAACTTGGCGCAGACCGCGTATTATACTTTATCGACTCACGTCAACATCAGCACTTAATGCAAGCCTGGACCATCGTTCGTAAAGCAGGCTATGTGCCAGAATCGGTGTCTTTAGAACACCACGCTTTCGGTATGATGTTAGGTAAAGACGGTCGCCCATTCAAAACTCGCGCAGGCGGTACAGTACGTCTTGCTGACTTACTAGATGAAGCCACTGAGCGCGCGCAAAAACTGATCGAAGAGAAAAACCCAGAGCTATCGACCGAAGAAAAAGCCAACATTGCTAACACAGTGGCGATGGCGGCAGTGAAATACTCGGATTTATCTAAACACCGCACGACAGACTACATCTTCGATTGGG
Organism: Vibrio gangliei; assembly: GCF_026001925.1. NCBI lineage: Bacteria > Pseudomonadati > Pseudomonadota > Gammaproteobacteria > Vibrionales > Vibrionaceae > Vibrio > Vibrio gangliei. The sequence goes on along the minus strand of NZ_AP021869.1, from coordinate 919,432 downwards.
ACAATATGCTCGCATTTGAAGGCAACACAGCGCCTTACATGCAATATGCTTACACCCGTGTGGCTTCTATCTTTGCTAAAGCGGGTATTGATATGAACGGTCTAAGCGGAGATATCCAAATCTCTGATGACAAAGAAAAAGCACTTATTTCGAAACTGCTACAATTTGATGAAGCCGTTTCATCGGTAGCGCGTGAAGGTCAGCCTCACCTAATGTGTAGCTACCTATTTGAATTAGCGGGTCAATTCTCTAGCTTCTACGAAGCGTGCCCAATTTTGAGTGCAGAAGATGAAACCGTGAAACAAAGCCGTTTGAAACTGGCTGCACTAACTGCCAAAACCATCAAGCAAGGTCTATCACTGCTAGGTATTGAAACCCTAGAGCGCATGTAGTTTATACCCAAGTGACCTCAAGATGCAGAATTCAGAGCTATCATCCAAGCTCTTAGACCAGAAAGATTTATGCGGAATGTAAGCACCTTTCAAGTAAATCTGACGCCGGCTAAGGGCTTGGATGAAGCTCCCGAAGGGCAAGTTAAAACAAGCTTTATGCTGCGTTAAATTGAATAGAGATAGAATCACTATGATCATCTTCAATTTGCCTTGCCTAAAACTTGTTTTAATCTTGCTGAAACTCGCATCTTGAAATTACTTGGGTATACATACTGCTTTGAATTGAATAATCCCCTCAATGGTGTAATCCTTGAGGGGATTTTTTTTATTTATTTTTAAAGGCCTACTATGAGCTTTCAACTTCATCCACAACTGCAAGCCGATACCGATGTGATCGGTGAGTTTCCACTTTGCTTAGCTTTGCTGCATAAAGAAAATATAGGCCCTTGGGTTATTTTGGTACCGAAAGTTGCCAATTTGCAGGAATTGCATCATTTACCGATGGCGGATCAACAGCAGTTTTTGCTCGAATCGCAAACCGTATTTGAAAGCCTAGAGCAATTATTCAAACCCAAGAAACTTAATTTAGGCGCACTTGGTAACATGGTGCCTCAATTGCACATCCATCATATTGCACGCTTTGAAACTGATGTCGCGTGGCCGGGTCCTGTTTGGGGAAACACTGAAGGTAAGCAACGTTCTGAGCAACAGACTCAGCAATTGGTTCAACAACTAGCACAAGCCTTTCAAACTCAGTTTGCTGACTTTAAAGTGAATTAAGTTCAGCTCAAAAGCACAAAGGCTCGCCATCTTTAACGATAACGAGCCTTTCTTTTTCAATTTCACATCAAGTAATGTTAACAATATCAATGCGTAAAGCTTGTTCTTTGCGACCAACTTGTTTTAAACGCAGATAAATCACGCCAAAGATGGCTAACATCAAAGCAATCCACAAACTGCTGCTTAATGGATGCACAGCAAAGCTACTGGCTTGATAATAAATCGTTGCTGATGCGTAAGCTAAGAACATCGTCCACACAGCAATAAAGCGAGCAAACTTATTACCAAATTCGCGCACATACGCCCCCATTGCTGCCACGCATGGCGTATAAAGCAAGATGAACAACAAATAAGCAAATGCCGCACCGCCAGTCACAAAGTAAGCTTGCAAGTTACCATAGGTGCCCGCATCCACACCTTGCTCTTCTGCTGCTGCCGCTTGGTTGGTCAAATCACCAACTTCAATCCCCAATGGGTCACTAAAACTTAGAGCCACAAGATTATCAGGAACAGACTGCAAGGCTTCTTTTAGGCTTGAGATTAAATCAAATTCTGCTGCATCTTCATTCGGATCGGAATACAAATTGTTGAGCGTTCCTACCACAGCTTCTTTAGCAAAAATCCCCGTAATGATCCCCACCGTTGCTGGCCAATTCTCTTTTTCAATCCCCATTGGGGTAAACACTGGCGTCACCACTTGCGCCGCTTTCGACAATACAGAATTTTGGCTGTCTTCATTACCAAAACTGCCATCCGTACCGACAGAGTTTAAAAAACTCAATACCGCGACGACGACCACAATGGTTTTACCCGCCCCCAGTACAAAGCGTTTTAGCTTTTGCCAAGTTTTAATCCCGACATTACGCAAAGTTGGAATTTCATAGTCTGGGATTTCCATAATAAAGCTGCTGCTCTTACCTGGATACAGGGTATTTTTCAGTATTAAGCCGGTAAAGACCGCCGCTAAAATACCTAAAAGATACAAAGCAAACACCACATTTTGGCCACTGTTTGGAAAGAACGCTGCGGCAAATAAGGTGTAAACCGGTAAACGTGCCCCACACGACATAAACGGAGCCATCGCGGCAGACAACTTACGTTCACGTTCTTGATCCATGGTACGTGTTGCCATAATAGCAGGCACGTTACAGCCAAAACCTAAAATCAGCGGCACGAAGGCTTTACCCGGCAGGCCAATTTTTTGCATCACTTTATCCAACACAAAAGCGGCTCGCGCCATATAGCCAGAGCTTTCCAATAATGAAAGGAATAAGTACAAACAAGCGATCACGGGAATAAAGGTCGCCACCGTTTGAATACCGCCTCCTAAGCCATCAGCCAATACCGTGACCAACCACACAGGTAAGTGGTTATCGAGTAAGTAATGACCACCATCGACTAAAATCGCCCCGACACCAATATCAAAAAAGTCGATAAAGGCGCTACCAATATTGATAGAGAACATGAACATCAAATACATGATGAAAAAGAAAATCGGAATGCCGAGCCATTTGTTCAGCACTATCATATCCAATTTTTCGGTAAAGCTTTTACTTAACGCAGACTCACTACGACGTACTTGTCCGCAGACATGATGCAAGTAATCGTACTTGGTCGTGGTAATAGTAAGATCGATATCAAGCTCAGCTGAAAGACGATTTAGTATGCCCTGATATTGCTCTATCTGCGGCTCATCGAGCATTGCTACGACTAAAGCATCTTTTTCTAAAGCACGGATAGACATTGCTCGAGGCACAATCACTTGCTCATTCGGCCATAAACCGTTGAGTTCGTTTATACTAGATTCAATTTGATTTGGATAATCTAAGACAAGCCCACTCAGTTGTATCGGAGAACGTAACAACACCGAGAGTTCAGCTTTAAAGTCTGCCACTTGTTTCTTATTAATCGCAGACAAAATAAAAACTGGGCAACCAAGAATGCCCGACAGTGCCTCAACATCAATTTCTTGGCGCTCACGATGAAGAGCATCAAGTTTATTTAATACCACCACCATTGGGCGGCCCAGTTCACGTAATTGAAGCGTCATGTACAAGCTACGCTCTAAACTGGTGGCATCAACTACGTTAATAATAAGATCTGCAGGCATCGATGAGATCGCCGATGATGCAATCGACTCATCAATACTATTGGCATCATTGGCGCTATCTAATGAATAGATCCCTGGCAAATCAGTAAGATGAAACATACGCCCTTCTGCTTCAAACTGACCTGTTTTTTTCTCTACCGTGACACCGGCCCAGTTACCAACGTGCTGTTTAGCACCAGTCAAACTATTAAATAGCGTCGTTTTACCACTATTTGGGTTGCCGACCGTCAGAATGTTAAAACTCATGGCTACACCTCTATTTCAATCGCACTGGCGACTTGACCACGAATAGCAAGCGATACACCGCGAACTTCCACTTGAAGTGGATCTCCCATCGGCGCTTTGCGGATAAGCGTTACTCGGGTATTAGGTAACATGCCCATTATCATTAATTTTTTGCGTATATCGGACGACAACGCATCGAGATGAACAATGTGAGCACTTTGCCCTATTTTTAGATCATTTAATTTCATACCCAAACCAAATTATTAATGATAACCATTACTATTTGCATGGATGATACTCTTTTTTACAATTTATTTCTTGCTATATATCAATAAAAAATCTCATCTCAGCATAACTTTTTGAAGCGATAAGAAATATTTTTACTAGCAACAGCATATCCTTCAAAATCACAGCTCCTGCTTTCGTTAAAAACGTCATTTTCTCTCAACACACTTACGGCAAAAACGTTAATTTTAAAAACGACTATTGATAATCCAGAAAACAAAAACACAAACAAGCTATTGAAAATAAACAAATAAATTAGATTGTCGCTATTTTCATAGTATTCTGTCGTTTTTTTGATGCGAAAAATAAGATCGATTCAGTTATAAATACATCTATCGATAGCGAGGAGTTATCGAACCCTTTATTCCTGATGTGTATTGCTCGTCAATACACTCCGGCAGCAAGCGAAGGTGTCATTGACGCCCGTGACATGGTCCCCCCGGCTGTGTCACGTTTTTTTTATTCAAAAGTAAGGGCGTGTTGTTATTAGCAACACGCCCTTACTGTTTCTCCAGCCGTTACATCATTGCCAGTCCCATAAACAATCTAATAATTTCGTGGCGTGAATTTAGTCATTAAAAGCTATCCATTTGATTTATAATAAAATACAAACTCACCCCACAGAGTTTTCAACAAACTGGCTTGGGGATAAGCCAAAATGGTGTTTAAATTTTTGGCTGAAATAAGATGGATCGTTAAAGCCGGTTTCATACGCAGTATCGGAAATTTTTTCTCCCGCCATCAGTAAATCACATGCTTTTTCTAAACGAACCTTAGTGACGTAGTCCATAAACGAACCTCCAGTTAGCAATTTGAACTTACGCTGTAAACTTCGTTCGGATAGATAAAGCATTTTTGCCGCAGAACTGGTGCTAAAACTAGGATCGGAATAATGCAATTCAACTAAGTGATAGGCTTTTGCTAGCCAGTCGTTATTTTTTCCCTGCCCAGCCCCCTCAACATGCACTGACTCAAATCCTACATCATCTTTAACACTTGGTTCTGCTTCCATTGTTCTGGTGGAAGGCTTCTCATCTTTCTCCATCAATGCCTCACACTCTTCCACTGGCCAGGTTATGGATAACTGAGTCACATGAGTCAGTTGATTACAATGGAAATCAAATTGCCCACCACTTTGATACGCCATATACGCAATCGCACACAATGAGGTATCGGAAAAAGATTGTGCGAATTGGTCATCGACATCTCCGAACTCAAGTTTTTCGAATGCAGAGACCTCTTCATCCGACACCCCATCGCCGGTGTCTTCAATCGTAATACGCAATTTTTTGTCTGCTAAACGAGCCGATACATAGATAATTTGATTACTGTTTGAACGAATCAATGCACTTGCCATTAACGTATTTAAGATCTGGTCAAGGTTGAACTGCTTCACCTTTATCACACAACCTTGAGTATTATCTTCTGCCAATAAAGTTATGCCAGATTTGTCAGCCTCTTGCTGCCAACCATTTACCACCGCTTTAAGGACTAATGACACCACTTGCCCATCGAGGATCGCACTGCATTTATTTTTATGTCGATACAATGCGAGCACTTGCTCCAACGGTTCAAGCGCCTGTTGGGCATATTCGGTCAAAACCTGCTGATCTTGAGTTAAGTTAGCATGAGTTAAACGTTGCAAGATTTGCTCCACCCAGGATTTAGACTGATAAATACGATCACCCACCAGCGTTTTTCTCGTTTGAGCTTGTTTTCTTAATTGCATATTACTACGCACTAACAACTGGCTTTGATGACGTAACTGCTGAGTTTTTAAATTGATCACCCGGCGTAAACGAAGATTGGTACGCAACATAGACTTTGAACGCCATACCACCATCGCGATTATGCTAGCGAGCAATAGCAACACCAATAAAGCGATTGTCCAGGGCAACATGTACCATGGTTTGTTGATATTAAATACATATTGGGCAGCCTGAGTCCGAGTACCAACTTGAGACGGAGTTTTGAATTCTAAGCTATATTGCCCTGGTTCAAGGTGTTCAAAAGTAAGTTGAGAGCCCTGAAAATCAACCCAATGGTCTTTATCACTTCCAACCAATCGATATTGCAATTGCGGCATTTCAAAATTAGGTAATACCCCAAATAATACGCTAATGGAATGACCGTAATCGACTTCAATCGGCAGCTGCGTTTGAGGCGCGACCGTCACCAATTCATGATCAATTTGTAACTGACCAATCAACACATCATCTTCTGGTAATTGCGAATTTTTTAGTGTCGACGTTGAAGAAAACAACAAACCAAGTTTAGACGCCAGCACCAAAGTATTACCGCTTGGCGATAAGCTGCAGCCATCGGGTAAGAATTCGTTTGTCACTAAGCCTAGTGGAGAAGAAAATCGATTAACTAAGACTGACTCAGGAGAATAATAATCAAGGCCTTGAGTCGTGGTCACCCACGTTCCACTGTGAGATCCGATAGTACACAAAGGCACACTCGTCGACGTCAGCATGGAAGATTCCATTTGAAATAAGTCGTTTGCCACCATATTACGCAGACCATAATGGCTGGCGACCCACAAACGTTGACGAGCTGATTCAGACAATGAGATCACTTCACCATCGTTTGCACTTCTTGCATCAAACACAATTTCTTGTCCTTGATGTAAATACACACCATGATCGGTACCAATCCAAACTCGCCCTTGGTTACCTGACGATAAACGGGTAATACTTGATGGACCATATTTGTCAACCATCCATTCTAAGCCAAAACTCTCAGTAGTTTCAGATTGAGGCGAATAACGGTACAAACCTTGTTGAGTTGATAACCATACCTTTCCCTGAGAATCTGCGGTCAAATGAGTAATGGTATTCGGGCTCCATTTATCTTGTTCACGCACTACATACAATTTGTTCGTTGCAATATCAAAACGAATTAATTTGTCGTTGTAGCTGATCCACAAAGAGTCACCCACTTGGCTAAGATGAGAAATATCTAAATCTAATAATTTTTCAACTTTCTGTTTTTTGCCTGCAAAAGCGTTATTCACCGTAACACGGTATAAACCAGAGGTAGAGGCCAGCCATGCGGAATGATCATCAATCGCGGCAACTTCATTAATATGCACAAATGGAAGTTGGTCAGGACGCGATCCAAACCGGACACGTTTGAACATATCACTACTTTGTGAGTAATAATTCAGCCCTTTCGCAGTAGCAATCCAAACGCCGCCTTTTTTGTCTTCAGCCAGGTCAATAATATTATTATTAGAAAGCACGAGCTCATTTTGATAGCTGGCGGCAATATATTGGGTAGCCTTAATATTTTTCTGATAAACATAGAGACCTTGCTTGGTGCCCACCCAGTAATCTCGCCCAGTGATTAAAACCGACTGTACTTGCCCAGATACAATAGATTGCACCTCTGGTGTGATGCCGACAAGATTAATACTGAACAACCCACTTTGAGTGCCCACCAGCAAACGAGTATTACTGGGATCAAACTTCAAAACTTGAATATGAGAAAATTGCTGCGGCAAAATGCGCCTAGGACCATTGGTATCGAGATAAAACAAAGATTCATGGTTAGCCACCACCCATTTGTTATTCACGAAAACGGCCGTTTGGATGCCATTGTTGGCAGGATCTGCGCTTTGAGTCACAGTAGAAACATCAACCAAATGACTTTCTCCTGTCTTGGGATCAAAGATATAAAAGGTATGTGCACCATACATCCAAAGCAGATCTTGCGACTGGCCTAGTGCTTGCAGCACCTCACCATTTGGCGCTTCAAACTTAACTTCACTTTTTCCGGAAGTATCAACCTGAATGAGGCGACCGCCTTCGATAAACCAAAAATGATTATCCGAAAATGAAACTTGTTCGATACCATGGCTAAATGCATGGCTAGGTAGAGGAGAAAAATGCTGGCCATCAAAATAATAAATACGATTACGTATATCTTGAACCCAAATGCCCCCTTTGAGGTTTGGGAACACTTTTTTGACGGTTAAAAAATGGCCTTGAGTTTGGCTAGGTAAAGAATAAAAAATGGCGTCAGATTCAATAGCCTGCACCGAAAAAGACATCACTATTAATAATAAAAAACGTACCATGCCACCGCCAGAAACTGCATTAAGGTTTGAAAAGCCTACAGTTTTTCATTATGGCACAGTCCCTTCAAATTTTAAGTCGAATTTTAAAACATTCAGTCTGTTAAGCATGGTTAAGGATGCATAAAACGCGCTAATTGCGACATACGTTCAGTAAATTGATGCTGAAAGACGATTTGATCCTTTGAAGAAATCTTGAGTTGTTGTGGTAACGGAGCCTGCATTGCATCAATCGGCTGACCACTGTGACGCAATTCATAATGCAGATGTGGCCCTGTGGAACGCCCAGAATTACCGGTTAAAGCAATGCGCTGGCCTTGCTTTACTTTCTCTCCAGCCTTAACAAAAATACGGCTGAGATGAAAAAAGTGTGTACTGTAATTACGTCCATTTCGTAGTACTAGGTATTGCCCAGCTAAGGGGTGCAAACCAGCTTTCATGACGACACCATCGCCAGTGGCAATGACAGGTGTCCCCAAAGGCGTCGCGATATCGGTACCGTAATGTGGTGCGTATTGATGCGTCACAGGATTAAGCCGATGCGGATTAAAATCCGAGCTTATGGGATAAGATTGTGTCACGGGCAGGCGCATTAAAGATTTTTGAGCCCCCAATCCATGCTGATCATAAAATCCTGTCTCCGCAAACCGTATCCATTGCAGATCTTGGCCTTGGTGACGTAGCCATATCGCGGCCACTTTCCCCTGGCCGAAAGGCTGTCCACCAACCACCGGTTGTTCCACTTCTATGGCAAAGGTATCACCAATCACACCTGATTGCGTCACATCCACTTGCCAATACAATACATTGGCAATCGTTTGAATCTGACTTGGTGTCAAACCACTATTCATCACACTTTGATAAAAATTACGTGTCACTACCCCTGATTTAACCACCGTTTGAGTGATACCTTGTTGAAGGTATGGGCGAAATAGAAATTCACTTCCTTTTCGAACGTATACACTGCTTAAACGCGCATTACGATGTATCTGTAATTCTAATAACTGCCCGTCATCATCCTGTGTCCATTCCACCACTTGCCCTTTAGCAACCTGAATTGCTTGGGGGTTAGTTTTGATCATCAACAGCAGTTCATTGGGGTCTAAGCCATACAGCTTAAAAATAGTCGCGAGTGTTTCACCAGTTTGAACATGATGGCTATTCGTTTGAGGAGGGATGTCTGGGTAAATAACTTCGCTAAGAGTGAGCTCAGGATCGTTTCGCTCTAATAGCGCCTCTTGATGGACGGTAGGCAATGAATGATCTCTATAGCTACTGTATCCCATCACAATCAAGAGCAACAAAGCGACCCCACCAGCCCAATGCCAGAGTGGTCGCTTCGAATTAGCACCATGATAAGGGTGAGAAAGGTGTGACAACGATTATCCTTAACGAGTCAAACACTGAGTAAAATTGTCAGCCAGTTGCTGCAAAAACTGGAAGTAAGCGCCGGGTTGAACAGCTACATCGGTCGCCAGTGGATCTAAAACCCCATGCGAAACTTTCGTTCCTCGAGTCGTTGAATCAATCACAGCCGGAGTAAATTGTGGCTCAGAAAAAACACAATACACCTGATCTCCCTGTAACGCGGTACGGATAGCAATTAAGCTCTTCGCGCCTGGGCGACGATCAGGTGACACGGTAAATGCCCCTAAATGCTTTAACCCAAAGTATTGCTCGTAGTATTCGTAAGCATCATGGAACACATAGTAACCATGATCTTTCACCGGGGCGAGTTGCTGCTTGATTTTTTCAGTTGTTGCATTTAGTTGCTCAACAAAAGACTCGTAGTTAGCCGTATATTGTGCCGCGTGCTTAGAATCGATTTGAGACAGTTTATCAACAATAACTTTTGCCATTTGCTGTGCCTGAGCAGGACCTAACCATAAATGTGGATCATAGTTGCCATGGTGGTGATGCCCATCATCATGATGCTCATGACCTTCGTGCTCATCATAAACAAACTTATCAATTGAATCATATTGATCAAGTTGTAATGCATTTTGACTCTCTTTAAGCGCACCTTCTAAAAACGATTCTAAACCTGGGCCAACCCAAATAAAAATGTCAGCCTCTTTCAACTTACGCACATCGGATGGCTTCAACGCATAATCATGCGGTGAGGTGTTATTGGCCAGTAAGACTTCTGAATCCGTCACACCTTTCGTTAATTCTTGCGTGATAAGTTGCAGCGGTTTAATTGAGGTCATGACTTTGATGGGGGTCGATGATTGTGCCCAAGCCAGATTTGAAATGATACTAAATACCATTGCCATAGCGATCCCTGCATGTGATAAAATGCGCGGCATGTTTTTCTCCAAGTTCAATGTAGCGTAAAATCTTAGTGCTTAAGTAAGTGCCTGCTTCACCGCGCTTCAAGTTAGAATTAGATAAACTACCTTTAGACGTTAAATACTTTAGATAGAAGCTAAGTAAAGAAGCGTGGTATTGGGCGCAATATGATTACTTTTTAACAGTAGTAATCAATTTCAATAATGTTACTATATAACATTACACATCATCAAGTTGGTTGGCAATGTCTGAATTAATTCGACTAGATAATATTTCTGTTTCTTTTAATGAGAAATCGGTTCTCGATAATATCAGTCTCACAATAAACAAAGGCGAAATCACAACGCTGATTGGCCCGAATGGCGCGGGTAAATCAACCCTAGTTAAAGTGATGCTCGGTTTAGTGAAACCCAACACAGGTTCAATTCATAAACCCCAAAAAGTTCGTATCGGCTATGTACCGCAAAAACTGCATTTAAACGACAGCCTTCCGCTTACCGTTGACCGTTTTCTCAAATTAGCGGGCCGCTATAGCACCAATGAGCGTATGGAAGCCTTACGTTTAGTTGGGGCAGAAAGTTTATATACAAATGACATGCATAAATTGTCGGGTGGTGAAAACCAACGGGTTCTATTAGCACGTGCATTACTACAACGTCCAGATTTATTGGTACTCGATGAGCCGGCACAAGGTGTCGATGTACAAGGTCAAATTGATTTATACACCCTAATCAACTCACTTCGTCAGCGCTTTGGTTGTGCGGTATTTATGGTTTCTCACGACTTGCATCTTGTCATGGCTCAAACCGATGAAGTGATCTGCTTGCAGCACCATATTTGTTGCTCTGGCGCACCAGAAGCCATTACTCAACATCCCAGTTATATTGCGATGTTTGGTCAAACTGCGAAAGATACCCTCGCCTTTTACCATCACGATCATCATCACCATCATGATTTATCAGGTGAACCGATTGAAGGCGATGCAGAAAACTGTGGTCACAACAGTTGTGCTCATCATGCGACCCATCAACACAAGCGTGGACACTGATTTATGTTAGATATTTTATTGCCTTCTATTCTCGCAGGGCTAGGTATTGCCATTATTGCTGGCCCATTAGGGTCATTGGTGGTCTGGCGCAAAATGGCCTACTTTGGTGATACTCTTGCGCATGCCTCTTTGCTGGGTTTGGCGTTAGGCTTTCTATTAGATGTGAACTTGTATTTCACACTCGTCATTTGCTGTTTAGCGCTCGCCATTTTACTCGCCGCATTGCAAGAGCAAAAAGTCATCGCTACCGATACCTTACTGGGTATTTTAGCTCATAGCTCATTATCGCTCGGTCTTGTCGCTGTCAGCTTTTTAGATAATGTGCGCGTGGATTTAATGAGCTATTTGTTTGGTGATTTATTGGCGGTTTCTCCATCTGATTTGATGTTTATCTACATTGGCGGATTGGTTTTAATGGCGCTGGTGATGTATTTTTGGCGTGCATTACTGTCGACCTCGATTAATGAAGAACTGGCCAGTGTGGAAGGCATCAATGTTCCTTTCATGCGGGTGGTACTTATGCTCTTAGTCGGTCTGGTGATTGCGGTGGGTATGAAATTTGTCGGCGCGTTGATCATTACTTCCTTACTGATTATTCCCGCAGCAACCGCGCGACGCTTTGCCAAAACACCAGAGCAAATGGCAATTGGCGCTTCCTGTTTAGGTATGGTTTCAGTGCTTGCGGGCCTAAGTTTATCTTGGTATTACGATACGCCAGCCGGACCATCTGTGGTCATTTCTGCCGCTGCACTCTTTTTATTAAGCCAACTCAAACCACATCGTCGTTAGCGACCTAAGACCTGACTTTAAAACCAAGAGTGGTATTGATATCACTCTTGGTTTTATTACCTTTCATCCCTTGTTGCACCTAGTGTGATCGCTATCTCTCAGCCCTCAGAACTACGCCTAAAGATAATCATTGAAGGAGGGTTTCAAGACTTCACTGCTGTTCAATAATGTCCCAACCCTATTCTCCGTTTCTGATAAAGACAAAAATAAGAGGTCATGATGAGAAAACCTACCCACTCTATGCTTGCTAGTGCCTTAGCCTTGAGTTTCTTTTCCGCTCACGCTTATTCAAGTACTGATCCCATGCCAAATACCTGTCAGTATCCATCGGCTCAACAAACCAATGATTTACGCCTGTATCAAATCATGGTGGAAAGTTTTGTTGATGGTGACAGTAAAGCAAACTACGGTGAGGGTTATGGCACCAGTCACCATAATGGTGATTTGCAAGGCATCATTAACTCTCTCGATTACATTCAATCCCTAGGCGTTAACGCGATTTGGCTGACTCCAATTTTTGCTTCTCTCCCAATTGAAGGCCAATCACACTGGGATGACAAACTCGATGCTACCGGCTACTTTGCCAGTGATTATTTTAAAATTGACCCGAAATTTGGCACGTTGGAACAAGCGAAAACTTTAGTTGATGAAGCCCACAAGCGTGGTTTATATGTATTTTTTGATGGCGTGTTTGGTCACCATAAGTCGAATATTGTCCCTTCACCAACCGGCTTAACGCCCAAAGGCCCAGACAACCCTGTCGAATACCCAGCCAGTTTGCCGTTTTATCAACAAGTAGCGAGCTATTGGATTAAAGAATTAAAAATCGATGGCTGGCGATTAGACCAAGCCTATCAAGTGCCCACTAAAGATTGGATTGAGCTAAAAAAGACCGTACAACAAGCCTCGCAAAGTGTGCAATACACTGACCATAAGGGTGAGAAAGTGCATCCGCTAGGATATATGGTGGCTGAAATATGGAATAACCAAAACTATATCACCGAACATGGTTATGGTTCGGAGCAAGATCCCGCGCTGTGCTCAGCATTTGATTTTCCAATGCGATACCGTTTAGTGGAAACCTTTGCAGTTAATGAAAATGGCATTGGCGGTAAAGGTGGCGACTGGCTCGCGCAAGGCATGGATTTACAATCGCTTTATCCCAAACATGCAAGACCAAACTTGATGCTCGGCAACCATGACTTAGTGCGGTTTGGGGATTTGCTACAACGCGGCTATCTCGCTCAACCAAAAGATGAAAGTTACTGGCAACGACATTTAGCTGCCATCAGTTTTATGACGGCTTATACCGGCCCAATTACCTTATATTACGGCGATGAAATTGGAGATGAAGTGACAGACTTCTCCGACAAAGTTCCTAATGATATCTGCGCGTCTCAAGGTTGGTGTGATGACCACGTAGCACGCTCTAGCGCGAAAATTGACGGGGTAACCTCCGACTTAACCCAACAGCAAACCAGCCTCAAGCAACATGTTAGTCAATTGATGGCGTTACGTGCCGCCAATCCTGTGTTATCACAAGGTGAAAGGGTTTCGGTGCTAGCCAATCAATTTGTGTACATTGACCATAAAAGTTACCAAGGTAACAACATGCTCTTTATGGTGAGTACTTCGGATAAACCACAAACCTTATCGTTAAACACGCAACAAGTAGGCTCATCCGGTGCTTTAGTCGATATGCTAACAGGAGCAGATATTATGCCTAATCAAGGGCAATATCAGTTCACCTTAGCGCCTTTTGAAGCCAAATTTTTATCTATTAAGACACCAACAACCTTAGTGGTAAATAAAGCGCAAGTGAGCTTATCTGGCGATGGCTTTATGGCGCAATGCGATAACCCAACTCTAGAGGAAAGAGGCCCTATCGACAAACCTTTGTACGTGGTAGGTGATTTTACCGATTCTGGATGGAAGCATGTAGCAAGCCGCCAGTTTAGCTATAAAGGACAAGGGGTTTATCAAGCAGTAGTCGATGAACAAGCTGGCAGTTACCGTATGCAATACGCCAGTCAGGATTGGAAACCTCAATTTACCTCAGCTAGCTTAGAAGTCAGTGCTGGAAAAGTGGGCCAATTAAAATATGGTGGTTACGGTAAAGACACAGCAGCTTTGATCCCAGAATCGGGTAAATATGTGTGGAGCTTGCAGTTTTCAGACTCCGGTAGCCCTGAGAAAATCATGCTGTCAAAATGCCCACAATAGACAACAGTGAATCAAAGACTCAAAACCATACACATACGCTAAATCGATAAATAACAGCGCCGCCAAAAAGAACTGGCGGCGCTGCTGTTTCGTCTTAGCGATTTTCAAATAACGTGATTATAAGCGGTGAGTACCACACAACTTATTGCCCGATGGATCACGTAAATAAGCAAGGTACAAACGGCCTGCTGGGCCATTACGCTCACCCGGAGGATCTTCACAAGCCACCCCACCATTGGCAACACCGGCTTCGTGCCAAGCATGTACCAATTCTGGTGAAGAAATCGCAAAGCCAAAGGTTGAGCCATTACCATGAGTGGCTGGCTGTCCATTGATTGGTGTTTTCAAAATAAACACACCGGTGGGAGTCGCGTAAATACAGCTGTCACCGCGAATAACACCCGGTTCATAACCTAGTGTACCTAGAATCGCATCATAGAATTTTTTTGATGCTTCTAAATCATTCGAGCCTAACATAATGTGACTGAACATAATTCTTCCTTATTGATGAATAACAAATTCACGTGGCTACTCTAGCCCTTCACTATGAAAAATCCAAGTGATTATCAAGCCTGAAAGACGGTTTCGTGTAATAAAAAAGGCCATCCTAAGATGACCTTTTCAATAGAAATTAATGGGTGATTACCAACCTGTCACTTCTTTCAGTGCCTCACCGATTTCTGCCAGTGATTTGGTTGTGCGAACGCCAGCCGCTTCTAGTGCAGCAAATTTATCTTCTGCCGTACCTTTACCGCCTGAAATGATCGCACCTGCGTGACCCATACGCTTACCTGGAGGCGCAGTCACACCGGCAATGTAAGAGACAACAGGTTTAGTCACGTTGGCTTTAATGTAAGCGGCCGCTTCTTCTTCTGCAGTACCACCAATTTCACCGATCATCACAATCGCTTCAGTCGCAGGGTCGTTTTGGAACATTTCTAGTACATCGATAAAGTTGGTTCCCGGGATTGGGTCACCGCCGATACCAACACAGGTAGACTGACCAAAACCAGCATCCGTTGTTTGTTTAACCGCTTCATAAGTCAAAGTACCTGAGCGAGAAACGATACCGACACGGCCTGGCTTGTGAATGTGACCAGGCATGATACCGATCTTACATTCTCCCGGTGTGATCACACCTGGGCAGTTTGGACCAATCATGCGAACGCCGGTTTCTTCAAGCTTCACTTTCACATCCAGCATATCTAAAGTTGGAATGCCTTCTGTGATAGTTACGATGAGCTCGATACCTGCATCAATAGCTTCTAAGATCGCATCTTTACAAAATGCCGCTGGTACGTAGATAACGGTCGCCGTTGCACCCGTGGCTTCAACCGCTTCGCGAACCGTATTAAATACCGGCAAGCCTAAATGCTCTGTGCCACCTTTACCCGGAGACACACCGCCAACCATTTGCGTACCGTAAGCAATCGCTTGTTCTGAGTGGAATGTACCTTGACCACCAGTAAAGCCTTGGCAAATAACTTTGGTATCTTTATTAATTAGTACTGACATTATTTGCCCTCCGCCGCTTTAACTACTTGAACTGCTGCATCTTTTAGAGATGTTGCTGCAATGATATCTAAACCAGATTTCGCTAGAACTTCGCGTCCTAGTTCGGCATTGGTACCTTCTAGGCGAACCACAACCGGTACTTCAACGCCTACTTCTTTTACAGCACCTATGATACCTTCTGCGATCATGTCACAACGAACAATACCACCAAAGATGTTTACTAGAACCGCTTTAACATTAGTATCAGATAAGATGATCTTGAATGCTTCAGCCACACGTTCTTTGGTTGCGCCGCCGCCCACATCAAGGAAGTTTGCAGGCTTACCGCCGTGTAGGTTAACGATGTCCATTGTGCCCATCGCAAGACCTGCACCGTTGACCATACAACCTACGTTACCATCTAGGGCAACATAGTTAAGTTCAAATTGCGCCGCATGTGCTTCACGCTCATCTTCTTGCGATGGATCGTGCATTTCACGTAGCTTAGGTTGACGATACATAGCGTTAGAATCGATGTTGATTTTGCCATCGAGACACAATAAGTCACCGGCACCAGTAATCACTAGCGGGTTGATTTCTAGAAGTGCTAAATCGTATTGAGCAAACATTTTACCTAAGCCCATGAAGATCTGAGTAAATTGCTTGATTTGATTACCCTTCAAGCCAAGTTTAAAGGCAAGCTCACGGCCTTGATACGCTTGAGGACCAACAAGAGGATCGATCGCAGCTTTATGAATCAGTTCTGGAGTTTCTTCCGCCACTTTTTCAATCTCTACACCGCCTTCGGTCGATGCCATGAAAACGATGCGACGCGTGCCACGGTCAACCACAGCACCTAGGTATAATTCGTTCGCGATATCAGACGCTTCTTCTACAAGAATTTTTGTAACCGGTTGGCCTTTCGCATCCGTTTGGTAAGTCACTAGATTTTTACCTAGCCACTTTTGTGCAAATTCTTTTACGCCATCTTTGGTGTCATGTAGTTCAACACCACCCGCTTTACCACGCCCACCAGCGTGTACCTGACATTTAACAACTTTCTTTGCCGTGCTAATACGACCAGCGGCTTCATACGCTTCAAGAGGAGTATTGCAAGCGTAACCTTCTGGTACTGGCAATCCGAATTCAGCAAATAACTGCTTAGCTTGATATTCATGCAAATTCATGTGCGACTTCCATTTTTTATCCGTGAGGATTTATTATTTCCATTGATACTATTTCTTTGAGATAAAGGAAAAATATCATTTCGAGTGTAGGTGTACGTTTAAAATCGCCGAATAAAATACTTATCCGGCGATTGAGTCACACGCTTATACGTCAAGCAATAAACGTGCTGGATCTTCTAGCAACTCTTTAATCGTTACTAAGAAGCCTACTGACTCACGACCGTCAATCAAACGGTGGTCATAAGACAGTGCAAGATACATCATTGGCAAAATTTCCACTTTGCCATCCACCGCCATTGGACGATCTTGGATTTTATGCATGCCCAAGATAGCCGATTGTGGTGGGTTAATGATTGGTGTTGACATCAATGAACCAAACACACCACCGTTGGTGATGGTAAAGTTACCACCCATTAAATCTTCTACTTGAAGTTTGCCGTCACGACCTTTAACAGCAAGCTCTTTGATGCCTTTTTCGATATCAGCGAAGCCTAATTGATCACAGTTTTTAAGTACTGGTGTCACTAAGCCGCGTGGCGTTGATACCGCCATGCTGATATCAAAGTAGTTGTGATAAACAATGTCATCACCATCAATTGAAGCATTCACTTCTGGGTAACGTTTTAGAGCTTCTGTTACTGCTTTCACATAGAAAGACATGAAACCGAGACGAACGTCATGACGCTTCTCAAACTGATCTTTGTACTGAGCACGTAGATCCATGATTGGCTTCATGTTGACTTCGTTAAACGTGGTCAACATCGCTGTTGAGTTTTTCGCTTCCAATAAACGATTAGCAACCGTTTTGCGAAGACGAGTCATTGGTACACGTTTCTCACTACGCGCAGCCGCAGGTACATCAACGGCTTGTTCTTTCTCTGCTGGAGCAGATGCAGCAGGTTTCGCTAGGTGGGCTTCCACATCTTCACGAGTAATACGACCACCCACACCCGTGCCTTTCACATCTGATGCTTCAAGGTTGTGTTCAGCAAGAAGACGGCGAACTGCAGGGCTAAGCGCATCATTCGATTCTTCACTCAAAGACGCTTTATGACGTTTATCAGGAGAAGCTTCTGATGATTCTGCTTTATCTGTTGTTGGCTCACCCGCTACCGCACCCGGCTTAAGTTTTGCCAAAAGTTGCTTAGACAGTACGGTTGCACCTTCTTCTTCAAGAATGGCTTCCAACACACCATCATCTGGTGCTGGTACTTCAAGCACTACTTTGTCTGTTTCAATCTCAACCAATACTTCATCGCGTTGTACCGCGTCGCCTGGTTGTTTATGCCATGTAGCAACAGTCGCGTCTGCTACGGATTCAGGTAAATCTGGAACCAGAATTTCAATTGTCATATCTGTAAAGTCCTTATCTCTAGTTCATTCAACTAAGAGTCTTAATCCACTGTCACTTAATAATCTAAATTCAAAGCATCATCGACCAATGCTTTCTGTTGTTTTAAGTGAACTGACATATAACCAACCGCTGGAGAAGCTGAAGCTGGTCGACCTGCGTATTTCAACGTTGCACCATTCGGTAAAGCAAAGCGCATATTGTGTTGGCTGCTATACCAAGCGCCTTGGTTTTGTGGCTCTTCTTGACACCAAACAAAATCTTCAACATTGGTATATTGCTCAATTGCCTTACTTACATCTTCATATGGGAACGGGTATAACTGCTCCACTCGAATAATAGCCACATCGGTTTGTTCGTTCTTACGACGTTGTTCAAGCAAGTCGTAATACACTTTGCCAGAACACATCACAACACGTTTCACCTGACTTGGATCCAACTCATCCATTTCACCAATTGCGGCTTGGAATGTGCCATTGGCTAAATCTTCAAGGCTTGAAGTACAGAGCGGATGGCGCAGCAAGGATTTAGGTGACATCACAATCAGTGGACGACGCATTGGACGAATCACTTGACGACGAATCATGTGATAAACCTGTGCCGGTGTAGATGGCACAACCACTTGCATGTTTTGTTCTGCACAAAGTTGCAAATAGCGTTCTAAACGAGCGGAGGAGTGTTCAGGACCTTGGCCTTCGTAACCGTGTGGTAGCAACATAGTTAAGCCACATAAACGGCCCCACTTCTGCTCACCAGAGGAGATGAACTGATCAATAACCACTTGAGCACCATTGGCAAAATCACCAAATTGCGCTTCCCAAATGGTTAAACCACCTGGTTCTGCGGTTGCATAACCGTATTCAAATGCCAACACAGCTTCTTCTGATAACACTGAGTCAAACACTTGGAATGGCCCTTGATTATCATGAATATGACCTAGAGGCATATATGTGCTCGCGGTTTCTTGATCGTGCAACACAGCATGGCGATGGAAGAAAGTACCACGGCCAGAGTCTTGACCAGTAAAGCGGATACGTTTCCCACTATCAACTAACGTTGCGTAAGCCAGAATTTCAGCCATACCCCAGTCAATCGGCTTCTCACCGCTCGCCATAGACACTCGATCGTTGTACAGTTTTTCAACACGACTTTGTAGTTTGTGGCTTTCTGGGAACTGACACACTTTAGCACCAAGATCAGTTAAGCGTTTCAGATCAATTTGACTGTCCCATTCCTCATTCCATTCATGGCCGAGATATGGAGACCAATCAACAGAATGCAGTGCCATTGGACGCCATTCTTTGACCACCACTTCTCCACGGTCTAATGCATCACGGTATTCATTGACCATTTGAGTTGCAGTTTCAAGCTCGATATCTTGACGGTCAACCAATACATCAGCATATAACTTACGAGGGGTTGGATGCTTTTTGATTTTTTGATACATCAATGGCTGCGTAGCATTTGGCTCGTCGGCTTCGTTATGTCCATGGCGACGATAACAAACCAAGTCAATCACTACATCACGCTTAAACTCGTTGCGGTAATCTAAAGCAATACGGGTAATAAATGCTACTGCTTCTGGGTCATCCGCATTAACGTGGAAGATTGGTGCCTGTACCATTTTGGCAATATCAGTACAGTACATAGTTGAGCGCGTATCTCGAGGGTTTGACGTCGTGAAACCTATTTGGTTATTGACCACAATACGCACTGTACCACCAACCTGATAGCCACGGGCTTGTGACATGTTGAAGGTTTCAGCTACAACACCTTGACCCGCGATAGCTGAGTCACCGTGGATAGTAATCGGCAATACTTTGCTGCCATCTTTATCGCCGAGGCGGTCTTGGCGAGCACGAACCGAACCAATGACCACAGGGTTAACGATTTCTAAGTGTGATGGGTTAAATGCTAAGGCTAAATGCACATCACCACCTGGAGTTGCAAAGTCAGCTGAGAAACCTTGATGATATTTCACATCACCAGTACCCCAACTTTCACCGTGCTTACCGGCAAATTCATCAAATAAATCTTGTGGTTTTTTACCAAGAACGTTGACCAGCATATTTAAGCGGCCACGGTGTGCCATACCAATAACCACTTCGCGCATGCCTTTTGAGCCAGCATGACGAATCAGCTCTTTTGTCATTGGTATCAGTGCATCACCACCTTCCAGGGAGAAACGCTTAGCACCTGGGAATTTCGCGCCAAGATAGCGTTCCAAACCTTCTGCTGCGGTTAATTCATCGAGGAAAGTTAATTTTTCTTCTTTTGTGAAAGTGCCTTCACCGACAACCGACTCCAAGCGGTCTTGAATCCAGCGCTTTTCTTCTGTGTTGGTGATATGCATGTATTCCGCACCAATAGAACCACAGTAGATTTTATTTAGTGCTTCATAGATATCTTTTAATGGCATGGTGTCTTTACCGACAGCAAAAGAACCAACATTAAAAGATTCTTGGAAATCATCTTGGGAAAGATTATGGAATGCTGGGTCAAGTTCAGCGACTGACTCACGTTTCCAAATATTGAGAGGATCTAAATTCGCAGCTTGATGCCCGCGGAAACGGTACGCATTAATTAACTGCAATACTTTTACTTGTTTAGCATCGACATCAGGATCACTAACTTGGACATTGTAATGCTTTGTCTCTTTCGCTAATCGTCGGAAGTAGTCACGAACACGAGAATGTGGTTGTTCGCCATGGGTAGGAGCTTCTACTGGTAGGCTATCAAACACTTGTTTCCATTCGTCACCGACTTGATCGGGATCACTAAGATACAGTTCGTAGAGTTCTTCTACGTACGTTGCATTGGCGCCAGCCAAGTGTGAAGACTCGAGCCATGCCTTCATCACGCCGTTGTGCATATTTTCCCTTAACCTTTTTTGGTTTCAAATTATGCTTCGGCATCTACTTAAACCACTTATAAGTAGATACCTGATTGTAAGCCGGCCTAAAACAGGCCGACCATCCTTGCTCATTGAGCAATTTTTATACTGAACGATTAATCAGCATCGATTTGATGTGGCCAATCGCTTTTGTTGGGTTCAACCCCTTAGGACAAACATTGACACAATTCATTATCTCATGACAACGAAAAACGCTAAATGCATCGTCAAGATTTGACAAGCGTTCATCTGTAGCGGTATCTCGGCTATCAATTAACCAACGATATGCCGCTAACAGACCTGCTGGGCCAATAAATTTATCTGGGTTCCACCAGAACGATGGGCACGATGTTGTACAACATGCACACATAATGCAGTCGTACAGACCATCTAAATGCGCGCGGTCTTCTGGTGACTGTAAGTGTTCACGCGATGGTGGCAATTCACCGTCATTAATTAGGTATGGCTTCACTTTCGCGTAGTTATCGTAGAACTGAGCCATATCCACAATTAGGTCACGAATAACTGGTAGACCAGGCAATGGACGGATAATCACTTTACCCTTGGCGGTCAATGCTGATAATGGCGTAATACAAGCGAGGCCATTTTTACCATTCATATTGAGACCGTCTGAACCACACACACCTTCACGGCATGAACGACGGAATGAAATTGTTGGATCTTGCTCTTTCAAAAGAATCAGAGCGTCCAACACCATCATGTCAGAGCCTTCTTCTATTTCCAGTGCGTAATCCTTCATATATGGCTTTTTGTCCACATCTGGGTTGTATCGGTATAAAGAGAAATTCACTTTCATTATTCAACCCTCCCTTAGTAAGTACGCACTTTCGGCGGGAATGCTTCGCGTAATACAGGTTGCATATTCACATCACGCTTAGACATTTGTTCCGTCTCTGGGTTATAGATAGAGTGACATAGCCAGTTAGCATCATCACGGTCTGGGTAATCGAAACGCGCATGAGCACCACGACTTTCTGTACGGTAGTTTGCTGCTACTGCTGTGGCATAAGCCGTTTCCATCAAGTTATCAAGCTCTAAACATTCAACACGTTGAGTATTAAACTCCGTCGACTTGTCAGAAAGGTGGGCATCTTTCAAACGCTCACGAATTTCTTTCAATTCTTTCAAACCTTCTGCCATCGCTTCACCTTCACGGAATACCGAGAAGCTACGTTGCATACAGCTTTGTAGGTCTTTACGAATTTGAACAGGATCTTCACCACCAGTGCTATTTTCCCAACGATTGTAGCGAGCAAGAGATGCTTCAATATCCGATTCAGTTGCCGGACGCGCTTCGGCTTGTGCTGCCAGTGTTTCACCTAGGTGTAAGCCTGTTGCACGGCCAAACACAACAAGGTCGAGCAATGAGTTACCACCTAAACGGTTCGCACCATGTACCGATACCGATGCAATCTCACCACAGGCAAATAGGCCTTGAACTTCTTGATCTTGACCATTGGCGTCTTGTTTAATTGCTTGACCAGAAACCTGTGTTGGCACCCCACCCATCATGTAGTGACAAGTTGGGATAACAGGAATCGGTTCTTTCACTGGGTCAACATGTGCGAAAGTACGTGAAAGCTCAAGAATACCAGGCAAACGAGCATCTAGTACTTCTTTACCTAAGTGATCCAATTTCAGCTTAATATGTGGACCCCAAGGACCATCACAGCCACGACCTTCACGAATTTCGATCATCATTGAACGCGCAACCACATCACGACCAGCTAAGTCTTTGGCATTTGGCGCATAACGCTCCATGAAACGTTCGCCATCTTTATTTAATAGGTAGCCACCTTCACCACGACAGCCTTCGGTCACAAGCACACCCGCGCCAGCGATACCCGTTGGGTGAAATTGCCACATTTCGATATCTTGCATTGGCACGCCAGCACGCAGCGCCATACCAACACCATCACCAGTATTGATGTGAGCGTTAGTCGTCGATTGATAAATACGACCAGCACCACCTGTCGCTAAAATCGTTGCCTTAGCTTTGAAGTAACAAATTTCGCCCGTTTCCATACAAAGCGCCGTCGTACCCAAAATGGCACCATCTTGGTTTTTCACAAGATCCAATGCATACCATTCAGAGAAAATCGTCGTTTTGTGTTTAATATTTTGTTGGTAAAGCGTATGAAGCAATGCGTGACCAGTACGGTCAGCTGCCGCCGCAGTACGCGCCGCTTGTTCGCCACCAAAGTCTTTAGACTGACCGCCAAATGGGCGCTGATAGATAGAACCATCTTCAAAGCGAGAAAAAGGTAAGCCCATTTTCTCTAATTCGATCACAGATTCTGGACCATTTTTACACATGTATTCGATCGCATTTTGGTCACCGATATAGTCGGAACCTTTCACGGTATCGTACATGTGCCATTGCCAATCATCTTTATGTGAGTTACCAAGCGCAACCGTAATACCACCTTGCGCAGAAACAGTATGAGAACGAGTTGGAAATACTTTTGAAAGCAACGCACAAGATAGGCCTTGCTCTGAAATTTGTAATGCGGCACGCATACCTGCGCCACCAGCGCCGATCACAACGGCGTCAAATTCACGAACGGGAATACTCACTTACACACCCCACAGAATAAATAGACCAGAGAAGAAGTACGCAATTAATGTCACGATGATGATAAGTTGCAGAATAACGCGTACTGCGGTTGGTTTTACATAATCAGTCAACACCTGCCACATGCCAATCCATGCATGGATAAGGACACAAACTAAAGCAACCATGGTAAACACTTTGGTGAAAGTGCCACCAAAGAAGGATTGCCAAGCTAGGTAGTTGATCTCTGACGCACAAGCCAAATAGCCCACCATATAAATGGTGTATAACGCCATAATGATGCCTGTCGCTCGGATGAGGAGGTAATCATGTACTCCATTACGTCCGAATGAAGAAATGTGCTTTACCATACAAGAACTCCTGCTAATACCGATAATACAGCTGTAACCACGAAAACAGCTTTTGCACTTAATGCGCCGCTTTCTTTCTCTTCAAAATATTTCATATCCATTAGCAAATGGCGGATACCACCACAAATGTGGTAAGCAAGCGCGGTCAAAATGCCCCATAAAATGAATTTCACAATAAAGCTATCAATAAAGCTTGATGCTTGTGAAAAGCCGGTTGGAGATGCTAGAGAAGTGGCAAGAAGCCATAATAAGATACCAACAGAAACAAACATAATGACACCAGAGATACGGTGCACAATGGATGCGATTGCGGAAATCGGAAAATGTATCGTTTGTAGGTCTAAATTGACCGGTCTGGACTTTCTTTCTTTCACGGGTGTGCTCACTCAGCTCCATTGGGAGCATTTATAGTTATTGACATAAATTGATTAAACAACCTGTAACGATTTAACTAACAACTTCAGTCCATAACACCCAGTTTATATATGAATTTTTTGCTAATTAAACGTCGTCTTCACCTAGAGTAGCTTCCTAAACCCCTGATAAAATAAGGCGTTAACCAAAATTTTCTCTTGCACTATACGACCGTGAAGTTTCAAATTCAATTCATGTAACAAAATATGCTACATAGAACATATTTTTAACTTTTTCCATGTAAAAAATTCAAACTACCCCACAGAACCGAGTAGAACAATTGACTTTACTAGCCATTCTGAGTACAAAAACCATACACAAAATATCCTGGACGGATAAATAATTAACAAAGGAGAATGTCATGGCGGATAAGAAAGCGACCCTTCATATTGAGGGTCAAGCACCTATTGAGCTCCCTATTCTTAGTGGCACAGATGGCCCAGATGTGTTGGATGTTCGCAAATTAGGTGCAAGTGGTTATTTTACATTTGACCCAGGTTTTCTTGCTACAGCGTCTTGCGAATCCCAAATCACTTACATCGATGGCGGCAAAGGTATCTTGCTACATCGTGGTTTCCCAATTGATCAACTTGCTAATAACGCAGATTATTTAGAAGTTTGTTATATCCTACTCTACGGTGAAGCACCGACTCGCGAAGAATATAAAAAATTCAAAAAAATCGTTTCTGACCACACCATGGTGCACGAGCAAATTGCAAGTTTCTTCCATGGGTTCCGTCGTGATGCGCACCCAATGGCGGTAATGTGTGGTGTGGTTGGCGCATTAGCTGCGTTTTACCACGATTCACTCGACATAAACAATTCAACACACCGCGAAATTACAGCGTTCCGTTTGCTATCTAAAATGCCAACGTTGGCTGCGATGTGTTACAAATATTCGATTGGTCAACCATTTATCTACCCTCGTAACGAACTAGATTACGCGAGCAACTTCCTACACATGATGTTTGCTAATCCATGTGAAGAATACGTGGTTAACCCTGTTGTGGCTCGTGCAATGGATAAAATCTTTACCTTACATGCTGACCACGAGCAAAACGCGTCAACGTCAACGGTTCGTTTGGCTGGTTCTTCTGGTGCAAACCCATTCGCGTGTATCGCTGCAGGTATTGCTTCTCTTTGGGGCCCTGCGCACGGCGGTGCGAACGAAGCTTGTTTGAAAATGCTAGAAGAAATTGGCAGCGTTGAAAATATTCCTGAATACATTGAGCGTGCGAAAGACAAAGAAGATCCATTCCGTTTAATGGGCTTTGGTCACCGTGTATACAAAAACTTCGACCCTCGTGCGAAAGTTATGCGTGATTCTTGCCACGAAGTACTTTCTGAACTCAACATTCAAGATCCACTGCTTGATGTCGCTATGGAATTAGAGCGTATTGCGCTTTCTGACCCTTATTTTGTTGAGAAGAAACTGTACCCGAACGTCGATTTCTACTCAGGCATCATCTTGAAAGCAATTGGTATTCCAGTATCTATGTTTACGGTAATCTTCGCGATTTCACGTACCATTGGCTGGATTGCCCATTGGAATGAGATGCACGATGATCCGAACAATCGTATCGGTCGTCCACGCCAACTTTACACTGGTAAGCTAAGCCGTGATTTCACACCGCTTCAAGAACGTGAATAAGAGTTTTAGCTAAACCAATACAACAAAGCGAGCCGACAATGGCTCGCTTTTTCGTTTCTCGTTTCTCGTTTCTCGAGGATGAACCTGCACTAGACCGGATTATCGATATCGATAAATTCAACATCAAAGCCATGCTCTTGTGCTAGCCATTCACCCAATGCTTTAACCCCATAACGCTCAGTTGCATGATGGCCAGCTGAATAATAATGGATTCCCATTTCGCGTGCACTGTAAGTGGTTCGCTCTGAAATTTCCCCAGAAATAAACGCATCCAAACCAGATCTCGCCGCCAATTCAATATAGTCTTGTCCTCCGCCAGTACACCAACCGATAGTTTTAATCATCTTATCTTCAACATCAGGATGAATATGTAATGGCTTGCGTTGCAACACATTTTCAATACGCTCCGCTAATTGCTTACCTGATAGCGCGGTTTTAAACTCGCCAAACATGGCAACAGATTGAGGGTGCCCTTCTAAACCACCTTGCGTATCGATGCATAATAGTTGGGCTAGTTGCGCGTTGTTGCCAAGAGTAGGATGAATATCGAGCGGCAAATGGTAGGCATAAAGATTGATGTCATTTTGGATCAGGCTTCGAATACGCTTACCTTTCATTCCAACCAATGGCTCGGCTTCACCTTTCCAAAAATAACCATGATGGACCAATATCGCATCTGCATCGGCAGCAATCGCCGCTTCAATAAGCGCTTGAGAAGCGGTGACACCTGTGATGATTTTTTTCACCTCTTGCTTGCCTTCTACTTGCAGCCCATTAGGACAATAGTCTTTTACCAATTGAGGTGATAAAGTTTGATTCAGTAATGTCTCTAATTTCAGGTTATTCATGACCGACCTTTTGATTAATCTCTGATAGTGATACAACAATGATCAACGGATGGCAGCAAGGTTTCAACCTTTAAAGTAAGGAACATACATTTTTCGCTATGAAATACCATATATCTGCTGAGCAGCGTGATAATTTATTTAACAAGATAAGTGATTGGATGACGGTTACCCCACCGCTATTCACACCCAATCAACACCGACTGGCTGACAATCCATTTTCACCGGATATTACACCGCTTCCGATTGAGTACTCAGGTAATTCACGACTTGGCTTTTGGTATCAGCACTTATGTCATCAGCTTTTTGCTGGCCATCCTCACTACCAAATTTTGGCAGAAGAAATTCAGTTAAATGATCAAGGTAGAACCATTGGTGCGCTTGATTTTGTGTTATTGAATCAAGTCTCTGATAGTGCAGAACATTGGGAAGTGGCGATCAAGTTTTATATCTTATTTAACGGGTATTGGTA
Organism: Vibrio gangliei; assembly: GCF_026001925.1. Classification (NCBI taxonomy): domain Bacteria; kingdom Pseudomonadati; phylum Pseudomonadota; class Gammaproteobacteria; order Vibrionales; family Vibrionaceae; genus Vibrio; species Vibrio gangliei. The sequence continues at coordinate 891,954 of NZ_AP021869.1, read as the reverse complement.
CGGACCGAACAGCCGAGATCGTTTGGATTTAAAACTGTCACACATGCTCAATCATCAGCTGACGATGTCACAGCACTCATGTTTTAAACACCTTTATCCTACCCTTGAGCACATTGAACCTAAGTTGTTAATGCAAGGGCGCTTATACGTTAATCCTTTCCGTGATGAAACCATTCCAACTCATTGCTTAGAATATGAAATAAACACTAGCCAAATTAATGGTTATTGGTGTTTTTTCGATGAAGTGTCACAGATTCAACAGCCACTCTATGCGCTCAAAAAGGGCCAATGGTTAACAGGAAAAGAAAGTGACTCTCTATTATTAGATGAACTTGAAGATGAATTTGTCCATTGCCAAGCAGAAGATGGGCGTTTCTGGTTTATCTTGCCCAATCACTGGCCTAAGCACTGCCTAAAAACGTAGCACAATAAAAAGCGCAATAAAAAACGAGAACACTAAGGCTCTCGTTTCATTTCGTTTTAATAGACTTCCTTATCCCGAGTTCAGGTTAGGTAGACTTTATAATCCGGCGTTGGCAAATACTTGATTTACGATCTCTTGTGCTTCCTGCTCAATTTGTTTGAGGTGCGCTTCACCTTTAAAACTCTCACAATAAATCTTGTAAATATCCTCAGTGCCAGATGGACGAGCAGCAAACCAGCCATTTTCAGTGGTCACTTTCAGGCCACCGATTGCCCCTCCGTTGCCTTGCGCGTGCGTCAAACGAGCTGTGATTTTTTCACCTGCTAACTCATCAGCACTCACCATTTCTGCCGACATATTTTTTAATATATTTTTCTGTTCAGTATTCGCCACAGCTTGGATACGATTGTAAGCAGAAGCACCATGTCTCGCCGCTAACTTATCGTAGTACTGCTGTGGGTTCATGCCTGTTACCGCAGTAATTTCTGCTGCTAACAAGCATAAAATAATGCCATCTTTATCCGTTGACCAAGGGGTACCATCTTTACGTAAGAAAGACGCACCGGCACTTTCTTCGCCACCAAAACCAAAACGGCCTTCGTACAACCCATCAACAAACCACTTAAAGCCAACCGGCACTTCACACAGTTCACGGCCTAAATCGGCAACCACACGGTCAATGATCGCGCTAGATACCAATGTTTTCCCCACTTGTACGTCCGGTTTCCATTCATTGCGGTGACGGAACAAGTAATCAATACAGACCGCAAGGTAGTGGTTTGGATCCATCAAGCCTTGTGGTGTCACTATACCGTGTCGGTCGTAATCCGGGTCGTTACCAAAAGCCAAATCATAATCATCTTTCAAAGATAATAGACTTGCCATCGCGTATGGCGATGAGCAATCCATACGGATCACACCATCTTTATCTAAAGTCATAAACTGGAATGAAGGATCAACGGTCTCACTGACCAAAGTCATATCAAGCTGATAAGTTTTGGCAATACGGCGCCAATATTCAATACCTGCACCACCAAGCGGATCGATACCAATTTTTAACGTCGCTTTTTGAATCGCTTGCATATCAATAACATTGACCAGATCATCAACATACGGTTGGACTAAATCCACTGTTTTCACCACTGAAGTATCTTGCGTACGTTTTACGCCAGCAAGATTGGCCGCAATGTATTGATTGGCTTTGTCTTCAATGCGCTGAGTAATCTCACCTTCCGCGGGACCACCATGGCTTGGGTTGTATTTAATACCGCCATCTTGAGGTGGATTATGCGAAGGTGTGATCACGATACCATCGGCTTTATCCTGATGCGTTTTGTTATAAGTCAAAATGGCATGCGAAATGCCCGGTGTTGGTGTGAAGCCATTGTTTTCTTGCACAATCACTTCAATGCCATTGGCCACTAACACTTCAACTACAGAACGGCAAGCTGGCTCAGACAATGCGTGAGTATCTTTACCTACAAACATCGGCCCGGTTAAACCAGTCGTGGTTCGTTCGTCCACCACCGCTTGAGCAATCGCGAGAATATGATTTTCATTAAATGTGGCTTTACTGGAACAACCTCGGTGACCAGAAGTACCAAATTGCACTTTATGGGCACTGTTAGTCGCATCCGGTTGAATAAAAAAGTAATCGCTTACTAAAGCAGGAATATTAATGAGATCTTCCGGTAAGGTTTTAGTACCCGCTCGTGGATGAATAGGCATAAGATGGTCCTTGCAATAATCTAAAATTAAAAAAGCCTCATAATAAATGGTTATCCAATATCATGAGGCTCTTATCCAATCAGTGTTATCTTAATACGTTAGATGGCATTACACACTTTATCAATCAGCTCGGCTTGGAAGCCCATTTGAGTCATCAGCTGTTGCACCATTTGGCGTTTACGGTTGGTGTTGTTATTGGTGATAACCCAAAACGGCGTATTCGGAATAGAACGAGGTTTGGTCGTTTTACCACTCGCCAATAGGGTTTCTTCATTATCCGCAAAATACACACGAGTACGGCCTTTTACTTTCGCCGCTTCGGCAAAGTCAGCCTCATTGATATGGTACAAAGAAGATAAAATCAGCATAAAGCGATCAATGGCTTTCTCTTTTTCTGCAAACTCATCAGAAATCAGCAAAGTACGCATCACTTTCACGCCATCTGCTTTTTCTTGCTTTGCAGGTTGTGCCGGAGTTTCCGCAACTACAGGCTGTGCAACTTTAACGGTTTCTTGTGATCCTTGCTGCCCACCGATTAAAAGTCGACGCAAAATATCCGAGGCACTTTCACCAATATGCTGGGTTTGGCTCGCGATATAACGGTAAAGTTCTTCATCTACTTCAATGGTTTTCATTGGCTTTTCACAATCTCAATCTGTTTAAAACTGGCCAGATTATACCTATAACTGAGCAGATTCTCTATGTTAATTACGGTTTGTTATTCACAAAAAAGATCGGTTTGATCACTGAATATCAGATTGTGTGGTTATTAAAACAGCGAACACCATTTTCACTCCAAATATTCTAGGTATACAAATCCATAAGCCATTTCTACTATCTCTACTGCAATAACCTATAATGACGGTTTAATTATGAACAACTGTAAGCCCTCATTACTTTTCTACCACGACTGTATTATGATGACATCATTGAATTCAGTTATAGGCTTAATATGAACGCTCAACCACTCCTTCATCATACTATTCAAGGACATGGCCCATGTATTGTGTTAATACATGGGTTGTTCGGCAGCTTAAGTAATCTAGGATTACTCGCTCGTGACCTAGTAGAAGATCACACAGTCATTAGTGTCGATTTACGTAATCATGGTCTTTCTTTTCACAGTGAGACAATGAACTACACTGCAATGGCTGAAGATTTAAACCAATTATTAGATGCGTTGAATATTTCCTCAACGGTAGTGATTGGACACTCTATGGGCGGCAAAGCTGCCATGTCTCTGGCAGGCATCGCTCCAGATAAAATTTCCCAGCTGATTGTATTAGACATGGCGCCTGTTGCTTACACTCAAAGAAGGCATGACAATGTGTTTGCTGGGCTAAGAAGCGTGATAGAACAAAAGCCAGCCACGCGTAAAGATGCACTTGCCTGCCTGGCGCAACATGTGGAAATAGAAGGTGTACGCCAGTTTCTTGCAAAATCGTTGGTTTCAAAAGATGGCTATATGCAGTGGCTTTTCAACGTAGATGACATCATAGCCAACTACCACAACATCCAAGATTGGCAGTCAATCGCTCCCTATCATGGCGAAACATTATTTTTAAAAGGTGCAGAATCCGATTATTTAATGGCGAGCCATCAAGCTGAAATCATTCAACAATTTCCAAACAGCAAAGCACATATCATTGCCAATACCGGCCATTGGTTGCATGCAGAAAAACCACAAGAAGTACTGCGGTCTATTCATCGATTTCTGTCGAAATAATTCACATTTAACACAAGCTGAACACGGACTTCGCATTAACTTTCAACTCGATTGATGCTATAGTTCACCCATAAAAAAACAATGGCGCACAAACCTATGCTTTACGAACATATCAATACCATTGAATCTCTAGGCTTAGATCTGTTTTTTGCATCGCTATTTTTGCTGATTGGCTTGGCCATTAAAGATGTTTTAAAACAAGGTAATGTTCCTGTATTTGGTCGTCGCATTGTATGGCTTGTTTTATTTTTAGGTTGCGCAGGTTTTATCGCAAAGGGCTTAATTCAAGTCAGTTGGGAAGGCACCGGTTTAGGGTAACGTGCGTTAACATCGTCGTGTTTAATTAGATTGATACCGAAACCGTCAATATTGATAAGTTCGGTAATAAATAGATAAATAGGTAAAATTTCTATGGCAAGTGTAGGACTCTTCTTTGGTAGTGACACAGGTAACACTGAAGCCGTTGCTAAAATGATTCAAAAAGAACTCGGCAAGCAACTGGTACATGTGCAAGACATTGCAAAAAGCAGCAAAGAAGATATTGATAACTTTGACCTATTACTACTCGGTATCCCGACTTGGTACTACGGTGAATCACAATGTGATTGGGACGACTTCTTCCCAGAATTAGAAGCTATCGATTTCTCAACCAAACTTGTTGCTATTTTCGGCTGTGGTGACCAAGAAGATTACGCAGAATACTTCTGTGATGCGATGGGCACTATTCGTGATATCGTAGAAGCCAAAGGAGGAACCATCATCGGTTACTGGCCAACAGAAGGTTATGAATTTGAAGCGTCAAAAGCCTTAGTCGATGACGACAACTTCATTGGCTTATGTATTGATGAAGACCGCCAGCCAGAATTGACAGAAGAACGCGTCAAAACATGGTCAAAACAAATTTATGATGAAATGTGTCTGGCAGAATTAGCCGATTAATCAAAAATTTGTGACATATGAAGATACCTCCTTAGTGAGGTATTTTGTTATCCTTAGTCTAATGCTATAGTCATTTCATATACAATTAGACAACATTTAATGAAACGCAGTGAACTTGGTCGTTTGAGTTAATCATAAGTCGAGTCATATTTACTGATGTAATTCATGTCTTCTGTAAAACGCAGAATCTCACAGGAAAGTACAATGCCAGATAACAACCAAGCTCTAAAGGAAGCAGGCCTAAAAGTCACCTTACCTCGTCTAAAGATTTTAGAGGTATTGCAACAACCAGACTGCCAACATATCAGTGCAGAGGATCTATACAAAAAACTGATCGATCTTGGTGAAGAAATTGGTCTTGCAACCGTTTACCGTGTTTTAAACCAATTCGATGATGCAGGTATCGTCACCCGTCACCACTTTGAAGGTGGAAAGTCAGTTTTTGAACTGTCAACCCAACACCATCACGACCATTTGGTTTGCCTAGATTGCGGTGAAGTGATTGAGTTTTCTGATGACCTAATTGAAGAGCGTCAGAAAGAAATTGCAGCGAAATACAACGTCAAACTAACAAACCACAGCCTGTACTTGTATGGCCGCTGTGCTGATGGTAACTGCAAAACAGACAAAAATCCGCACAAAACTCAATAATCTATTTAGATTTAGCTCCACGAGCCTAACTAAAAAAACGCACTCGATATTGAGTGCGTTTTTTTATATCTGTACCTTGCTTAACATCCATACCGACTTATTGAACCCAATAATTCATCTATGGATGCTAACAATGACTCAAGCTAACCGAGACTAATCTTGGTTGTCTATTTTAGCCCAAGTATCACGTAGACCAACCGTACGGTTAAACACTAAATGTTCTGGTGTGGAATCTTTTGAATCAAGACAGAAATAACCCGTACGTTCAAATTGGAAACCGACACCTGCTTCCGCGTTAGCAAGACTAGGCTCTACATACGCCTTCTTCACAATAAGTGAATCTGGGTTGATGGTTGCAGCAAAGTCATCCGCAGCCGCTGGGTTTGGTACAGTAAACAAGCGATCATATAGACGCACATCGGCTTCCACACCTTTAGATGCTGATACCCAATGAATCACACCTTTTACTTTACGTCCATCAGCAGGGTTTTTCCCTAATGTTTCAGGATCATAAGTACAGTAAATAGTTGTCACATTGCCATCGCTGTCTTTTTCAATGCGGTTTGCTTGAATCACATAAGCACCACGCAAACGTACTTCTTTACCTAGCACTAAACGCTTGTATTTTTTGTTTGCTTCTTCACGGAAGTCATCTGCTTCGATCCAAACTTCTTTTGTGAACGGCACTTCACGTGAGCCCATTTCTGGTTTGTTTGGATGATTAGCAATCGTTAGTGTCTCTTCCCCATCAAAGTTTTCAATCACTACTTTAACCGGATCGAGCACCGCCATCGCACGCGCTGCATTTTCATTGAGATCTTCACGAATACAGGCTTCTAAAGAGCTGAACTCAATCATGTTGTCTTGCTTTGTCACACCAATACGTGAACAAAACTCACGGATAGAATTCGGAGTAAAACCACGACGACGTAAACCAGAAATGGTAGGCATACGTGGATCATCCCAACCATTTACTAACTTTTCAGTTACCAACTGGTTCAACTTACGCTTAGACATCACTGTGTATTCAAGGTTTAAGCGGCTAAACTCATACTGATGCGGCTGACAATCAATCGTGATATTTTCCAAAACCCAATCATATAGACGGCGGTTATCTTGGAATTCAAGCGTACATAATGAATGAGTAATGCCTTCTAGCGCATCAGAAATACAATGCGTGAAGTCGTACATTGGATAAATGCACCACTTATCACCCGTTTGATGATGCTCAATAAAACGCACGCGGTAAAGGACTGGATCACGCATAACAATGAACGACGATGCCATATCAATCTTGGCACGAAGACAGGCTTTACCCTCTTCGAACTCACCATTACGCATTTTCTCAAATAATGCTAAGTTTTCTTCAACACTACGATCGCGATAAGGGCTATTTTTACCCGGCTCTTTCAGTGTGCCACGGTATTCACGAATTTCATCTGGGGACAATTCGTCAACATAAGCTAAGCCCTTTTCAATGAGCTCAACCGCATAACCATATAATGCATCAAAGTAATTAGATGAATAGCAAATATCGCCATCCCATTGGAAACCTAACCAATTCACATCAGCTTTAATCGATTCAACGTACTCGATGTCTTCTTTCGCAGGGTTAGTATCATCAAAGCGAAGGTTACACTTTCCCTGGTAATCTTGTGCCAAACCGAAGTTTAAGCAGATAGATTTCGCATGGCCAATATGCAGATAACCATTCGGTTCAGGCGGGAAACGAGTATGAATCCCAGTGTGTTTGCCATCCGCTAGATCCTTGTCAATAATTTGGCGGATAAAGTTGGATGGTCGAGCCTCAGCTTCACTCATCGATAGTACCTCAGTAAAAATAAGAGTCTTTTTATAATTAGGGCTAATGATCCACAATTCTAGTCCTTTACACAACTTAGAACTGCTATTTTCTTTATCAAATGTACAAAAAGCCGCTTGTTGGATGATTTAGCATAAAAAAAGGCTCCGCAATGGGAGCCTTTAGTATCAAATTATCGACTTAATTATGGCAATACCACATCCGATAAGTCATCTGATGCTGGGATTTCTTTCATCTCACCAGCAACGATTTCAGCCAATGGGCCAAGGATAACTTGAAGGTTATTTTCACCCAGTTTTACAACACCTTTAGCACCTAACTTTTTCAGTACCGTTTCATCAACAATTGAACGGTCTTTCAGAGTTAAACGTAGGCGAGTAATACAAGCATCAATAGTCGTTACATTCGCATGGCCACCTAACGCTTTTAGGTATTGACGTGCTACCGCACCAGAACCTTTCTGAGATTTATCAGCCGCGACTGTCTCTTCTTCTTCGCGACCCGGTGTTTTCATGTTGAAAGCACGGATTAGGAAGCTAAAGATGAAGAAGTAAGCAACACCGAAACATAGACCAATGATAAGCAAGGTAACAGGCTTAGTTGCAAGACCCCAGTTCAACACGAAGTCAATCAGACCAGCAGAGAAGCCGAAACCATGCAGTGTACCGAACATGTTAGCCACAACAAGAGACAAGCCAGTTAGTACAGCGTGTACTGCGTATAGTCCAGGAGCTAGGAACATAAACATGAACTCTAGCGGCTCTGTGATCCCCGTTAGGAATGAACAGAATGCTACAGAGAATAAAGCACCAGCAACTTGACCACGACGCTCAGCAGGCGCTGCTAAGTACATGGCTAATGCGCCACCAGGTAGACCGAACATCATGATTGGGAAGAAGCCATTCATGAATACGCCTGCAGATTTGTCACCACCGAAGTAACGGTTCAAATCACCAGTTTTGATAGTTTCTTTCACACTATCAACAACCGCTGTGATTTCAGGAGTCACTGCATTATTGAAAGTAAACGTGTGCTCTTGACCAACAACGAGTGTTTTAGCAATCGCTGGGTCAACACAAAGTTGGTGGATATTAGAGAATGCACCCGTTGCTGTCACCATCACTTCTTGACATGAACCCATGCCGAACCAGAAGTAAGAGTTAAGAACATGATGAAGGCCAACAGGAATTAGCGCACGGTTTAATGTACCGTAAATAAATTGTCCAATCGCACCAGAGGTTGAAATACCGTGAGCAAGCGCATCAAGACCATGTTGAACCATTGGCCAAACAACACCGAACACCGCACCGGCAACTAGCGCAACAAGACCAGCCATGATTGGCACTAAACGACGACCAGAGAAGAAAGCCAACCATTCAGGCAAACGAGTCGCATGGAAAGCGTTATAACAGTGACCCGCAATGATACCTGCGAAGATACCGCCGAAGAATGACATATTCACATCAGCATTAATTTGTTGCGCCGTTGCAGTCAGAACAAAGTACGCTACCGCACCCGCAAGACCTGCCGCACCCGCACCATCTTTCGACAGACCGATTGCAATACCTAAACCAAACAATAACGGTAATTGACTAAAAATCGCATTACCAGCCGACGCCATAAAGGCGATATCTAACAGGTCAGGTTGACCCAAACGTAATAAAAGCGCCGCAACAGGTAATGTCGCGATAGGTAGCATTAACGCTTTACCTAGTCTTTGCGCGTATCCAAGTATATTCACCGTAATTCCCCCCTATAGGATTTGGTAAAAGCACACAACTTATTTTTCTGAAAAAATTTAGTACAACGACAGTCTATGTAATTAATTTTAGTCCGCAAATTAAAAGCCTGTTATTTGTGATCTTTATCAAGAGTTATTTGCATGTTTGCGCAATTCTTGTGAACGATTTATCTTATTTATACTAGATAGTTTTCAAAACTTATTTTATCATGCAAAATAATGAAATGACTATTTTGTTCCTTAATTAAGTTTATGCTCTGTAGAGGTGTACTGTGAGACTCATTCCACTAGAAAACGCAAATGAAGTTGGCTTATGGTCAGCTCGTCACATTATTAATAAAATCAACAAGTTCAAACCAACAGAAGACCGTCCTTTTGTTCTTGGATTGCCGACTGGCGGAACACCTCTGAACACCTATAAGCAGTTAATTAAGCTACATAAAGAAGGTGAAGTTAGCTTCAAGCATGTTGTTACTTTCAACATGGATGAATACGTTGGCTTAGCGGCCGATCACCCTGAATCATATCGTTCATTTATGTACGAGAACTTCTTCAATCACGTTGATATTCAAGAGAAAAACATTAACTTACTCAATGGTAATACTGATGACCATGAAGCTGAGTGCAAACGTTATGAAGATAAAATCAAATCATACGGCCGCATTAACTTATTCATGGGTGGTGTGGGCAATGATGGACATATTGCTTTCAATGAACCAGCTTCCTCATTATCATCACGCACTCGTATTAAAACATTGACGGAAGACACCAGAATTGCAAATTCACGTTTCTTTGGTGGTGATATTAATCAAGTTCCAAAATACTCTTTAACTATCGGTGTAGGCACATTGCTGGATTCCGAAGAAGTGATGATTTTGATCACTGGCCACAACAAAGCGCTGGCACTTCAAGCGGCGGTTGAAGGTTCAGTAAATCATTTATGGACGGTATCAGCTCTCCAACTTCACGCTAAATCTGTCATTGTCTGTGATGAACCGTCAACTCAAGAACTTAAAGTAAAAACCGTTAAATACTTTAAAGAGCTTGAAGCTGAAAACATTAAGAATCTGAAATAAGGTACGACGCATATGTATGCTCTGATTAATGCAAAAATCTATACCGGTCATGACGTACTTACAGGGCACGCGGTTGTTGTTGATAATGACCAAATTCAATCAGTTGTTTTGCAAGAAGAACTGAGCCCCGAGATTGAAAAAATTGATCTTCAAGGGGCTAACTTAAGCCCTGGCTTTATTGACTTACAACTCAACGGCTGTGGTGGTGTCATGCTTAATGACGACATTACCGCAGAGGCTATGCAAATTATGCATAACGCCAACTTAAAGTCGGGTTGTACCAGTTTCTTACCGACCTTAATCACGTCTTCAAACGAAGATATGCAACATGCGATTGCTGCCGCTCGTGACTACCACCAGCGCTATCAAAATCAATCGCTTGGTTTGCACCTAGAAGGTCCTTATCTGAACGTTTTGAAGAAAGGTATTCATCGTCCTGATTTTATTCGTAAATCTGACGATGAAATGATCCAAACCATTTGCGATAACCATGATGTTATTGCTAAAGTGACGCTGGCTCCTGAACAAAACTCACCGTCACACATTCGACACTTGCGCGATGCGGGTATTGTGGTTTCAATTGGACACACTAATGCCACGTACAAAGAAGCTCGCGAAAGCTTTGCAAATGGAATCACATTTGCCACTCACCTTTTTAACGCGATGACACCTATGGTTGGTCGTGAACCAGGTGTTGTTGGTGCAATTTATGACACACCAGAAGTTTATGCTGGCATCATCGCTGATGGTTTCCATGTAGACTATGCAAACATCCGAATTGCACACAAAGTAAAAGGCGATAAGTTAGTATTAGTGACGGATGCCACAGCTCCAGCAGGCGCTGACATGGATCACTTTATTTTTGTTGGTAAGAAAGTATATTACCGAGATGGAAAGTGTGTAGATGAAAATGGCACACTTGGTGGTTCAGCTTTAACCATGATTGAAGCAGTACAAAATACAGTTGAACATGTAGGAATCGCTTTAGACGAAGCACTTCGTATGGCTACTCTTTACCCGGCTCGAGCAATTGGAGTGGATAATAAACTTGGCCAGATCAAACCAGGAACGGTAGCAAACCTGACCGTGTTTGATCGTGACTTCAAAGTCAAAGCGACGGTTGTTAACGGACAATACGAGCAGACATAGAATGAATGGCGGACAAATTGGTAATGTAGACTTAGTTAAACAGCTTAATAGTGCGGCTGTATATCGATTAATAGACCAACAAGGCCCTATTTCTCGAATACAAGTTGCCGATGTCAGCCAATTAGCTCCCGCCAGTGTCACAAAAATTACGCGTCAACTTTTAGAACGCGGGTTAATCAAAGAAGTTGCGCAGCAAGCCTCTACGGGAGGACGACGCGCAATTTCTTTAACTACAGAAACCGCACCATTCCACTCAATCGCTATTCGTCTTGGCCGTGACTATATTCAGCTCAGTATCTATGACTTAAGTGGTTTTGAACTCGCCAAGCAACACTCTCCGTTCAAATACGATAAACAACAAGATTTGCTTGATGGCCTGGTTTTACACACCCAAGCCTTTATTCGTCAGAACACTGATATCCTTGATCAATTAATCGCCATTGGCGTTACCCTGCCCGGCTTAGTTAACCCTGAAACCGGCGTGGTGGAATACATGCCGAATACTGAAATTGATAACCTTTCTTTAGGGAAATTATTAAGTGACACTTTCGAGGTAGAAACATTTGTTGGCAACGATATCAGAGGTCTAGCATTAGCAGAACATTATTTTGGTGCCAGTAAAGATAGCCAGGATTCCATTTTAGTCAGTGTTTATCGCGGTACTGGTGCGGGTATTATTGTGAACGGGCAAGTTTTTCTTGGTTCTAACCGTAACGTTGGTGAAATTGGTCATATTCAAATAGAACCGCTTGGTGATCGCTGCCAATGTGGTAATTTCGGGTGTTTAGAGACGATTGCATCTAACCCCGCTATTATTGCACATGTTGAGTCACGTTTAGAGCAAGGCTATCCGTCAAGTTTGGCTAAGTTAGACACATTAACTATGGCTAACATTTGCGACCATGCCAACCAAGGTGATGAACTTGCCGTACAGGCACTTACCCGTGTTGGTCACTACCTTGGTAAAGCAATTGCCATGACAGTCAACTTATTCAACCCGCAAAAAATCATTATTGCAGGGGAATTAGTGAAATCAAAAGACATCATTTTCCAAGCAATTCAACGTAATATTGAAAATCACTCACTGACCACATTCCATAAGAACTTACCTATTGTTGAGTCTCAACTATACTTGCAACCGACTATCGGTGCGTTTGCCATGATAAAACGTGCAATGCTCAATGGGGTTTTGCTGCAGAAACTACTGGAAGAATAGAAAGGAATTTAACACTTCGGCTCCAATTGAAATAAGTATATAATTTATACGGGTATATCCTCCGATATGCCCGTTTTTGTTTTTAGGAATATAGATTTAATGGATATTTTGTTTATTATTGCGGCCTTTCTGTCCGGATTTATCGCTCTCAACCTGAAACTTCCACCTTTAGTCGGTTTTCTTGTCGCAGGTTTTGGTCTGCAATACGCTGGCTTTCAAACCACAGAATTGATCTCAGGATTATCGGATGTAGGCGTTATCTTACTGCTGTTTAGTATTGGTCTGAAACTCGATATAAAAACGTTAATGGCGAAAGAAATTTGGGCCAGTGCTACGTTGCATAATATTCTCTCCACACTCTTTTTTGCATTAGCACTACTTGCGTTTAAATTTCTTGGCATCACTCTATTTGCCAACATTGATCATTCTCAGTTATTACTGTTGGCCTTTGTTTTATCCTTCTCAAGCACGGTTTTTGCCATCAAGAGCCTGGAAGAAAAAGGCAACATGAACTCGACTTTTGCCATGATTTCGATTGGCATTCTGGTCATGCAAGATATTTTCGCAGTGTTATTTCTCACCATTTCAACAGGAAAAATCCCAGAATGGTATGCGATAGCATTATTCGCACTGCCTTTTATCCGCCCCCTCTTCTATAAAGTATTAGATAAATGTGGACATGGCGAAATGCTGGTGTCATACGGGTTTTTCATGGCGCTCGTCGTGGGTGCGGGTATCTTTAAGCTGGTTGGGATGAAGGCAGATTTAGGTGCATTGGTCGTTGGTATGCTACTAGCGGGTCACTACAAAGCGTCTGAGTTATCTAAGTCACTGTTTAATATCAAAGAGCTATTCTTAGTCTGCTTCTTCCTCAGCATTGGTTTATCTAACACCCCAACGGTTGACGGTTTCATTTTAGCGTTGTTGTTAATGCTGCTGCTTCCGATTAAAGGTGTATTGTACTTTATCGTCATTAACCTATTTAAATTCCGTGTGCGAACGTCTTTGCTGGCTTCACTCACCTTGTTGAACTACAGCGAGTTTGGCCTAATTGTATCTGGCATCGCTTTTAAAATGGGCTGGTTACCTGGTGAAATGATGGTAGCGATTGCCATCGCAGTCTCATTGTCATTTATTATTGCCGCACCGATAAACAACATGAGCAATAAAATTTACCGCTATACGTCGAATTGGTTACGTGAACAAGCAGATGAACAACTGCATTTAAAAGATAAGCGCATCAACCCAGGAAACGCTCAAGTCTTAATTTTAGGCATGGGACGAATTGGTACGGGGGCTTATGACGAAATACGTACCCGCTACGGCAAAATCAGTCTAGGTATTGAAACTCGCGCCGATGTCGTTGGCACTCATAGAAGCAGTGGACGTAATGTGATTCACGGTGATGCGACCGACTCAGATTTTTGGGAGCGTATATTAGATATCGCCAACGTTAAATTAGTGCTTTTGGCCATGCCGCACCATAAGGGTAATCAGTTCGCCTTAGAGCAATTAAGAGCGCGAGATTACCAAGGTCAAATCGCTGCGATTGCAGAGTATCCAGACCAAGTAACAGAGATGATCGAATCGGGTGTCGACGCTGCTTTTAATATTTACAACGAAGCCGGTGCTGGTTTTGCTCGCCACGTCTGTGACAAATTAAATCCACAATTTAAAGTGATGCAAATAGGTGACTGGGATAAATCCAAGGATCTGACTGAATCCTAGCTAGCCCTTTCTTTTTTGCGTAATAGAGGACTCTATATTTCTTAATAGACAATTTGTTACGCTAAAGAAAATGAAAATCGAGCAAAAAACAGCTCAAACAATAAAAAATTCATCAAAAACCACATTTTGGTGAATTATTTTTAATCGTTATGAGCTTTTGTCATTTTTTTAATAATGAACGGTTGCTTTTTTTATTGATAATGGCAAATTGAACCTAACAGATAAAAACGAAAACGGATTTTTTAAGGATAAGAGTATGTGTTCAATTTTTGGTATTTTAGACATTAAATCAGATCCGGCGCCACTTCGCCCTCTCGCATTAGAAATGTCAAAAAAACTTCGTCACCGTGGTCCTGACTGGTCAGGTATTTATGCTTCTGATAATGCAATTCTTGCTCATGAGCGCTTGTCCATCGTTGGCTTAAATAGTGGTGCACAACCGCTATACAGCGAAGACAAAAAACACATCCTCGCAGTGAATGGTGAAATTTATAACCATAAAGAAATCCGTGCTCGCTATGCTGACAAATTCAACTTCCAAACCGATTCTGACTGTGAAGTTATCCTTGCCCTTTACCAAGAGCTTGGTGAAGATTTGCTTGAAGAGTTAAACGGTATTTTTGCTTTCGTTCTTTATGATGAAGAAAAAGACAAATACCTAGTTGGTCGTGACCATATTGGTATTATCCCGCTATACCAAGGTTATGATGAGCATGGTAACTATTACGTCGCGTCAGAAATGAAAGCCTTGGTGCCGGTTTGTAAAACGATCAGTGAATTCCCTCCTGGTTGCTACTACGGTTCCGATGATGCAGAACCGGTTCGCTACTACCAACGTGATTGGATGGAATATGCTGCTGTTCAAGGTAACAGCACTAGCAAAGAAGACTTAACTCAAGCCTTAGAAGACGCAGTAAAACGCCAGTTAATGACAGACGTACCTTATGGCGTATTACTTTCTGGCGGACTAGATTCTTCGATTACTTCAGCAGTAGCCAAACGCTTTGCTGCGATGCGCATTGAAGATGACGAGCAATCTCAAGCATGGTGGCCTCAGTTACACTCATTTGCCATTGGCCTTGAAGGTGCGCCAGATCTAAAAGCGGCACGTGAAGTGGCTGATAAATTAGGTACTGTACACCACGAAATGACTTACACTGTTCAAGAAGGTCTTGATGCGATTCGTGATGTCATTTATCACATTGAAACTTACGATGTGACCACGATTCGAGCTTCCACTCCAATGTTCTTGATGGCTCGTAAAATCAAAGCGATGGGCATCAAAATGGTACTTTCAGGTGAAGGTGCTGATGAAATCTTTGGCGGCTACTTGTACTTCCATAAAGCACCAAACGCGAAAGAATTCCATGAAGAGACGGTTCGTAAACTCCTTGCACTGAACATGTTTGACTGTGCTCGTGCTAACAAGTCTCTTGCCGCGTGGGGCGTAGAAGGTCGTGTTCCGTTCTTGGACAAAGAATTTATCGATGTCGCGATGCGCCTAAACCCACAAGATAAAATGTGTGGTAACGGCAAAATTGAGAAACACATTTTACGTGAATGTTTTGAACATTACTTGCCAGAGTCCATTGCATGGCGTCAAAAAGAACAGTTTTCTGACGGTGTAGGCTATAACTGGATCGATTCACTTAAAGCGCAAGCTGAAGAGAAAGTGACTGACCAGCAATTAGAAACCGCGGCATTTAAATTCCCATACAACACGCCGACAACAAAAGAAGGCTATGTTTACCGTGAGATTTTTGCTGAACTGTTCCCACTAGAATCCGCCGCTCAATGTGTTCCAGGTGGGCCATCAGTAGCTTGTTCCTCTGCTAAAGCGATTGAATGGGACGAATCATTTAAGAACAATGCCGATCCTTCAGGTCGTGCAGTCAAAGCGGTCCATAACGCGGCTTACTAAGTTTAGCTTTCCACTAAGCTGACACTATAAACCAAAAGTACAAAGCCTATTCAATATGAATAGGCTTTGTTGTATTAGCTGGTTTCGAAAACGGCTTACTTGGCTACCAATCTACTTGGGTATTATCCACTTTGATCTTCACTTGCTTATTGATAAGAGTGATCAGAAGTATTGAGCGTTTTTCACCATCTGACTCATGATAAACGGCATCAAAACCGGCAAATTGTCCTGACGTAATTTGTACGGTCTGACCCTGCTTAGGTAATGTGGTGCCTTCTTCATCCGGTTTGAAATTTTGTAAGCGCTCAATCACACCTTTAGGGACTTTATAAGGCAAACCACCAAAACGTACAAAATCCATAACACCACGAGTAGAGCGGATGGTGGTGAATGTTGGACCATTATCGTGGTCTAACGCCACAAACATATAAGAAGGGAAAAGTGGCTCAACAACTCTTTGCCGTTTACCTCGTAAAATTTTTTCAATTTCAATCTCAGGGTAATAACATTCTACCTGTTGGTTTTCCAGATGCTGTTTCGCTCTCTTCTGCTCACCTCGTTTGCAATACAGTAAATACCAACTCTTCATCTTTTTCTACCCTAAAAAATTTCATCTATCCTAACAGGATGCTTTCATGATTCACACTAGCTGTAGCCTAATTAAGGACTCCAAATTGTATACAAAAAAACCTATCAGTGCCTAACCATATCAACAAAGTGCAAAAAACAACCAGATAGTAAGAAAATGTAAAAAAGAATGTGCTCAGATCATTGTAGTTTCCATTTATGAGCTGTATATATATTGCCAGCATTAGATTCTGTGATCTCTATCATTATAAAAACTTATGCATAATGCAAAGAGACCATACAACAATAAAAAGCTATTTATATAACACAAACAAAACATTATATGGTTCAACTAAGGAATATTCCTTAATACAAACCAGCACTTAAATGGAAAATCACATGACAACACAACAAGTCACCGTATCAAAGACTAAGTCATTTATGACCGTTTCTTTGATTGAGTTATGGGAACGATTTGGCTACTACGGTATGCAAGCACTGATCGTTTACTTCATGATTCAACGCCTAGGTTTTGAAGATTCTCGCGCTAACTTAGTTTGGGGTGCTTGTGCTGCACTGATCTATGTGTCACCCGCTATTGGTGGTTGGATTGGTGATAAAGTTTTAGGTACCAAACGTACCATGGTAATGGGTGCTTTCATCCTCTCCGTTGGTTACGCACTAATGACGCTGCCGTCTGAAAATACTTGGGTATTATTCACCGCTCTAGGCGTTATTGTTGTCGGTAATGGTATGTTTAAGCCAAATGCAGGCAACTTGGTTCGTAAAATTTACGAAGGCGATGATTCTAAAATCGACAGCGCTTTTACCATTTACTACATGGCTGTAAACGTGGGCTCAACCATCTCTATGCTATTGACTCCATGGGTAAAAGATTATGTGAATGAACAATACCAAAACCAATTTGGTTGGCACGCCGCTTTCGCTGTATGTTGTGTTGGTCTACTGGTTGGTCTTGCAAACTACTTTGTTATGCGCAATACACTAAAAGATTATGGTTCAGAACCCGATACTCGCCCAGTTGATACCGGTAAACTTACCTTAGTATTGATCGGCTCAGTGATTGCAGTTGGGGTTTCAGCTCTTATTCTTGAATACCAAGAACTTGCTCGTATCTTCGTTTATGTTGCTGGTATCGTTGTTTTAGGTATCTTTGCTTATTTAATCCGCAACAGTGAACAGCACGAGCGTGCCGGCCTTATCGCTGCCTTAGTATTGATTATTCAAACTGTATTCTTCTTTATTTTCTATCAACAAATGTCGACCTCTTTGGCATTGTTTGCCCTTCGTAACGTTGACTTAAACTTCACCGTTTTCGGTACACACCTATTGACTTGGTCTCCAGCTCAATTCCAGGCATTAAACCCAATTTGGATCATGCTGCTTAGCCCTGTTCTTGCATTAATTTATTCAAAAGCTGGCTCTAAAAATAAAGACCTTTCCATTGCCGCTAAATTCGCACTTGGTTTTGCAGTTGTCGCGATTGGTTTCTTTGTTTACGGGTTCGCAGGTAACTTTGCGGTCAATGGTAAAACGACCTCTTGGGTCATGATTGCTGGCTATGGTGCATACTCACTTGGTGAACTACTAGTAAGTGGTCTAGGCTTAGCGATGATCGCACGTTACGCACCTGAGCGTATGGGTGGTTTCATGATGGGTGCTTACTTTGTGGCATCAGGTATATCTCAATACCTAGGTGGTGTGGTTGCAAACTTTGCCAGTATTCCAAAAGGTATGACCGACCCACTAGAAACACTTCCGATCTATACCAGCCTATTTAACAAACTAGGGATGGCTGCGGTGGTTTGTACCTTCATTGCACTAGCGGTATTGCCTCTCATGCGCCGTTTAGATAAGCAACATCAAGGTATCAAATAAACGCTAAAAGCTCTTTAGCGATAGACAAAACCAATAAAAATACCGCGCTTTAATTAAGCGCGGTATTTTTTATGAGAAAGAATTAAGCTGGGAATTATTCAGTCAGTGTTGTTGATTGCCCTAGGACTAAGGAAGCTATCATCTCAACATGCTTATCCGAATCATTTAAGCACTCAATATAGCGATATTCTTGCCCACCAGCTTGCTGGTAAGTTTCTTTTCCTTCTATAGCAATTTCTTCTAGTGTCTCTATACAATCACATGAGAAAGCGGGTGAAATCACATCCAACTTTGCATAGCGTTTAGCCGCCAATTTTTCTAATGTCTCATTAGTATACGGTTTGAGCCATTCTTCTTTACCAAAGCGCGATTGATAGCTCATTCCAATTTTTTCTGACTCTAAGCCTAATTCTTGCGCTAATAATTGCGTGGTCATTTCACAATGTTGCGGATAGACATCACCTTGATCCGCGAGACGTTGCGGAATGCCATGGTAAGAACAGAGTAAATAATCGCCTTGACCATGCTGCTGCCAATAGTCTTTCACCTTCTCAGCCAAAGCTTTGATATACAAAGGATGGGCATGATAGTCACGAATGAGATGATAACTCGGCAGTGCAACCCGCTTTTGCAAGCTTCGCGATAACGCATCCGAAACCGCTGCAGTCGTGGTACTAGAGTACTGGGGATACAGAGGCAAAACGGTAATATCATCACAGCCTTGCTCAATCAATTGTTCTAAACCACTGTCAATGCTTGGGCGACCATAAGTCATACCAAGTGCAACGGGTATATTTAGTTGAGCTTGTAATTTCATGACCTGACGGCGTGAGTAAACCATCAGAGGTGAGCCTTCATCCATCCAGACTTGTTGATAGACCTTGGCTACTTTCGGAGAACGTAATGGCAAAATAATACCGTTAAGTAATGGCCACCATACAATGCGAGGGATACTCACAACACGTTTATCACTTAAAAAAGGTTTGAGAAAATCCTTCACACCTTGTGCGGTTGCACTTTCTGGCGTACCAAGGTTAACTAGAAGAACCCCTTTTTTGGTTGCTGTGGCTGTATTCATCCCTACTCCTTATTCATGGATATCGGTAACTTTGCCGCTGATTTACCGCTAAAAAATCGATAAAAAAAGCGACACTGAGGTCGCTTAATATATCAAATAATTTACATCATCATCGAGTGTTTTACCTATCAAATCAATAGCTAAAATACGTTAACGATTCAATTATTTTGCTAGTGCTTTCTCGATGTCAGCACTGACTTCTGAAACTGGTTTCGTACCATCAAATTTCAAATAAGTGGTGTTACCCGCTTCCGCTTCTTTAGTGTAGTAAGCGATTAATGGTGCAGTTTGCTCGTGGTAAACGCCTAGACGCGCACGAACGGTTTCTTCTTTATCGTCATCACGAACAACCAGATCTTCACCTGTTACGTCGTCTTTACCTTCCACTTTAGGTGGGTTATAAACCACGTGGTACGTACGTCCAGATGCAAGGTGAGCACGACGACCTGCCATGCGCTCAACGATAACACTGTCCGCCACATCAAATTCAATCACGTAATCAACGTCCACACCTAAAGCTTTTAAACCGTCAGCTTGAGGAATGGTGCGAGGGAAACCGTCAAGTAAGAAGCCTTTTTCACAATCATCTTGTGCAATGCGTTCTTTTATTAAACCAAGAATGATGTCGTCAGACACTAACTGACCTGCATCGATAACGGCTTTCGCTTGTTTGCCCATCTCAGTGCCTGCTTTGATAGCAGCGCGTAACATATCACCGGTTGAGATTTGTGGAATACCAAACTTTTCCATGATGAATTGAGCTTGAGTACCTTTACCTGCACCCGGGGCACCTAAAAGAATGATGCGCATGATTATTCCTCTTTTTTGATATTTTTATACCGAAGCTCACTGTAACGCAAAGCCACGGTAAGTTTCGGTATAAGGATTACGTCAGTATATCTTTGTTATAAAAAAGATTAACGACAAATTTGAAAACTTAGGCCGGAATTTTACCATAAACTCCGGCCTAATTTCATTTTACTTAGTGAGAAGTGCGTTGATTGCACCGACAAAGTGACTTGGATCTTCCATTGCACCACGTTCGGCGAGCATAGCTTGACCAAGAAGCACCTCAACCCAACGGCCAAAGGCTTCTTCATCTGATTCATCTGCCATGCGCTTAACAAGGGCATGATTTGGGTTAATTTCAAAAATGTACTTCACTTCCGGTACATCTTGACCCGCTGCCGCAAGAAGTCTTGCCATTTGAGTACCGATTTCATAATCATCGGTCACCACGACAGCTGGTGTATTCGCTAATTTAAAGGTAGTGCGAACCTCTTTCACGCGATCACCTAAATAGGTTTTTGTGCGCTCAACGACCGACTTAAATTGCTCTTCCGTTTCTTTTTGCTGCTCTTTTTCCGCTTCATCTTCGAATTTAGATAAATCTAAGCCCGCCTTAGTGATCGATTGGAATTGCTTACCATCGAACTCTGTCAGATAGTTCATTAACCATTCGTCGATACGGTCATACATCAAGACAACTTCTAGCCCTTTCGACTTAAACTGCTCTAAATGCGGGCTATTTTTCGCCGCGGCATAGCTATCAGCCGTTAGGTAATAGATCTTATCTTGACCTTCTTTCATGCGTTCAACATAAGAGGCTAACGATACTGTTTGCTCTGATTGATCAACATGGGTAGAAGCAAAACGCATGAGTCCTGCAATCTTTTCTTTGTTAGAGAAATCTTCTGCTGGGCCTTCTTTAAGTACCAAGCCAAACTCTTTCCAGAATGCTTGGTATTTTTCTTCATCACGGTTAGATAGTTTCTCAAGCATACCCAAAACACGCTTAGTACAAGCATTGCGAAGCGATTGAGTGATCTTGTTATCTTGAAGAATTTCTCGTGATACGTTCAGTGGTAGATCATTAGAATCAATCAAACCTTTTACAAAGCGTAGGTAAGAAGGCATGAATTGTTCTGCATCATCCATAATGAACACACGTTGAACATACAACTTCAAGCCTGCTTGATGGTCACGATTCATCATATCCCATGGGGCTTTTGATGGAATATACAACAAGCTCGTGTAATCATTTTTACCTTCAACCTTGTTGTGACTCCAAGTTAATGGATCGGCAAAATCGTGAGAAACATGTTTATAGAACTCGATGTATTCTTCATCCGTCACGTCAGATTTTGCGCGGGTCCATAATGCTTGAGCTTTGTTTACTTGCTCCCAAGCGGCTTCTTTTTTGGTGACTTTTGTGCCGTCTTCATTTTCTTCACCTGTTTCTACCTCTTTTTCTACCCAAATAGAAACAGGAATGCCGATGTGTTCAGAATATTTACCAATTACATCTCGTAGACGGTATTCCGATAAGAACTCTTTACCTTCATCACGCATATGTAAAATGATGTCGGTACCACGTGTTTCTTTAGTGATATCTTCAATGGTGTAATCGCCTTCACCTGCCGAATGCCATTGAACCGCTTGGTCAGCCGGTAAGCCAGCCGCACGCGTACGTACAGTCACTGCATCAGCAACGATAAACGCTGAATAAAAACCTACACCGAATTGGCCAATAAGTTGCGAGTCTTTGCTTTGATCTTCGCTTAACTTTGAGAAAAACTCAGCAGTGCCCGACTTAGCAATAGTCCCTAAGTGCTCGATTACATCATCACGAGACATACCGATACCATTATCTGAAATGGTTAATGTATTGGTTTCGGTATTGAAAGAAAGTTTCACGCCAAGATCAGCATCACCTTGATACAAATCTGGGTTAGATAAGGCTTGGAAACGCAATTTATCGGCGGCATCCGACGCATTTGAAATTAGCTCACGTAAAAATATTTCTTTATTGGAATATAAAGAGTGAATCATTAAGTGCAGCAACTGCTTTACTTCTGATTGAAATCCACGTGTTTCTTTATTGTTTGTCATTGTATCGCTCATGAGAACTCCACTTTGTGTTGTCCGTAATGGGGTTTATCAAAATCGTATCTCTCAAATTTGGGCGAATGAATATAAATTCAAGGTAAAAAATCATCAAAACCGTGTTTTTCTTATCAATTTTGATTATGATGAACGGGAAAAACATCATAAAATCTAAATTCCGTTGGTTTTTTAACCTGCCGGAAGCATAACCTCACTCTTTTTGCTACTGAGAAAACCTAAATGACTAACATAGGCACTAAATATATTCTTGCCCAAAAGTTCATCTTTGATCCTTATAGCAATACGCTTACGGATCTCAATGATGACAGTAATGTCGTACGTTTAGGAAGTAATGAAAGCCGCATACTTTTGATCTTGATTGAAAACTCAAATCAGGTGGTGAGCCGAGATCAACTGCATGAGTATGTATGGCGAGACCAAGGATTTCAGGTCGACGACTCAAGCCTCACTCAAGCAATATCGACATTAAGGAAGATGTTGCAAGATTCCACCAAATCTCCTCAATTTGTCAAAACCGTTCCAAAGCGAGGCTATCAGCTCATCGCTGAAATTGAACTGGCTACCCCGCCCAAAATTCAAGAGGAGTCAGTCAATGACACAGCAGAACAAGCGCCCTTAGAGGAGAAAAATACTACGTTAAGCCAAGAGTCCACAACGTCATCTATTTCTCCGACAACAACTCCAGCATCAACCAACTCTCAAACGGTTGAGAAAGAAAAGATTCCGCTTTGGCTGAAACTGATTTGGGTTGTCATTATTTTGGTTCCGGCGCTCGCGTGGTTTGCTCAAGCCCCGAAATCTGGTGACTTTACCCGTATTGCTCTGGCTGATAAAACCCCATTGCTCTTACTTTCTAACCAAACAGAAGTCGGTGACTGGTTACCCATCATTCAGCAATGTACACAAAGCTATCAATCTCATGTGAAAACCCCACTATTAAAAGTGATCACCACAGGTGGTGGTAACGAAAATATCGCGTTAAATTTTATTCACGATGAAACATACACTGACCAAAACAAAACCATTGTGTTGTTCGTTAACCAAACAAACTACAAATCACTTTGCCAATAAAGGAGGCATTATGAAAAAAAACATTTCTTTTGTCGTCCTTATTGCCGCTTTACTGGGGTCATGGCTGTATTGGACGGGTGATGGAAAGTTAAAGCAAACTTTGCTCGCCAATGAATGGCATTCCAGCACAGTGGCTTACATGAATTTTTGGGATCAAAAGGTGGCATCTTTAGATAAGGCGGTCATTACTTCTACGGTGAAGTACTTGCCGAACCAAACTTACCTAAAGAATTCAACATTGATTTTTTCTAGTGCGAACGTAGAAAGCCCAGTTGAAATTACTATTTCAGAGTCTGGCCGTTGGGACCTGAGTGACCACTACTTAATTGTCGACCCTGATGAGTTTAAGGACATTTCAACAAAACCGGTCACGCAAATATCGCCACAGCAAGTAGATGAGCTGAAAAAACTATTTAAAATTAGCTCTCAGCAAAGCAGAAAAGTCGATGTTGTGGATGACAACACATTGTTACTGACTACACTTGGCCACGGTTCGACTTTGTTAGTCTCGCTTCAGTGATATAGCTTGAATAACTCCCAAAAACGAAAAGGGTTCGCTCCCTTTTCGTTTTTATAAATTTTTACTACCTAGGGTCTGTTGACCTTTCGTGGTTAAATTTTGTTCGAGGTAAAAGCATTTTAGGCGAGGCAAGTCGATTGTAGCCTAGTTATTCTAAGTAAATGAGACTTAACCTGTCTTATTACAAACTAAGGTATAAAATGCTTTTAGCCGAACCCTTCGGGCAGCGTTTGTTGGTCATTTGCACTGCGTTATCGGCTCCTCGTGTAGGCTAGCTACACCACGGATCCTCTGCCTTGTTCAAATACCCAACAATTCGCTGCAAAAACAATCACGAAAGGTCAACAGACCCTAGGAGTACTAATGAAAGCTCAAATCGATATTTATTATTGCCGGCAATGCAACTGGATGCTTCGTGCCAGCTGGTTGAATCAAGAGCTTTTACATACTTTTAGCGAAGAAATCGACTTTGTTGCACTCCACCCAGATACTGGTGGACGTTTTGAAATTTTTTGTAATGGGCAAAGCATCTGGGAACGTAAACTAGACGGGGGCTTTCCTGAAGCGAAAGTATTGAAACAGCGAGTGAGAGATATCATCGCGCCAGACCGCGATTTAGGTCATAGCGACACAAAGTAGCTTTTCTCCGGCGCTTTATATTATCAGATCTCACTTGTAAGCAAGCACTCACCTTCTAACGAGTAAATAGTAAAAACACCATCGTCATACATACCATAACTGGCACCTTCATTATTTCGTGGGAAGGTTATGGAGCCAGGATTAAAAATAAATTGCTCCCCCGCCCAATCAGCTTGAATGATATGCGTATGCCCATGGCAAAGCACATCGCCAATATTAAGGTTCGGCATACGTTGCTGATTATAATGATGCCCGTGAGTCAGAAATAATTTTTTCCCGTTTTCAAGTAATAAGATGGAGTATTCCGCCATCATTGGAAAATCTAAAAGCATCTGGTCAACTTCACTATCACAATTTCCACGTACTGCAATAATGCGTGTTTTATATTGATTAAGTAATTTAGCCACCTCTGCTGGGTTATAGCCTGCAGGGATAGGATTTCTCGGCCCATGATTCAATACATCACCAAGCAAAATTAGGTGCGCCGCGTCCGATTGTTCAAATAAGTTTAAAACATGTTGTGTGGCAGGTAGGCAACCATGCAGATCTGATATAAAAAAGAGTTTCATAACAATATCATTCATTAAAGTAGTCATACGTCATCGTTAAATGGCTTGTCGGCTCGGCATAAACCGAACCCAAGTCTATAATTATCCCAACTCAGTACAAATTAGATTAGTACAAATCAAATTCAAACCAATAAAGGAGCGAATATGCATATTTTAATGACGGGAGGAACAGGCTTCATTGGTACAGAATTAGTCAAGCATTTTACTGGTCATCAAATCACTATTCTCACTCGCTCCCCTAAAAGAGCAAAAAAAGCCCTTAAACATGCTGATTTTTCGAATATTAACTATATCAATAACCTTTCAGACTTCGCTGATCTGAATCATATCGATATGGTAATTAACCTGGCGGGAGAGCCGATTGCGGACAAACGTTGGAATACACAACAAAAAGACAAAATTTGCAACAGCCGTTGGGGCACAACCGAACAATTGGTCACGCTGATTAAGAAAAGTAGCCAGCCACCTAAGTGTTTGATCAGTGGCTCCGCGGTTGGGATATACGGTGATAAGAAACATCATCAAGTGTATGAAAATGCCAAACTAGCTGATTCCGGCTTTCCATTTAAAGTATGTCATCACTGGGAAAAGTTAGCTTTGCAGGCTGAAAGTGAAAATACCCGAGTTTGTATACTGAGAACGGGCATCGTCCTAGGCACTCAAGGCGGGGCGCTCCATAAAATGCTCCCCCCATTTAAATTCGGTTTAGGAGCAAAGCTTGGTTCTGGTGAACAATATATGCCTTGGATACACCTCCAGGATGCGGCACGAGCGATCGCTTATTTAGCTCAGCACTCCAAAGCCAGTGGCATATTCAACTTATGTGCTCCTCACCCTGTGACCAATGCAGTATTTACTGAGTGTTTAGCAAGAAGCCTTAAAAGACCAGCGTTTATCACTTCACCTAAATGGTTAATGAACATTATGATGGGAGAATCAGCCCAACTGCTATTCGACAGTGTAAGAGCAAAGCCTAAGCACCTCACCGAACTTGGATTCACATTCACCTTCTCACACTTAGAACCGGCATTGAAGCAATTACTGCACACAAAATAATCTGCACTTGGGTCAGCATGTCATTAAACCTTAATATTTATAGGTCATTATATCTATTCATTGTAGAGAACTATCAGTAATGGAGCAGTATGATGACTCTCAACCAACTCAATTGGCTTTGCATCACTCTAGTTGTGGCATTTTTTCTCATCTCATAACCTATCCAACGGACTCAATCTCAGTATTTAATGACTG
This sequence comes from Vibrio gangliei, assembly GCF_026001925.1. Classification (NCBI taxonomy): domain Bacteria; kingdom Pseudomonadati; phylum Pseudomonadota; class Gammaproteobacteria; order Vibrionales; family Vibrionaceae; genus Vibrio; species Vibrio gangliei. The sequence continues at coordinate 865,332 of NZ_AP021869.1, read as the reverse complement.
AACCTTGAAATCTGCTAAGTCTGGCCTCATTGTTATTTTTAGTTGATATTTGATTGAAAAAACAAACAGTATTCAAGGACATTGAGATGCAGAACGACTTCATTTTAGAACTTAACGAGCAAAACTTTCACTCTACCATAGAACGCTCTCAGCAGCATCCTGTCCTTATTCATTTTTGGGCACCGTCCATTCCTGAAAGCGCAAGTATTATCAATGACCTACAAACACTAGCGACACAATACCAGGGTGCATTTGCATTAGCATTTTTAAACTGCGAAGCCGAACCCGCTCTTGCTTCTCAGTTTGGTGTGCAATCTTTACCCACTATTGCTCTTTTTTCAAATGGTCAAGCCGTAGATGGCATGGCTGGTCCTCAAACGATAGATACCATTTCTACTATGCTGATGAAACATCTGCCTAGCCAAGAAGACCTGACTCTAAAATCAGCCATCGAAGCCATGGAAAATGACCAGCATCAAGAGGCTTTATTGCTATTACAGGCCTTACCCGACATCTATACATCTCGTGGGGACATTAAACTCGCCATTGCTGACTGCTTGTTAGAAACGCAACAATTTGATACGGCAAAACAGCAATTAGCGGTCATTCCTTTAGAATACCAAGACAACTATTACAAAGGATTAGTAGCGAAACTAGAACTGCATGAACAAGCAGCTGACAGCCCTGAAATACAAGCACTCGAAGCACAATTACAGTCAGAACCAGAGAATCTAGCCTGCATCTGTGACTTAAGTTTGCAATATCATCAAGTCTCTCGTGATGAAGAAGCGTTGCAGCTTTTGATGAGCGTATTGAAAAAAGATCTCAACGCCCATGATGGTGAAGTGAAAAAAGTATGCATGGATATTTTATCTGCACTTGGGCAGGGAAATGCTCTTGCATCAAAATATCGCCGCCAATTGTATTCTTTACTTTATTGAGTAAGTAGCACTTCATTTCAAAGGGAACCATGTTGCTCCCTTTATTTGCAGCATCTAGACTCTTTTTTTGGATCTGTGCCAGATAAACCATTAATTATCGGGCAATCAGGTCCTTCATCTCCAGGGCATTCATTAATCCAATCAACCAATTGCTGCCTGATTGAGGTTAACTCCGCCAATTTCTTATCGACTTCAGCCAACTTTGCCTTAGTGGTTTCTTTTACTGTAAAACTGGTACGACACGGGTCAGAAGCAAGATCAACGAGAGCTTTACACTCGTCAAGGTGAAAGCCGACCGCTCTAGCGCGCGCGACCATTTTTAGTTGTTCGATTTGCGCTTCAGAATAGTCCCGATAACCATTATCCAGTCGTAATGGAGCCTGAATAATACCTTTATCTTCATAAAAACGAATCGATTTAGCGGTTAAACCAGTCAGTTTTGATACTTGGCTGATGTTCATTAGCCCCTCTTAAAATAAGCCCATTGATATAAAAGCTTCCCAACCTCGTTGCCACTCAGCTTTAATCCTAACATGTTGAGAGAATTCATCACATTGGTCAGAATATTTTATACCTGAAATACCTTTATTAAAGGCTTGTTCAGGGTCACAGAAATCAGATTTACCATCAACATACCCTCGATGATAACTTTGATTATCAAACTGTTTATCTTCCTTGAATATTAACAATTTGGCATGATCTATAAATTGACCTCTAACACCTAACATAAATCCTTGCTTATACCAATACTCCTCAGTAGTCGGTACAGAGTGAGCACAGCCTAATATAAAAAATGAAAAAATAACGATATTACTGTAGTTTCTCATTTTTCCTCACAAAAAAGCTGGGCTTTATTTGCCCAGCTTTTACACATATCAGCCTTATAATCTCGCTTACTTAACAGTAAACGGAATAGTCAGCATAAGTTTGAAATCATTTTCATCTTGGAATAGGTTCGTGTAAGGAGCCCAGTTTCCAGCATTGGTATCATTGAAGTATTGTGTCCAATAGAAGTTAATATTCGCACCTTCTAATGCACCACCTTGAATTGCATAGTTTGCAAACGCACTGTAAGCGTATTCAACTAAGTCATCAATATCACCACCAGCGCTTGCACCGCCGCCGCCAGCGACACTTACACCAGCACTGAAGCCTTTAGCACCAATATCAGAGAAATCACGAGATGCAGATAAGAAACCAGCAAACTCGCCATCATGGTTATAATCCGAACGGTTGTTCCACCAAATATCGTAAGCACCGTTTGAACCACCATATTGGCTAGTTACACGATACGAAAGGTTACCAACTGAATTTTCATCTTTTGACTCAGCTGACGTATAAGTCGCCTCTGCACGGAAAGAATATTGCCCAAGTGAATATGCAGATAAGAAAGCTAACTGAAACGCTGTACTGTCATATTGTTCTTTATCATCAACAATATAAACCTGTGGAGACCAGTAGAAACCACCATCTGTCGTGCCTTTGACCTTAAAGTGGCCTGTTTTACGATCACCATCAGTCAAACCTGCGTATGCAGCGTCAAATGAAATACCGTTGTCTAGTGTATAGCGAGCACCAACAGAGTATACCTCACCAGCATCTTCACCATTCGTAGTTTGGAAACCATATGTTGTTTTAAACCATGGTGCTTTATATTCATCAGCAACAATGACGCCCAACTCTAAACCACTAAAATTAAAGCCGATTTCACCACCACGATATGTACCTGGTGCAAAGGACCAGTTAACCCCAAGAGAACTTGGTACCGATGGTTGGAAATAACCTAATTTTGCTGTGGCAACATCACCAAACTTAAATTTAGCAGCAGCTGTTGCAATAGACGCACCGTTATCTGTACAGCTAGAATCCCATGCTCCATCACAGCCACTATCATCAGGGTTCTTATCATAAGGGTTATTAACGCCCCAGAAATTCATTTCATGATCTGGGGAACCGTTGTTCCACATATCAAATGTGCTGTATATGACAAAATCTGCACCTGCAACATCACCTACATAGCCAGAATTAAAACCCAAGTTAGCGAACACTGAGCCATGATCTAAGTTAGTAATTTTTTTCTCGTCGTTACCATTTGCATCAGTACCTGGAGCACGATCACGAGCTCGCATAAAAAAGTTCAAATTACCACTAACAGTTGATTCAGAAAAAAACTTGGTAACTTCACCAGCATATTCTGGACCAACTGGATCCTCGGCTGCTGCAGGCATTGATGCAAAAGCACCAACCATTGCGGCAGTTAACAACGTAACTTTAAATTTTTTTTCCATGGAAAAGCTCCTAAAAAATGGACATAGCTGTTTTATTTCACCTTGAAACTTTAAGTGGCCGCCGAAAGCAACAAGGTATCCTTCCTAATTATTTTTCTTAGCAAACTAACTAAGAGAAATTTTATCTTTTTATGTTCATACACAATGTGTATCCACGTATTTAAGACTAACTTTGCTGCGCGAAATATCAACACTAAGTTAATTAATTAGCAAAAAAACATGAGGCAGTGCAAAGTTCCCGTACAAAGGTGATCACCATCACAATCACAAGAAAAATGATATATATCGATACATTTCAATGGGTTATAGAATAACTCTGGTGTTTTTTACACTGACAACCATTTCATCAATAAATGTAACGCGGCAGTTTCATAACCCCAAAACAGCAACGTTAACAGCATAAAAACAGCAGACATAAAAAAAGCGCCATGACTGGCGCTTTTACAATTTCTCACACTTAATTATCTTTTTGAATAAAGTTTTTTTTAATTACTTTGAAGAAGAGCAAGCAGTTGCGCTTCATCTTGTATCTCTACGCCTAGTTCTTGCGCTTTTGTCAGTTTCGAACCAGTCGCTTCTCCTGCAAACAAGATGTCTGTTTTCTTCGAAACGCTACCTGCTACTTTTGCTCCCAACGCTTGTAACGCGGCTTTAGCCTCATTGCGATTAAGTTGGCTAAATGAGCCCGTGATGACCACGGTTTTATCTTTCATTGGTAATGACTCAGGATCGACAGTCACTTCAATTTCCGGCCAATGAATTCCTTGAGCAATTAAATCATCAATCACGGCCAAATTATTCTCTTCAGAAAAGAAATGCACGATATGTTCTGCAACCACTTGACCGACATCTGGTACTTCAACCAATTGTTCTTGAGTTGCATTTCTGATCTTATCTAAAGATTGAAAATGAACAGATAAGTTTTGTGCCGTTGCTTCTCCAACCTCTCTGATCCCTAAAGAGTACAAGAACCGCGGTAACGTTGTTTCTTTAGCCGCTTCTAATGCATTTACAATATTTTGTGCAGATTTAGGCCCCAAGCGATCTAACACGGTTAGTAAGCCAGCCGATAATTTGAATAAATCCGCTGGCGTTTGCACCATCTCACGATCGACTAATTGCTCAATCACTTTCACACCCAGTCCATCGACATCCATCGCCTTACGCGAAACAAAGTGCTTTAAGGCTTCAATGCGTTGTGCTTGGCAAATTAACCCGCCAGTACAACGCGTCACCGCTTCACCTTCTACTCGCTCTGCATCAGAATGGCATACAGGGCATTGAGTAGGATATTCCACGCTTTTCGCGTTATCAGGACGTCTATCTGCAACCACACCAACGATCTTAGGGATCACATCACCAGCACGGCGCACGATGACGGTATCGCCAATATGTACATCCAAGCGCTCAATTTCATCAGCATTATGCAACGTGGCATTACTGACGGTCACACCGCCTACATACACTGGTTCTAATTTCGCAACGGGTGTAATCGCCCCTGTGCGACCGACTTGAAATTCAACATCGTTTAAGCGCGTCATTTCTTCTTGAGCTGGGAATTTATACGCAATGGCCCAACGCGGTGCGCGCGCGACAAAGCCCAACTCTTCTTGTAGGTCGATATCATCAACTTTGATCACCACACCATCAATTTCATACGCGAGCTCAGCGCGGCGAGTGAGAATATCTTGATAATAGTCTTTAACTTTATCTAACCCTTCAACCACCTTAGTCTCCGGGCACATAGGTAGCCCCCACGACTTCAAAGTTAAAAAGCGCTGATAATGGCTCTGCGGTAGCTCACCGCCTTCAACAACACCCACGCTATAGGCATAAAAACTAAGAGGTCTCGTGGCGGTAATTTTTGAATCCAGCTGACGTAAGCTGCCCGCAGCTGCATTTCGTGGATTTGCGAAAGGTTTAGTACCATTTTTTAATGCTTTTTCATTAAAGGCGTTAAACCCATCAAGCAACATAAATACTTCCCCACGCACTTCAATGCGTTGAGGCCAGTTGTTACCTTGCAGTTTTAATGGAATGGATTTAATGGTTTTCACGTTAGCGGTAATGTTTTCCCCGGTGGCACCATCACCACGAGTTGCAGCTTGTACAAGAATGCCATTTTCATACAACAAACTGACGGCTAGACCATCTAGTTTAGGTTCGCAGCAATAAATATTGCATGGCTGACCGTTTAAACGCGTAGTGATTTTTTTATGAAAGTTATCCAGCTCACTGTCTTCAAAAGCATTATCAAGCGATAACATTGGGATTTCATGTTTAACCTGAGTAAAGCCCTCTAAAGGTTTACCACCAACGCGCACAGAAGGGGAAGACTCTGAATAAAACTCAGGATGGGCCTGTTCTAATTCTTGCAACTCTCTCATCAAACGGTCGTATTCAGCATCCGTGATTTCAGGGTTATCTTCGACATAATAACGAACACCGTGATAATGCAAGGTTTCGCGCAATTGTTCTATTTTTTGTTGAATTTCTGTCGTCATTTGTATTTACCAAACAAAGCTATTCGATTAAAAAAGGCCCCGATAAAGGAGCCTTTAACATATATACATTAATAAACTATTCGGCTTGCGTGTTTCTTGCCTCAAATTCACGGATTTGCTGGCGATAAGCTGATAAACGGTCAGGAGTCATCAAGTTTCGTTTATCATCCAGTACATTGGCGCCAAGATCGTCTGCAATTTGCTGCGCAGTTCGAAGCATCAATTTAAAGTTTTGGTCTGGATTACCAAAGCACGGCAATGTCATAAAGAAAGAAATACCTTTCGTCGTAAACGTAGCTGGATCATCGTGTGCTAACGTGCCTGGGTTCATCATATTGGCGACACTGAACAATACTTTACCGGTCCCCGATGTATCAGTATGACGATGGAAAATATCCATTGCACCATAAATCAAACCATTTTGACGCATGCTTTCAAACAATTCAGTACCAACAAACTCGGAATTACCTGCCGCGTGAACATGGAATACAATCACTTCCATGTCATTTTGTTTAGCTTCAGTATTTTTCGGTTCTTCTAATTTAGCTTCAGCTGCTTTCATGGATTGAGGTGTGGGTTCTGTCGCAATCTGGGCTTCACGTTTCTCTTGCGCACTATCGACTTGCGGCTGAGCTATTTGTGACTTGGCTACGCTCGACTTAGCTACTTGAGGCTGGGGTTGAGAGTGAATCATGTCATCATCAACAGCATCATCTTGTTCTATCTCATCAGGGGTTGCCGAAAAATGATTGCCTTTGAAGGCACGGTCTGAACTACCGAATAGAGGATCATCATCCTCAGGCTCAACATGAAATGCCGGTTCTTTTCTCTCTTTAACAGGTTTGGCGTGCGAGATAATGCCTTCTTCTGCATCATCAGAAAGAGGAGTGTGAACTTTTGGTTCCATTTTATTTAGAGGTTTATCGGCAAATTTTGCTTTGCCTTCTTTTTTACTCGTCCAGATGCCATGTACCAACAAACCTGCAATGGCAAGGCCGCCGACAATGATGAGTACTAGTCGCAATTCCTGCATTTATCACTCTCAATTATTAATCTACATTATTGAAACCATCATCCAGCGAGTGAATGACACAACATCATTTTTGATGCTGAATATTCTACGCTGATCACTCAATTTACCAAGTGATTAAAATGAATAACCAGCCGACAATATGAAACTATTGATTACTTTACCAAAAGTTTATACTAGTTTTGAACCAAATATTGTCAGTATTCAAGTAACTTTCTACATTAGTCAAGCTTTAGCGACCATTGTCGCCCACCTGTGATGAAATTTTAGACAAAGCATTTTCGTTAGTTCTTTTCTTATTGAGCGATAACAGTAGAATACCCTGTACGTTAATTCATTTAGGAGTTCGCATGTCATCTGATACACATCTGCGCCCTCAGCTCTCATCTCGCACTGGCTTCGGTTACTTTATTTATGGTGCACAACTATGCTTTAAGCCTGGCATTCGACGTTTCGTTATTTTACCGCTTATCACCAATATTTTATTATTTGGTGGTTCTCTCTTCTATTTATATAGCAACCTAAGTGAATGGCTTGAGAATTGGATCGGCACGATTCCGGATATGTTTTCTTGGCTGACGTATCTTTTACTACCATTACTCGGCCTTACCATCATTGCCACTTTCAGCTACTTTTTTAGTACAGTAGCTAACTGGATTGCAGCCCCGTTCAATGGTCTATTGGCTGAAAAACTGGAAATTCAATTGACAGGCCAAGGTCCAAATGAACAAAGCTTATTTTCATTAGTAAAAGACACGCCACGCATTTTGCACCGTGAGTGGGTAAAGCTAAAATATTACTTACCCAAAGCGATTGGGCTTTTCATTCTACTTTTGATCCCAGCCTTAGGCCAAACCGTCGGCCCTATTCTGTGGTTTGCTTTCTCGGCATGGATGATGGCAATTCAATATTGTGACTATCCGTTTGATAACCATAAAGTCACCTTCCCTAAAATGAAGAATGATCTCAAAGGCGACAAATGGCGCGCTTATAGCTTTGGCGGGTTAGTCGCACTTTGCACCATGGTGCCTATTGTCAATTTATTTATCATGCCTGTTGCTGTGTGTGGCGCAACGGCAATGTGGGTTGAACGGTACAAAGCCATTAACTAAGTCATGTTCATCCTCTGGCTTTCACCACTAAAAATGCCGGAGGATGCCTCAACCTCTTCTCCTCATTTCCCCCGCGTTATTTTTATCCATTTTCTTTGAAGCCCAACACAAAATTCAGCCTGACATTTGTCCATATCATATAACCATTTATTCCTTTCACCTTATCTGTTGTAGATTTATCCTTTTGATACTGCATAAATTCATACTCTACCGTGTAATGAAGGAACATCGACATGACAAAGATTTACGAAGATAACTCCCAAACGATTGGTAATACCCCACTTGTTCGCTTAAACCGCGTCAGCAAAGGCAACGTGTTAGCAAAAATTGAAGCCCGTAACCCAAGCTTTAGCGTTAAATGCCGTATCGGTGCCAACATGGTATGGGAAGCAGAAAAAGCGGGCATTCTAAAACCAGGTGTAGAGCTTGTAGAGCCAACGAGTGGCAACACCGGTATTGCACTGGCGTACGTTGCAGCAGCACGTGGTTATAAATTAACTCTTACCATGCCAGAATCAATGAGCCTAGAGCGCCGTAAACTGCTTAAAGCATTAGGTGCAAATCTTGAGCTAACAGAAGCAGCGAAAGGCATGAAAGGCGCCATTGCTAAAGCAGAAGAAATTGTCGCCAGCGATCCAAGCAAATACTTATTGCTACAACAATTCAATAACCCAGCGAACTCTGCGATTCATGAACAAACCACCGGACCAGAAATCTGGGATGCAACCGATGGTCAAGTCGATGTGTTTGTATCTGGTGTTGGTACGGGCGGTACACTAACCGGTACAAGCCGCTATATTAAAAACACGAAAGGTAAAGCCATTACTACGGTAGCGGTAGAGCCGGCTGAATCACCGGTTATCGCACAAGCGCTTGCTGGTGAAGAAATCAAACCTGCGCCACACAAAATCCAAGGGATTGGTGCCGGTTTCATCCCAGGCAACCTGGATTTAGAGCTTATTGATAAAGTGATTTCTGTAACATCTGATGAAGCAATTACTATGGCTCGTCGCCTAATGGAAGAAGAAGGAATCCTAGCGGGCATTTCATCTGGTGCTGCTGTTGTTGCTGCGAACAAAATCGCTGAACTTCCTGAATATGAAGGAAAAACCATTGTTACTATCCTACCAAGTTCAGGTGAGCGCTACCTAAGTACAGCCTTGTTTGCGGGCATCTTTACAGATAAAGAAAACGAACAGTAAAAACTGGTCCAAATCAATTTTTGTCGGAAAAAAGCTCCTTTATGGGGCTTTTTTGTTGATTCGGACCACACCTTTGGTAATATTCGGGCTGTTTTATTTTAAGCTTCAAAATAAAGAAGCCTAATATTTGACCAATTCTGTCTCATATTAGTAAGAAATAAATATAAGTGATGGCTGAAAGCAAACGATTTGTTGTACTTATTTTCTTCTCTAGCGAAGCGATAAATAAGAAGGTAAGCTAAACTACTTTCAGTTTCTAACAAAAAGCAAATTAATCGGGGTAACACACATGTATCAGAAGCAAGTTGAAATCACTGCAGAAAACGGTCTTCACACTCGTCCAGCTGCTCAATTCGTAAAAGAAGCTAAAGCATTTGACGCTGACATCACAGTGACTTCTAACGGTAAAAGTGCAAGCGCTAAGAGCCTTTTCAAACTACAAACTCTTGGCCTAGTAAAAGGCACAGTTGTGACTATCTCTGCTGAAGGTCCACAAGCTGAAGCAGCAGTTGACCACCTAGTTGCTCTTATGGATCAACTACACTAATCACATCTGTGATTCACTGTATTTTTACTTTTTATATTTGAACAAATTAAGGTAAGGCTATGATTTCTGGAATTCTAGCATCTCCTGGTATTGCTTTCGGTAAAGCACTACTTCTTCAAGAAGATGAAATTGTCCTAAATAAAACTCCTATTTCGGACGATCAAGTTGAAGCAGAAGTAAAACGCTTCTTTGATGCTCGTAATAAATCTTCTGAGCAATTAGAAGGCATTAAACAAAAAGCACTTGAAACTTTTGGCGAAGAAAAAGAAGCAATCTTTGAAGGCCATATCATGCTGCTTGAAGATGAAGAGCTAGAAGAAGAAATTTTAGCCCTCATTAAATCAGACAAAATGTCAGCAGACCTTGCAATCCACACCGTGATTGAAGAACAAGCATCTGCGCTTGAGTCTCTTGATGATGACTACCTTAAAGAACGTGCTACTGATATTCGTGATATCGGTAGCCGTTTCGTAAAAAATGCATTAGGCATTAACATCGTATCTTTAAGCGCTATCAACGAAGAAGTGATTCTTGTTGCTAACGACTTAACGCCTTCAGAAACCGCTCAAATCAACCTAGACTACGTTCTTGGTTTCGTCTGTGACATCGGTGGCCGTACTTCTCACACCTCAATCATGGCTCGTTCTTTAGAACTTCCTGCGATTGTTGGTACGAACGACATCACTAAACGTGTTTCTAACGGCGATACCATTATTCTTGATGCTATCAACAACAAAGTTATCGTGAATCCTTCTGAAGCTCAACTTGAAGAAGCCAAATCCATTCGCGACAACTTCCTAGCTGAAAAAGAAGAGCTAGCAAAATTAAAAGATCTACCTGCTGTCACTCTTGATGACCACCACGTAGAAGTCTGCGGTAACATCGGTACTGTAAAAGACTGTGACGGTATCTTACGCAACGGTGGTGAAGGTGTAGGTCTATACCGTACCGAATTCCTATTTATGGATCGCGATGCCCTTCCAACTGAAGAAGAGCAATACAAAGCATATAAAGAAGTCGCTGAAGCCATGGGTGATCAAGCAGTTATCATCCGTACAATGGACATCGGTGGCGACAAAGATCTACCATACATGGACTTGCCACAAGAAATGAACCCATTCCTTGGTTGGCGTGCGGTTCGTATCAGCTTAGATCGTCGTGAAATTCTAAAAGATCAGCTACGTGGTATCTTACGTGCTTCTGCACACGGTAAGCTTCGCATCATGTTCCCAATGATCATCTCTGTTGAAGAGATTCGTGAATTGAAGGCAGCGATTGAAGAATACAAAGCTGAACTTCGCAATGAAAGCCTAGCGTTTGACGAAAACATCGAAATCGGTGTTATGGTTGAAACTCCAGCAGCAGCAGCGATTGCACACCACCTTGCTAAAGAGGTTTCGTTCTTTAGTATTGGCACAAACGATTTAACCCAATATACTCTTGCGGTTGACCGTGGTAACGAGTTAATTTCTCACTTGTACAACCCGCTATCTCCAGCTGTTCTTACTGTGATCAAGCAAGTTATTGATGCTTCTCACAAAGAAGGCAAATGGACTGGTATGTGTGGTGAGCTAGCAGGTGACGAACGCGCTACTCTACTTCTATTGGGTATGGGTCTAGATGAGTTCAGCATGAGCGGTATTTCTATCCCTCGCGTTAAGAAAATCATCCGTAACTCAAACTTCGCAGAAGTGAAAGCAATGGCTGAAGAAGCGCTTTCATTGCCAACTGCGGCAGAAATCGAAGCCTGCGTTGATAAATTTATCGCAGAAAAATCGAATTAAGAATATAATCTTTCAATTAAAGATTAAAAAGTTAACTGCTTAGGAGCACGACATGGGTCTGTTTGACAAACTTAAGAAGCTAGTATCTGACGACACAGCTGACGCAGGCGCGATTGAAATCATCGCCCCTCTTTCTGGTGAAATTGTTAACATCGAAGATGTGCCAGATGTAGTTTTCGCTGAAAAAATCGTTGGTGATGGCGTAGCTATCAAACCAAACGGCGACAAAATGGTTGCACCTGTAAACGGTACAATTGGTAAAATCTTTGAAACTAACCACGCTTTCTCTATCGAGTCTGACGACGGCATCGAGCTATTCGTTCACTTCGGTATCGATACAGTTGAACTAAAAGGCGAAGGCTTCACTCGCATCGCTGAAGAAGGTCAATCTGTTAAAGCTGGTGACACTATCATCGAATTTGATCTTGCTTACCTACAAGAGAACGCAAAATCAACATTGACTCCAGTTGTTATCTCTAACATGGACGAAATCAAAGAGCTTAATAAGCTTTCTGGTAACGTTGTTGTTGGTGAAACACCAGTTATCCGTATCACTAAGTAATTCATTACTCAGTCATACAAAAAACGCTGCTCAGTTCAAATTGAGCAGCGTTTTTTTATGTCCAAAATTATGAATAAAAAGAGCGCACGATACCACGCGCTCTTAATCTATCCGTCTAGTTATCTAACCTCAGAATAACCTTAAGCTAATTGTAAGCTCGCTAACATTTCTTCTGATGGTGCAAAAAAGTACGCCCCAGTCACGGCTTGAGTAAAGCGTAATAAGTGGTCTGTTTTGCCATCCGTTTCACCGAACATACTATCCAGCAACACTTTGAAATTATGCAGACGATTACAGTAAGCAATAAACAATAAGCCATGCTCACCTGAGACAGAACCATAAGGTAAGCTATGGCGAACCATTTTTAGACCTTTGCCGTCTTCTTTAATATCAACACGACCAACATGAGATTGTGCTGGGACGTTATCAAGCTCAATCGAATCAGGCTTAGTTCGGCCAATCACTTTCTCTTGAGCAGAAACATTCAAACGATTCCAGGCTGGAAGGTTATGCACATAACGCTGCAACATTACGTAGCTGCCACCAGCAAATTCACCTTCAGGGATCACAGCAATTAAACGACGCTCATCTCCTTCAGGATTTTCGGTACCATCGATAAAATCCGTCATGTCTCGACTGTCTAAATAACGGAAACCATAAGTTTCATCGACAATTTCAACATCATCGCTTATACCCGCTAAACAATGGCGAAGGACATAAAAGTTCAAGTCATGGCGTGTAGAGTGGCAATGCAACAAAACATCAGTCTCTGTTGCCGGTGCTTGAGTCTCACCCTGACCTAACGGTTTAAATGGCTCTAATTCTTCAGGCATAGACTGATTGGTCTTTTGCCAAAATGCGTGAGTGAAAGCCAGCGATAAAAACAAATTCGCACCTGGTTGTTGCTTGTTAAGTTCAGCAACGAGTTCAGGTAATGCTTTCAATTTTTCAAGCACTTTTGCGTGATTGGCATTAATCTTTAGCAAACATTGCAAAGAAAACGGATTCGCTTCTGGAATAATTGCAGATTGTGGTTGTGACATGAATGCTTCCTTATTCTTTTTTGTCATCTCGTTATTTACACCCAGCAACGGCATATATGGTACGAGTGGCCACTTAGGTGGCATATCAATAATAAAACTTAGCGTAAATTCGGCGCAATAAACGTATCTTTAACTCGGCTTGATTGCACTAGAAAGAGCAGAAGCCAAACTAACCCAAGTAAAGTTAGCGCATCGCTCCAATTAAATTGCCAGCCCGTCATGAAGAGGTGATAAAATGTTAGGCCTAATTGTGCCAGCGCAACGAAAAATGTCATTCCTCGGCCATAAGAGAGTACTGTATTAAGCCATTTTCTTTCTGGTGTTCGTAATGAAATCGTCCATGCGAGAAGCACAATAGGCAGCCCTGCAATCAAACCGAGATACAAACTATCCGGTACGGGGTAAACAATCTCTAGCAAAGCACTGCTCATGGTTCGGCTAGCACTGGCAACAATGAATACAATCCAGGCTTTAGCAAGAAACAGCCAAGCTAGCCATAACCATAAACTGGGTTTTAAAAAACCATTTTTATCGTAATCATCTAGGTTGTAGTTAACTGCGTATTGCACTGTCGGTATATGCCTTAATTAGTAGAACGTCTGGAACGTGTTATCTACTTTAACAAAAATTCAATACAAAGAAATGAAAGCAAGCAAAATGAAATCATCCAAAGCACAAATTTCACCGCAAACCCAACAAGAAGCACTGGCTGTTGCCAAATCTATTCAAAAACCAGGGCAAACAAAAGAGCAAACCAAGCTGATTGCTCAAGGGATAGAAAAAGGTATCGCTTTATATAAAAAGCAACATAAGGAAAAATTACGCGAAGCGGATAAACTACGCAAACAACAGACTAAACCATCCCTATCCGAGCCAACTGATGATATACAGAATTCAGTTACGTCGCACGACCGTTCTAAAGGCTCAATTTTACCATGGTCTTTATTGGTTCTCAGTTGGCTTGGCTTTGCTATTTATCTTTTGTTACAAAGATAGCTATTAAAAAGATAGCTATTACAAACATCCCCCCTGAATAAGGAGGCTTTCAACTTAAACAAGCCAAGCTGAATACTTGGATAAATTTAAATGGAAGCCGGTAACCCAAGAAAATTAGCTATATCCGTTTTCCAGTTTTTTAGAATACGAACATCAAATGGTCCCCAGTTGTTCACCATGTAATAACCATCATTATGACGGCGACCATCTTGTATGAAAGACAAATGAATACCGATTGCAGGTAAGGCTTTTAAAACATCTTGGATGGTACGACGCGGCCATCCTGTGATTGCCATTAACTTAGGTACGTTTGGACGTTCTAAATCTTTAATTAATAAAGCAATATAAAGGCGTCGTGCAAATACTGGGCTCAACTCCACCGTGTTATCCTCAAAAGTAGCTCAGGTCTATGGCCTAGGCCCTAGATTCCATCATAAAAAATACTGTCTCCATTATCCTGATAAAACCGTATTTCAATTTGAGTAGGATCAAACCGATGCCATCAAGTTAAAAACTAACTTGATGCTAGGACCTGTTTCTCCGAACAACATCCCCTAAGAAAGATAAGCACGCCCTATTTAACCTCAGCTAAGGTTATTTAAAAATGTGCATTAGGACGCTGAATTGTGTACGATTCTGTTCATCTCTTTGCCATTGTTTTTGATGGCACTCATTAAGGCAGCGTGCCCTAAAACCAAGAAAATCGAATAGGATGAATTTATGCTGACCATGTATGGTATCCCTAACTGCGACACAATTAAAAAAGCCAAAAAGTGGCTCGAGACACAAGGCATCGAATATCAATTTCACGACTATCGCAAAGATGGGATTGATGAAGGAATGGTAAGCCAATTTTGCCAAAAGTTCGGTTGGGAAGCAGTTTTAAATAAACGTGGCACGACCTATCGCCAATTATCTGATGAGCAAAAAAACACGCTCAATGAACAAAGCGCACAAGCTTTACTTATCGAGCAACCAGCGATGATTAAGCGCCCTATTTTACTGTCTGATTCTGTTTCTTTAATTGGATTTAAAGCCGCTGAATATGAAGCTCATTTATCATAAGGAAATCACAAGGATGTCTGCTAGTCCCGTTCTTGAACTTGCACAAGACCTACTCAAACGCCAATCCGTCACACCAGAAGATGCTGGTTGCCAAGATTTAATGATTGAACGCCTAAAAGCGCTTGGTTTTGAAATTGAAGTAATGGTGTTTGAAGATACCACCAACTTCTGGGCTCGCCGTGGTAAACAAGCTCCATTATTTGCCTTTGCTGGTCATACTGATGTCGTTCCATCTGGTCCGCTAGAACAGTGGCATACCCCGCCATTTGAGCCAACGATTATTGATGGCTATTTACATGCTCGTGGTGCTGCGGATATGAAAGGCTCATTGGCCTGCATGATTGTGGCTGTTGAACGTTTTATTGCTGAGCACCCCGATCATCAAGGGTCGATTGCGTTTTTAATTACTTCTGATGAAGAAGGCCCATTCATTAACGGTACGACTCGTGTGGTTGATACCTTGATGGCACGTAATGAAATTATTGATATGTGTATTGTTGGCGAACCATCGAGCACCAATCAAGTTGGCGATGTCATTAAAAATGGCCGACGTGGTTCCATTACTGGTGACTTAACGGTAAAAGGAATTCAAGGCCATGTGGCTTACCCCCACTTAGCCAACAACCCTGTCCATCAGGCATTGCCAGCGCTAGCAGAATTAGCCGCCACAACGTGGGATAACGGTAATGACTACTTCCCGCCGACCAGCTTCCAGATTCCGAACTTAGCAGCTGGTACTGGGGCATCAAATGTCATTCCTGGTGAATTTCAAGTTCAATTTAACTTCCGCTTCAGCACGGAACTCACCGATGTAGAAATTAAACGCCGCGTTCATTCTGTGCTCGATGCGCATGGATTAGACTATGATCTAAAATGGACACTCAGTGGCCACCCTTTCTTAACCGATAAAGGACCGCTGATTGACGCCGTTGTCGATGCCGTGAAAGCGGTAAACCACCAACCAGCACAACTTCTGACGACTGGTGGCACCTCTGATGGTCGTTTCATTGCCCAAATGGGCAGCCAAGTGGTAGAACTTGGCCCGGTGAATGCCACCATTCATAAAGTCAACGAATGCGTGAAAATCGCCGATCTGGAGAAACTCACGGACATGTACCAAAAAACGTTAGAGAACTGTTTAGCCTAATGAGCCACTATTCACTTGAGCAACTTACAGGATTAACTGAATCCCATTTGTGTCGTTTAACCGTCGGTGAAAAAGAATTTCTTATTCATCGAGATATTCATTCGCCACTACAAGGACTCATCACCCAAGCTCAAGTGGATGGTTTTGATTTTGCTATCGCAAGCAGCTTTCGTGACTATCACCGTCAAGCGATGATTTGGAATGCTAAGTTCAGCGGTAAACGTCCTATTTTGGATAATCACAGCCAACCACTCGATAGCGCTCAGTTATCAGATATTGAAAAAATTCACGCCATCATGCGGTGGTCTGCACTACCGGGTGCCAGCCGCCATCACTGGGGATGTGAATTGGATGTCTATGCACGTAATTGCCTGCCTAAAGGTGTATCGCTGCAATTAGAGCCTTGGGAGTATGAAACTGGACATCAAGCTGAGTTCAGTCAATGGTTAAACGAAACAATGCCAAAGTTTGGATTTTATCTGCCGTACCAACGTGATTTAGGTGGTGTTGCTATCGAACCTTGGCATATAAGCCATATTGCAACCGGTCATGACATGCTGCAGCAATTGTCACTCGATGCGTTATTGCAAACTTGGAAATCGAATCCATTTTTCGGTAGCGAGATCGTGTCTCAGCATGCCGAAAGCTTATATACTCGTTTTATTAGTAATATTACTTCCGGTGTTAATTAAACGCAGGTTTGTTGACCTAGCTGCCGTCAAAGATGTAGGTAAATTATGGACTTAGAACTACTACTCAACCCATGGGTTATCAGTATCATTATTCTGGTATTTGTTATTGGTAACCTCGCCTCTATGAAATACTTAGGTAAATCTCATTTAGTTCGTAAGAATCCGAAACAAAAATCTGATTTAGATAAACTGATTGAAATTTATAAAGAAAAAGACAAAGAAGAAGCCAAACAGCCAAAGTCCAATCAAACAAAAGCTGAGACGAAAACCAGCTCAACCGATAATCAGAAAGCGGACTAACGCTTGTAGCACTAGGGTCTGTTACCCCTAATAGTCTGAATAAAAAAATCCCTGCTTTACCTTCATGGTAAAACAGGGATTGATTTAATCTAGACCAAGGTTATTCGTTGTTGGTTTGCTTGCTCGTATCAAACAAACTTTGCAGTAATGGGATTAACGTCTGTAATTGATCTTCAGGAATTGGCTTACCGTCATCATCAGTGACATTGATAGAAGTTCGGTTATCCAAATCACCCAATAAGAAGCTGTACTTTTTATTATCAAGTGTCAGAGGTTTCACCCCAAGACTTTGCCAAACTTCCTCATCTTGCGCTTTATAGTCCGTATCGATCATGCCTTGTGAACGGTTCTTATCTTCAATATTAAAGCCGGCTTGCGGTAGTGTATTATCCAACTTACTCCACACTAAATCATAAGGTGCACGTGCAATAATAACAGGCAGACCACTTCGGTCTTTACCCATTGTAACTGGCACTTTATTGATTAACTCAAGCGCACGAAGACGAGCCTCTTCCGTCACTTGCTTATCGTATTGTGTCGTAATGTAGTTGACCATGGTACTTGAATAGCGGTCTTTCACTTCCGGAGTCAATTCGATTTCGTCCCCGTCTTCCTTCCATCCCACTAAAGACACTTTGAACCCGTAACGACCCGCCGTATCAAGACGATCAATCAAATAACGGCCCGCGATTGGGTATGACTCATCTTCCGCACTCAAATTGACCCAGTCAGTTTCTAGCGAGGTCGGCGTATCTGTTCTCAAAGTAATGTCTTTTTCATCCGCCACTCGGTGGATCATATCCCATACTTTGTTAAGTTCATCTTGGCTAATAAGCCAAACCGTGACATCACTATTTTGCTTTTCAATACGTGCACCAGGAATAAGCTCAAGGACTTGTTGCGGTGGACGTATATCAACTTCAGGCCCTAATTTACCCGCAAACTCTCCTTGTGGAATGTTGTATTGCGGGTAAAACTGCGGCTGAGCATCGGGCAAGTTTTTCCATTGCTGATCAAGCGAGGTGTCTAGATAAGCAAAATCATCTTTAGCTTGACGACGTTCTTCCGGATCACCAGCACACGCTGACAATACGAATACCGCTAGCGAACTGATCACTAGCTGGTGAGAGAATTTCATGTAAATACAACTCCTGAGAAGAATCCTGAAGATAGTTTCAGGCTCATCTTATTGAATACCGGCATCCTTTAGCGCTTGAGCCACGACAGATTGAGCTGGCTCAGATAATTCCGTCAACGGCAAACGCAAGTGCCCTTCATTAATTAAGCCTAATTGATGCGCAACCCATTTCACCGGAATTGGGCTCGATTCAATAAATAGATTTTTATGTAATGGCATCAATTTTTGGTTAATTTTTTCCGCTTCGTCAAATTGACCTTCTGCCGCCAATTTGAACATGGTTGCCATCTCTGCAGCCGCGATGTTATTGGTAACAGAAATAACGCCATTACCACCAAGCTTGACAAAATCTAAACCCGTCGCGTCATCACCACTGAGTAAGATAAAATCTTCGCCACAAAGTTCACGGAATTTTTCAACTCGAGACAAATCGCCCGTTGCATCTTTAATACCAACAATTTTATCCAGTTGAGATAAGCGACCGACCGTTTCAGGAAGCAAATCCACCGCAGTACGGCCAGGCACATTATAAAGAATGACCGGAACTTCACTGACTTCTGCGATAGCCTTGTAATGTTGATACAAGCCTTCTTGGGTTGGTTTGTTGTAGTAAGGCGTCACACTTAAGCAACCTGCCACACCAGAGTTATTAAGCAAACGGCTGAATGTCACCGCCTCGTGAGTGGCATTGGCCCCCGTACCTGCGATAACAGGAATACGCCCAGCGGCAAACTCTACCGTCTTATTGACTACTTTCACATGTTCTTCAACGGTGAGAGTCGCCGATTCACCGGTTGTACCAACCGCCACAATACCACTTGAACCTGATTTAATGTGATATTCCACTAGACTTTTAAGGCAATCATAATCGACTTCATCGAGATGATTAAAAGGCGTAACTAGTGCAACAATACTTCCTGAGAACATGGTTTTCTCCTTATCCAATCCTTCTTGCATGTTACTTTAACCACCTTAATAAAGACAAGCATCCAACCCGCCTTTCTCAGCATTTACTACGAAATAATGACATGCGGCAAAGTTCTCGGCCTAACAACTTAATCTGTCTGGTAAAATGGCTTTACTCTATAATAGCTAACTTAGGCGGAAAGCCACTTTCGTGCTACCATACAAATCGTATTTCAATTGGGACGTTGAGATTATGATCCATCATCTAGTAATAACCGCTGTTGGCTCTGACCGACCAGGCATCTGTAACCGACTGACTCAAGTCGTGACGCGCTCTGGCGGCAATATTGTCGATAGCCGCATCGCACTCTTTGGCAAAGAGTTTACCTTGATCATGCTGGTCTCTGGCGAAATGACGGCCATCACCAAAATTGAAACCGTGCTGCCTTCTGTCAGTGTGGAACATGACTTGATGGTCGTGATGAAGCGCACCGCACCGCATCAAACGCCACAATACACGTATAAAGTTGATTGTACGGTGCAATCAGAAGACAGAGTGGGCTTAACCGAAGCCTTCACCCAGTTTTTTTCTAATCATCAAATCAACATTTCAGAACTAAGTGCCCAAACCTTTGCTTCCACCCACGAAGCTGAGGCAGACCAATTCCATATTCAAATTGCTGGGCTAACGGAATTAGAAATCGACACCGACAAACTCATCGCATCATTTAATAACTTATGCGATACCTTATCGGTATCAGGTCATCTTAATCTCCATCCCAAAACAGACTGATACTGATTTATCATTATGCAAAGTTAAAGGAAGATTCATGCAGATATTAACCGCTGGCACCCCTGCCCCAAACTTTTCATTGTTAGACCAAGATGGCAACACCGTTTCACTTGGTGATTTCAAAGGTAAAAAGATCCTATTTTATTTTTACCCTAAAGCCATGACACCTGGTTGTACCGTTCAAGCACAAGGGCTTCGTGATGTACAACAACAGTTGGCTGAAAAAAATGTCGTCGTACTTGGCGTCAGTATTGATCCAGTCAAACGTTTAGGTAAATTCATCGAGCGCGATAACTTAAACTTCACACTCCTTTCTGATGAAGATCATGCCGTCGCTGAACAATTTGGCGTGTGGGGCGAAAAGAAATTCATGGGCAAAGTGTATGACGGACTGCACCGTATTAGCTTCTTAATTGATGAAAATGGTGTGATTGAACATGTCTTCAACAAATTCAAAACCAAAGATCACCATGAAGTGGTATTAAATTACTTGAATGACAATGCCTAATACGGCAAACCCCAAGCCTAAAAAAGCCCAGCGTTCTGAAGTGACCCCCAATAGTTGGACACCAATTATTGGGGGTCTTTTTATGTCCAAGTACAGTCGAGCATTGAAATGCTCTATTGCTAAACAATATCTACAAGGCGAGAGTTCATCTGAAGAGCTTTCTCGTCTTCATTCCATACCATCACGTCAAATACGTTACTGGGCACAAGTGTTTGATATTCATGGTTATCAGTCATTTAAACCTCATGGATTTGCGAAGACCGCACAAACCAAACTGCAAGCTTTAAAACACATGTGGACGAATGGTTGGTCTGTCAGTCACACTAGTGCGATATTGAATTTTTCGTCTACTGGCACTCTCTCTGTTTGGCTCAAACAATATCAAAGAGATGGTATTCAGGGACTTGAGCGCAACAAAGGACGACCAACAATGAGTAAACACCCTTTTATTCAAGATAAGCACGATGATGAGAAAACACTTGAAGAGCTCAAAGAGGAGTTAGCGTACTTGCGAGCAGAGAACGCTGTCCTAAAAAAGTTAGAGGAGCTGGAACAGGAGAAACGTCGTCGAACAAAGAAAAAACGAAAGTAGTTCTAGCTCTTAGAAATCAATATTTACAACAACATCTCTTATATACCCTTAAGTTAGCGAGAAGTAGCTTCTACTATCATACGCAATCAAGCAACGCCGCAGATAGTTATCAAGATGAGAAGCAGTTGTTCGAGAAAATATACCATGACCATAAAGGGAGGTATGGCTATCGTCGCATTCACCTAGAGTTAAGGAAGCAGGACGTGATGTTAAACCATAAGACAGTTCAACGTCTGATGAGGTTACTTGGCTTGAAATCAACGGTTAGGCCCAAGCGGTACAGCTCATATAAGGGAGGAGCAGGAACAACCGCTCCGAATGTACTAGAGCGTGACTTCACTGCAACAAAGCCAGATGAGAAATGGGTAACAGATGTCACTGAGTTTAAAGTTAAGCAGCAGAAGGTGTACTTATCACCAATCGTCGATCTATTTACACAGGAAGTCGTCGCTTATAAGGTTGCTAAAAACGCGTGCTTACCTCTCGTCACTGACATGCTAACAGAGGCAGTTTCGACCTTAGATAAGAACGCGAAGCCAATCGTTCATAGCGATCAAGGGTGGCAATATAGGCATAGAAAATATCAGAAAGCTCTCGCTGACCGAGGGTTAACTCAAAGTATGTCGCGAAAAGGAAACTGTTTAGATAATGCAGTAGCAGAGAACTTCTTTGCCTTGCTGAAAACAGAAATGTACCATAACCAGCACTTTGAAAATGCGGATGACTTAATCACACAGATTGAAGAATACATCGAGTACTACAATACGAAACGCATCAAGGTGAAATTAAAAGGCCTGACTCCGATAGAATATCGAAATCAGGCCTTACAAGCCGCTTAACAGAACTGTCCAACTTTATGGGGTCACTTCATTCACTGGGCTTTTTTTATTCATTTTGTGTCAACTATTCAAGCTCTTAATAATAACTGCTTTGATTTTGTTTATCGTTGTCGTCAGTACTTGGAAGTGCATGCCACACCGCTTTGACCAACGTCGCTAGCGGAATCGCAAAGAACACGCCCCAGAAGCCCCATAAGCCACCAAAAACCAGTACTGCTACGATGATCGCAACCGGGTGTAAATTCACCGCTTCTGAGAATAGTACTGGAACCAGCACGTTACCATCCAACATTTGCACAATACCGTACGCAATGACTAACCAGTAAAATTGAGGCCCTAAGCCCCATTGGAACAAGGCCACCAGCACAACAGGCACCGTTACGGCGACGGCACCTATGTATGGAATCAACACCGAGAAACCTACCGCCACGGCTAATAGCAGCGGATAGCGTAAACCAAAGAAGAAAAAGACAAGGTAGCTGGCAACACCAACAATGACGATTTCTACCACCTTACCACGAATGTAGTTTGAAATTTGGCTATGCATTTCATCCCACACCTTGGTCGCTAAACGGCGATTTTGCGGCAGAATGCCACTAAACATGTTGATTAATTCCGTCTTATCTTTTAGCAAAAAGAAAATCAACAGCGGCACTAATACTAAATACACGCCAAGAGTGGCAATGCTCAATAATGAAGCCATTGAACCGCGAAGGATGGTATCCCCCATACCTAAAATTTTGGTTTGAGCATTATTCATGATCACTTCTATCAACTGCAAATCAGCCAAATCAGGGAAGCGGTCGGGTAAGCTGGCTATGTACATTTGGAATGTGGTGTACATATTAGGCATATCATTTAATAGGCTAGCAATCTGTTTCCAAATGGTTGGAATCAAGCCAAACAATGCCAATAACATTAAGCCAATGAAGGCACTGACGACGACCAACACACTGGCAAGCCTTGGTAAACCTAATTTAGACAAGCGGTTTACCGGCCATTCAAGCAGGTAGGATAAAACAATCGCAACCAGTAACGGGGCGATCAAGTGACCGAAGAAGTAAATAGTAATAAAGCCAAATAACAGTATGGCTACCAAGCTCACTGCGTGTGGATCAGAAAATCGTCGTTTATACCAACGAATAATCATTTCAAACATTCAACATTATTCCTTTTTGTCACCACCAAAGCCCACTCATCACCGTGATGATGGACGCCGGCTGAATAGGGAGGCTGGCTAAAAAATCGAACCATATCATTCAACGAGGCTTTATCACGCACTAAAATAGTAAGAGATTGATTCAACAATAGCTGGACACATTCCCGCTTAGCTCTAAGTAAAGCCATTGGGCAACGTTCTGAACGTAAATCTAGTGAATCCACTGACATTTAACCATTCCGTCTTTGTGATACAGTCATAGAGTCTATTGACTGAGATAAGATTCCATATACCGTACCATGCGAGTATAAATACTTTATCTAAAAAAGAAACCAAGTAGAGGGCTTAAGGTCTTATATATTTGAGTTACAAAAGATAAACTACCCTTTGTATTCGATGATCCCAAACTGGAACCATGGAATTACTTTGAGAAATAACGTCAAACAATAATGGATGTTGCTTAACGATATGCGTCAATTCTTTCGTACCACTGCTTGCTTATGCCTTTCTACCTTGCTTTGTGTGCAGCCAATCGCTTATGCACAGCAAGATCTGCCAGACATAGGAACGGTCGCAGCCGGCACACTCACCATCGCCCAGGAATTGGAATATGGTGATGCTTATATGCGCATTTTGCGTAGTAGTAGCCCCATCATCAATGATCCGGTCATGGATGAATACATCAGCACGCTTGGGCATCAATTGGTTGCCAACGCGAATAACGTTAAGACACCATTCCACTTTCACCTGATCCGCGATGGCAGTGTCAACGCCTTCGCTTTTTTTGGTGGTTATGTAGTCGCCAATACAGGGCTATTTTTACACGCCAATAATGAAAGTGAACTCGCTTCTGTTTTTGCTCACGAAATATCCCATGTGACTCAACGCCATTTAGCTCGCCACATGGAAGATCAAGCACGTCGCACCCCTCTCACCATAGCGGCGCTCGTGGGTTCATTATTATTAGCGATTGCATCTCCAGAAGCTGGTATTGCCGCGGTGAATGCCACCACAGCTGGCTCGATGCAAGCCAGCATTAACTACACTCGTTCTAATGAACAAGAAGCCGACCGTTTCGGTATTGAAACATTAGCCAAAGCCGGTTTTGATCCTGAAGGTATGCCCAATTTCTTTGGTCACTTAGCAGACCAATATCGCTATGCCAGCACACCACCGCCGATGCTGCTAAGCCACCCATTACCGAGCTCACGTTTAACTGAAGCACGTGACCGAGCCGGACGTTATCCTCGCGTGAACCCGTCTGTCTCTTTGCCATTTCACCTGGCAAAAGCCCGTGTGATTGCCCGTTATGCCAATATTGATTCTTCACAGTCGCTCGATTGGTTTAACCGCAAATTAAAATCCGCCACTCCCATGGTCAAACCAACGTTAGAGTACGGCCAAGCGTTAGTGTACATGGATAGCGGAAAGCTCGATCAAGCGGAAGGTATCCTGACTCACCTGCTTAAAACTGATCCGTACAACAATTTTTATCTCGATGCCGCAGCTGATCTTTATATACATAAAAAACAGTATGATACTGCTCTATCGCTACTCAAGGCTGGTTTAGAAAGAAAACCGGGCAACTCGGTATTAACCATCAACTACGCTAACGTGCTTATCGAAGCAAACCGTAGCAAAGAAGCCATTACCATCTTGCAGCGCTACACTCATAATAATCCCGATCAGACGGTAGGTTGGTCATTACTCGCAAGTGCCAACAGTAAAATCGCCAACGAGGCAGAACAACTGGCCGCTCAAGCAGAACTGTTCGCTCTAAGTGCTAACTGGAATAAAGCGATTAGTAACTACACCCGTGCCAGTCAATTGGCCGAATTAGGCAGTCTGCAACAAGCGAGATATGATGCCCGTATCGACCAATTACGCATTGAACAGCAACGTTTTGCTGCACTCAAATAACCCATTCGATCATAATAAAAACAGGTAAGGATAGAAGCATGTCAGTCACTATTTACCATAACCCACGCTGCTCTAAGAGCCGTCAAACCTTAGAATTATTAACCGAAAAAGGCATTGAGCCTCAAGTGGTGAAGTACTTAGAAGAAACCCCCACTGTCGAAACGTTAAAAAACCTATATCAACAACTTGGGCTGAACAAAGTTCGCGACATGATGCGCACTAAAGAAGACATTTATAAAGAATTAAATCTGGGTGATTCAAGCGTTACCGATGAACAGCTATTCGAAGCTATGGCAAACCATCCAAAATTAATTGAGCGCCCGATAGTGGTGAACAATGGTCAAGCACGTCATGGCCGCCCACCAGAGCAAGTGCTTGAGATTTTATGAGTCACGATCAGACGATAAACATCTTGGTGTTGTACCATAGCCGACATGGTACAACCCAACAGCTTGCTCGCCATATTGCACGCGGTGTTGCCAGTATTGCCCACTGTAAGGCTAACCTACGCACCGTTGCTGATATTGAAGCGAGCGATTACCCAGTCAAAGACCCCATTGTCACTATTCAAGAGTTAAAACAATGTGATGGTTTAGCCCTCGGTAGCCCAGTCTGGTTTGGTAATATGAGCGCTGCAATGAAGCATTTTTGGGATCAAACCACTTCCCTTTGGCTGACGGGCGACTTAATTGACAAGCCGGCTTGTGTGTTTACTTCATCGTCCTCACCTCATGGCGGGCAAGAAACGACCCAACAATCCATGATGCTGCCTTTACTCCATCACGGCATGATGATCATGGGTATTCCCTATTCAGAGCCTAACTTACATACCAGCCTACAGGGTGGTACGCCTTATGGTGCTAGCTCTATCTCCAAACAAGGTCAACAACCTTTAGATAAACAAGTGACCGAGCTAGCATTTGCACAAGGCCAACGTTTAGCCAAAGCCGCATTGGCCTTATCATCGCTGTAATATTCAAAACCGCATTATGGATCTATGAACACACCGACAACCCCAATTAGCCGTTACCTCGCTCTATTCAGTTATCTTGCCCTACTAGGTTGGGTTATCGCTTGGCATGGATGGATTTCACCGCACCCGGATCTTAACCCGACTGCGGTGACCGTCGGTTGGTGTATTCCATTATTACTGCCATTTATCGGCATCATTAAAGGCAAACCTTACACGCACGCGTGGGCGAACTTTATTTTGATGTTCTACTTCTTGCACTCGCTCACCCTCCTATACGTTGTTAATGGTGAACGCTGGCTCGCGGCGATAGAACTGCTCCTGACGACACTCAACTTTGCTGGAAATATTTTCTACGCCAGACAAAAAAGCCGCGCTCTAGGGCTAAAACTGCCGCGTTTATCCGAAGTCGAAAAGCGAGAAAAAGCACGCTTTGAAGGGCACAAATAAGCGTTTTCGAACGATAAGGCAGCCTACTTTAAGGGGTCACTTATAGTAAGGTTGCCATCACCTTCTGAATTTCAGACCGTAGCCATCTGTGCGCTGGATTATTATGCTGCCTTGCATGCCAAACCATATGATATTGATATTCAGCCGTTTCCACTGGCGGTTGGCGAATGACAATATCAAGATGTTCCGCCATTTTGTCAGCAAGGCAACCGGGTAAAGTCAATAACAAGTCGCTTTGTTCAATCGCATAAGGCGCAGCGGTAAAGTGCGGCATACGAAGCACAACGTTACGTTTACGTCCAACTTTCGCTAACGCCAAATCGATTGATCCGGCACGGTCTCCGCCCATGGTGATCAAAGCATGCGAGCTGTCGCAATAAGCATCGAGCGTCAATTCTTGCTGAGCTAATGGATGGCCTTTTCTCATAATAGTAACCAGACGATCCGGCCCTAACGCTTGCGCATAAATATCAGCCTGTGCTTTTTGCACGTCACTACTAAAACTCAAATCCCCTTCTCCTAATGATAACTTCTCCATCATGTCCGGCTGACGATTCAAACAGGTCAACGAAATACCGGGCGCTTGCTCAAACAAACTTTTATAGACCGGTGGCATAAACACTTGTGAGAAAAAATCACTCATCATCAAGGTGAAATGGGTATTCGCCTTATGCGGTTCAAATTCTGCCGGATTCAACAAGGTCTCGGCATGTTGCAGCAGGCAATCCAACGAGGTCGACATTTCCAACGTACGCTCAGTGGGAATTAATCCACCTTTGGTTCGGACAAACAGTGGATCACCAAATTGATGGCGTAAACGCTGCAAGGTACGACTCATGGCCGATTGAGTGATATTCAGTTGTATGGCTGCCTTCGTCACACTTTTGCTGCGTATTAACGCTTGCAGTGCCACCAGCAAATTCAAATCCACTTGACTCAATTTATTCATGTTATGACTTTAACTCATTTTGGTAATTATCATTATGCATTAGGAATATATTATGTTTACCGCTAATCTAACAATCAAAATTTCAAGCCATACTTTGATAACCCTTGATTAAATAGAGGTTCCGATGCACATAGAAAGTAAAGGTTACGCTTTAAAGCAGCGTCCGACAGGTCTGCCTACCCTCGATTGTTTTGAACTACAAACCCAAACCATTTCTGATATTAAAGATGGCCAGTTTGTGATTAAAAACCTTTGGCTATCTGTAGATCCATATATGCGCGGCAGAATGTCAGATGCGGAAAGTTATGTTCCCCCATTTCAGCTTGGTGAGTTGATGCAAGGCTCTGCTATTGGTGAAGTGATTGAATCTAAACATTCAGATTTTCAAGTAGGCGACAAAGTAAATAGCATGCTGGGTTGGCGTGAATATGCGGTGTCTAATGGCGACATGGTGCAAAAACTGCCACACACTGAATTACCCGATCAAAGTTTTCTCGGCGTCGCAGGTATGCCTGGGTTGACCGCTTGGGTTGGCTTAAACGTTATCGGTGAATTAAAAGAAGGCGACACTGTCCTTGTTTCAGCCGCCTCTGGTGCAGTAGGTAGCCTTGTGTGCCAATTTGCCAAACTCAAAGGTTGCCGCGTTGTCGGTAGTGCCGGTAGCGCAGAAAAAATCGAATGGCTACTTTCTCTCGGTGTCGATGCCGTAATCAATTACAAAAATTACCATAGCGCCGCTGAACTCGAATCTGCTCTAGCGCAACATTGCCCAAATGGCGTCGATTTATGTTATGAAAACGTCGGTGGCGATCATTTTGAAGCCGCGTTAAATCTTATGAATCGTTATGGCCGTATGGCAGTGTGCGGCATGATCGATCTCTATAACTTAGAAGATGCCAAAGCCGGCCCAAACAACTTAGCCAACATCGTTAAGAAGAGCTTACGCATTCAAGGCTTTATCGTTTCCGATCATTGGGAGCATTACCCAAGCTATGTCGCTCAACTGAGTCAATGGGTCAAAGAAGGCAAGATCAGTTGGAAAGAAACCGTCCGTAGCGGTATTGAATCAACACCAAACGCTTTCTTAGGCTTATTCACTGGTGAGAACATCGGCAAGATGCTGATTCAACTATAAAAATAAGCCCATCAGACAGTAAACAAACAAAATTACAGAATAATAGCCACAAGCACATCACGGCTTGCGGCTAATTTTAGCAGGAGCAATAGATGAACAATTTCAGTTACCAAAACACGACACAAATTCATTTTGGCCAAGGTCAAATTGCCGCGATCACCAACAGCATTCCTCAAGATAAAAAAATTCTTGTCACTTATGGCGGCGGCTCAATCAAAAGCAACGGTGTTTATGATCAAGTGGTTGAGGCATTAAAAGATCATAACTGGGGTGAATTTTCTGGTATTGAGCCAAACCCACAATACGACACATTAATGAAAGCAGTCGAAAAAATTCGCGCTGAAGGCTTTGATTATCTTCTGGCTGTCGGTGGCGGCTCAGTCGTTGACGGAACTAAATTCATTGCAGCAGCAGTTAATTTCTCTGGTGAAGAAGAATGGGACATCCTGGCTAAGCGGGCTCCGGTTGAATCTGCACTACCGTTAGGCTGTATTCTGACTCTACCGGCTACAGGTTCAGAAACCAACATTGGCGCGGTAGTCACTCGTGGTAAAGACAAATTGTCCTTCATGAGCCCATTTGTACGCCCACAGTTTGCCGTACTTGACCCACAAACCACATTGAGCCTATCAGAGCGTCAAACCTCAAACGGTGTTGTGGATGCGTTTGTACATGTTATGGAGCAATACCTAACCTACCCTGTGAACGCTAAAATCCAAGATCGCTTTGCTGAAGGCATTTTGCTGACACTTATCGAAGAAGGTCCAAAACTTATCGATAATCTACAAGATCTTGAAGCTCGAACTAACGTGATGTGGGCGGCAACTCAAGCACTGAGCGGTTTAATTGGCGTAGGCGTACCACAAGATTGGGCAACACACATGATTGGTCACGAACTAACCGGTAACTTTGGGGTTGACCACGGTCGCAGCCTAACCATCGTACTACCTGCGGTGATGGACGTATGTCGTGAAGAGAAAAAAGCCAAATTACTGCAATATGCAGAGCGTATCTGGAACATTACGGATGGCTCTGATGACGCACGCATCGATGTCGCTATCGAGAAAACCAAGCAATTCTTCAGCCAGATGAAAACACCAGTATCCCTATCTGAAATTGATCTAACCGCTGAAGATATCAATACTGCAATGACCAGCCTTGAAGCACACGGCATGCTAAAACTGGGTGAGCACGGCTCGATTGACTTAGCGCGTTCACGTAAGATTTTGGAAACGGCACTGTAATACTGCTGATTTATATCCTAGAAATTGGGTATAAATACCTAAAACAACAAAGGGATCCAATTGGATCCCTTTGTTTTGTATAGAATAATATTATTTCAAATCAAACCAAAGCTGGTCATTTAATGCTGGTTGTAATGCAGGTTGATTGGCAGATGACTCATCCGTTGAATTCGGTGCGTCAGAAGCCATATCATCAGCCATAACAGAATCGCTTTCAGCGCTGCCCTGTTCAGGAGTGTGTTCTTGCGCCGCTTGTTTCGCGACAACCGAAGGGTCAACAGGTGCATTCAACTGTGTCACGCCTTTTTGTTGGCTCACCTGCTTTTTAAAATCTTCTTCATTGGTCAAAAGCTGAACATCGAACGTCACTGTATCGGCTTGAATCGATTGCACTTGTACTGTCGCTACGCTGTCTAAACCATTTAATAAGCGCTCTAATTTAAAGAAAGCCGGAGCCGATTGAATACCGGTGAAATTAGCCCATAAGGCACCTTCCGCCACTTGCGCATTGCCGCTTGGCTTATTCTTTTGCGCGTAATATTGGCTGACTTTACCCATAGCAAGTTGGATGGTCTGGCCGGCATCAGCAGCGTCTGTGTCCTTTGTTGATTCGATACCTGTTAACGTTGGCTGTGGATTCTGTTCAATGTTTTGTGGCGCACTATCATAAAGTTGCCAGTTGAGTTCTGAACTCTTGCCATTTTGTGTGAGTTTTAACACCAACACCGCATCAACAGGGTAACGTACGCTGGCTGCTTCAAGTGGCGCCGGAAAATTGCCCCATATATCAGTGGCAGAAATTTTGGTCATGTCGTCCATATCACCCAGTGGCAAAGTGATAGGTAACCCGGCTTGTTTTGCGGCCTGCTGGAGTTGCTCAACAGACGTTAAACCCGATTGTTCCCAGCCAATTTGTCGCTGCACATTATCGTCTTGCACCAACCACACCAGCAGGTTTTCTCGTTCTGCTGGCCAATAAGTGGCATTGGCTTGTTGCAGTAACGCCGTAATTTGCTTTGGGTTGTATTGCATATCGAGGCTTTTTTGCCCATCCAATGTGCCATATTTGAATTTCGCCAAATAATCCGAACCGTCACGCAGGGCTTTTTTTACCACGCTGTTGTTGGCGATATTGGCATCTCCAGAAGCTTTCACTAAAACTTGCTCTAACCCCTGTGACCAAGCCACCGAGTTGGCATTTTTTTCTTGAGTCAGTACCACTTCGGCATGATAAATATCCACTTTCGTTTTTGCCAAAGCAGAAAATGGAAAAATCAAAGAGGCAATAATAGGAACAACGAGATAACGCATAACAAACCTGTTTTTGGTTCAAAGATAAAAAATTTAAGCCCGCAATCATACAGGAATCAAACGGTAATTTCTTGGCTCAGCTCAACATCTTAATTTTGTGAGCGAAAATAAAAAAGCGACTCAATAATAGAGCCGCTTTTTGCAAAATAATTCCGTGATTTTACTGATTTTTATTGAGTACCAAAAATCTTATCACCCGCATCGCCCAAACCTGGAACAATGTAGCCTTTATCATCCAATTTTTCATCGATAGCAGCGGTGTAAAGCTCAACATCTGGGTGCGCTTTTTCTAATGCTTCAATACCTTCTGGCGCAGCGACTAATACCAAGACTTTAATTTGCTGACAGCCTTGCTCTTTCAGTAAGTCGATCGTCGCAATCATTGATCCACCCGTTGCCAACATTGGGTCAACCACAAGTGCGATTCGCTCATCAATACGAGAAGTTAATTTGTTGAAGTATGGAATAGGTTCAAGCGTTTCTTCATCGCGGTAAATACCCACTACAGAGATACGCGCACTTGGCATGTGCTCAAGTACGCCATCCATCATACCTAAACCTGCACGCAAAATAGGCACAACAGTGACTTTTTTACCTTTGATTTGATCAATTTCAACTGGACCATTCCAACCTTTAATGGTCACTTTTTCTGTTTCAAAATCAGAGGTTGCTTCATAAGTTAGAAGGCTACCCACTTCTGTCGCTAATTCACGAAAACGTTTGGTGCTGATATCGCCTTCGCGCATTAAACCAAGTTTATGTTTAACCAGTGGGTGTTTAACTTCTACGACTTTCATGTCCTACTCCATGCTTAAATTTTTTACAAACGGGGCAAGTATACTCCAAAACACACTGAAATGGTTGATAGATATCATCTAAAATGATGGCCTATTGATAAAAAAATAGCGCAAACAAAAAATGACGCAAACGTTTTCCTTTTTGTTTCATCCCCTGTTAGAATAGCGCCGTTTTTCACATCCAATCAAAATCAAAGCGAGGATATCCCCGTGAGCGGTAACAATTCTTCTCTAAGCTACAAAGACGCTGGTGTTGATATTGATGCAGGTAATGCATTAGTTGATAAAATTAAGGGTGTGGTAAAACGCACTCGTCGCCCAGAAGTGATGGGTGGCATCGGTGGTTTTGGCGCGCTATGCGAACTTCCAACCAAATATAAGCAGCCGCTTCTTGTTTCTGGCACCGACGGTGTGGGTACAAAATTGCGTCTGGCTTTGGATATGAAAAAACACGACACCATCGGTATCGATTTAGTTGCCATGTGTGTCAATGACCTTATCGTACAAGGTGCAGAACCGCTATTTTTCCTAGATTACTATGCAACAGGCAAACTGGATGTTGATACCGCAGCAAGTGTGGTAGCGGGTATTGGCGAAGGTTGTGTACAAGCTGGCTGTGCACTTATCGGCGGTGAAACGGCTGAAATGCCAGGCATGTATGAAGGCGAAGATTACGATGTCGCTGGCTTCTGTGTTGGCGTCGTTGAAAAAGCCGACGTTATTGATGGTTCAAAAGTGGCCGCAGGTGATGCTCTTATCGCCGTTGGTTCTAGTGGTCCACACTCAAATGGCTACTCACTAATCCGTAAGATTTTAGAAGTATCAAACGCCGATCTTAACGAAGATTTGAATGGCCGTACGATTGGTGAACACCTGATCGAACCAACAAAAATCTACATCAAATCGGGCCTAAAAATGATTGAGAAATATGACATTCATGCTATTTCTCACATCACAGGCGGCGGTTTCTGGGAAAATATCCCACGCGTATTACCAGAAAACACCAAAGCGGTAATCGACGGAAACAGTTGGGAATGGCCTGCGATCTTCTCTTGGTTACAACAAAAAGGTAACGTTGAGACTTACGAAATGTACCGCACCTTCAACTGTGGTGTTGGTCTTATCGTTGCACTACCACAAGTTCAAGCTCAAGCTGCGGTTGAATTACTGAAAGCTGAAGGTGAAAATGCTTGGGTTATTGGTCACATTGCAGAAGCGGCAGCAGGCGAAGAGCAAGTCGAGATCAATTAATACTGAGAGCCGAGAGCCGAGAGCCGAGAGCCGAGAGCCGAGAGCCGAGAGCCGAGAGCCGAGAGCCGAGAGCCGAGAGCCGAGAAGATTTTGGTTTGAGGCTCCTTTTATTTTCAAGGGCTTGTATTACAAAGGTAACACATGAAAAATATTGTTGTATTAGTTTCAGGCAATGGCAGTAACCTACAGGCCATTATTGATGCTTGCGAGTCAGGCCAAATTAACGCCAAGATCACTGCTGTGTTTTCAAACAAAGCATCGGCTTATGGGCTTGAACGAGCAAAAAAACACAATATTCCAGCGCACTCCCTTGCTGCGCAAGACTTTTTAACACCAGACAATCAACCCGATCGACAAGCGTTTGATGCTGAACTTATGCAACAAATTGACACTTACCAGCCTGATCTTGTCATACTTGCCGGTTACATGCGTATTCTCAGTGCAGACTTTGTACAACATTACTTAGGTAGAATGCTCAACATCCATCCGTCTTTATTACCGAAATACTCTGGGCTTCATACCCACCAGCGTGCTATTGATGCGGGTGATACCGAGCATGGCACAAGCGTACACTTTGTCACAGAAGAACTTGATGGCGGCCCGGTGATTCTTCAAGCTAAAGTCCCGGTATTTGAAGACGATGATGCAGATGCATTAGCAGAACGTGTGTTGGTTCAAGAACATCAAATCTACCCATTAGTCACTCAATGGTTTATTGATGGCCGATTGGAAATGCAAGGCAATCATGCTTATCTAGATGGTCAAAAGTTGGGGCTGCACGGATACGCGGAAGATTAAGACTGTTTCGGGATCCGAGTGCGCTTCGCTTAGAGAGCCAAAAAGAGTAAAAGCCAAAAGCAGTTGCGAGTTGCGAGTTGCGAGTTGCGAGTTGCGAGTTGCGAGTTGCGAGTTGCGAGTTGCGAGTTGCGAGTTGCGAGAAAGATTGTGCTTAGTGACTCAGTAATATCAAGCACAATCTCCAACTTTATTGCTGACCCTACCCACGGTAAAGCCGAGCGACGAGCAGCAACGCGCCCGAGCTCCGAGAAACTTTAACCTTAACCTAGTTACCAGGAACCAGGAACCAGGAACCAGGAACCGAATATCCTCTTACGCAAACGGCTTATCAATCAAATCCAAGCTATTATCCAAAATCAATTCACCAAATTGAAATACGCCAAATTCACCCGGTTTCATTTTATGCCAACGTTCATTGTCGGTTAAAGGCTGTGTGGCAATCACAGAGACCACATCATTCGGAGTGGTTTCTTGTTGAAAATCGATAGTTACTTCTTCATCGATTAAGGTCGCTTGACCAAAAGGCGCTCTGCGAGTGATCCAATGTAGGTTATTGGTGCAATACATCATCACGTACTCACCATCACTCAGCAGCATGTTAAACACACCAAGCTTTCTCAATTCATCACAACATTGAGCGATAAATTCGAACACATCGTTCATTTGTCTTGGGTGCGGCGGCTCTGGATAACGCTGCTCCAATTGGCTCAAAATCCAACAAAATGACAACTCACTGTCGGTTTCTCCGATTGGACGATGACGGCCTGTATTAAGATCTTGGTAACCACTTAATTGACCGTTATGCGCAAAAGTCCAGTTCTTACCCCATAATTCACGAGTAAACGGGTGAGTGTTTTCTAAATTGACCCCACCTCGATTCGCTTGGCGAATATGGCTGATCACCGCACAACTTTTAATTGGATAATTTTGTACTAATTCAGCGATTTTAGAATGGCAGCTCGGATTCGGGTCTTTAAAATTACGACAGCCTTTTCCTTCATAAAAAGTGATCCCCCAGCCATCACGATGCGGGCCGGTTTTACCACCACGTTGTATTAATCCGGTAAAACTGAAGCAAATATCCGTTGGGACATTGGCACTCATACCGAGCAATTCACACATTCATTTATCCTTAATGACCACTTACTGTACTAACCGACATTGCCGATTACTTTTCCATTTCTTTTTCAATCAGCTGAATGACGATATGGATGATCTTAATGTGTACTTCTTGGATACGATCCGCGTAACCAAAATGAGGAACACGAATTTCCACATCAGCAATACCCGCCATTTTACCGCCATCTTTACCCGTTAGTGCGATGGTCTTCATGCCTTTTTCTTTTGCCGCTTCCATCGCTTTTAGGATATTGCCAGAGTTACCTGAAGTCGATAAGCCAAACAGTACATCACCTTTTTGACCAACCGCCTCAAGATAACGAGAAAACACATATTCATAGCCGAAATCGTTACTCACGCATGACAAGTGGCTCGGGTCTGAAATCGCAATGCCAGGATAACCTGGACGATTTTCACGGTAACGCCCCGTCAATTCTTCGGCAAAATGCATCGCATCGCAATGTGAACCACCGTTACCACAAGATAAAACCTTACCGCCTTGTTTGAATGAATTGGCGATCAGCTTTGCGGCATCTTCAATATCTTGAATGTTTTTTTCATCACTTAAAAATGCATTGAGGACTTGAGCCGCTTCGGTTAATTCACTTCGGATTAAATCTTGATACATGGGAATGTCCCTTATTTGGATTATTGTCAATTTGAAGTTTACCTATAAAGGATCTGTGCTGTCACCCGTTGGTTGTAAATTTTTATTTGGGCCACTGTTTTTCCTATTTTTCGAATTGAAAAGTTAAAACGCTCATTTAAAACATTCATTTCATGCTTTAGATCACTTTTTAACCACGCCAACCTTTTACAATTACTCAACAAGACGATTACAATAACATGACTGGTAAGACCAGATAAAAGCTATACTACAATAACGACTGAAACCAATGGCTACACACCAATAACAACACATTAATTTCAACGCTGTTGGTTTTATTTACTCATCATAATAAGGAAGATAAAGATGGCCACCCTACTCACTCTCATCCTCGCGTTCATCGCGCTTGGGTTTTGTTTATATCATCGTAAGTCCCAACTCATTACCTTGGCGTCTATGGCTGTCGTGTTGGTCGCTTCGACTTTAGTTGGCGGCTTATCACCGATTATTTTAGGCCTGTTTATTATTGTTGCTGCCTTGATTTCAGTGCCATCTATTCGTCGTTCACTGTTCAGCAAACCGGCTCTAAAAGTGTTTCGCCAGATCCTCCCTGCGATGTCACAAACTGAAAAGGAAGCCATCGATGCGGGAACTGTTTGGTGGGAAGCCGAGCTATTCAAAGGTAAACCTGACTGGAAAAAACTGTCTAATATCAAAGCACCACAATTAAGCGCCGAAGAGCAAGCCTTTATTGATGGGCCTGTAAATGAAGTGTGCCGTATGGCCAGTGATTTCGAGATCACTCATGAATTGGCCGATTTACCACCTGAAATCTGGCAATATCTAAAAGATCACAAATTCTTCGCCATGATCATTAAGAAAAAATACGGTGGCTTAGAATTTTCTGCCTACGCGCAATCTGTCGTACTACAAAAACTCACCGGTGTTTCTGGCGTCCTATCTTCTACCGTGGGTGTACCGAACTCATTAGGCCCAGGTGAGCTATTGCAACACTACGGCACCAAAGAGCAACAAGATTACTACCTGCCACGCCTTGCGGAAGGTAAAGAAATTCCATGTTTTGCATTAACGAGCCCAGAAGCGGGTTCCGATGCCGGTGCCATTCCTGATTTTGGTATCGTATGTAAAGGTGAATGGGAAGGCAAAGAAGTGCTCGGTATGCGCTTAACTTGGAATAAACGCTACATCACCCTAGCCCCTGTAGCGACCGTATTAGGTCTTGCCTTTAAACTTCGCGATCCTGAGGGATTACTGGGTGATAAAGAAGACATTGGCATCACCTGTGCCTTGATCCCTACCGATACTCAAGGTGTCAAAATTGGTCGCCGTCACTTCCCATTGAATGTCCCGTTCCAAAATGGTCCGACTCAAGGTGAAAACATTTTTGTGCCACTCGACTACATCATCGGTGGCCCTGAAATGGCAGGTCAAGGCTGGCGTATGTTGGTGGAATGTTTATCTGTCGGTCGCGGTATTACTCTACCTTCAAACTCAACCGGTGGAACCAAAACAGCCGCATTGGCAACCGGCGCTTATGCCCGTATTCGTCGCCAATTTAAGCAACCTATTGGTCACATGGAAGGTATCGAAGAACCTTTAGCACGTATCGCTGGTAATGCTTATGTTATGGATGCCGCAAGCCAATTAACGGTCGCTGGTATTGATCTTGGTGAGAAAC
Organism: Vibrio gangliei; assembly: GCF_026001925.1. Taxonomy (NCBI): domain Bacteria; kingdom Pseudomonadati; phylum Pseudomonadota; class Gammaproteobacteria; order Vibrionales; family Vibrionaceae; genus Vibrio; species Vibrio gangliei. The sequence goes on along the minus strand of NZ_AP021869.1, from coordinate 827,934 downwards.
CATCGGTTATCTCAGCAATCGTGAAATACCACTGTACCCACCGAGGTCAACGCGCCATCATTGATGCCATGGATATCGTGGGCGGTAAAGGTGTGTGTATGGGCCCATCCAACTTCTTGGCGCGTGGCTACCAAGGTGCACCTATTGCTATCACCGTTGAGGGTGCGAATATTTTAACCCGTTCGATGATCATTTACGGTCAAGGTGCGATTCGCTGTCATCCGTATGTGTTAGAAGAAATGGAAGCGGCGCATTCTAGTGAAAAGAATGCACTGGCCCGTTTTGACAAAGCGGTCTTTGGCCACATCGGCTTTAGCATGAGTAACGCAATTCGAAGCTTGTGGTTAGGCATTACCGATGGTCGCGGTTCCGATTATGCGGTACCAAACGATGCTAACTTCAACGGTATCGTGCATGATCAAATCAAAGGCTATTACCAAAAACTCAATCGTTACAGTGCCAACATCGCATTAATGTCTGACATCTCAATGGCGGTTTTAGGTGGTTCACTAAAACGTAAAGAACGTTTATCCGCACGTCTTGGTGATGTGCTCAGCCAGCTTTATTTAAGCTCTGCAACCTTGAAACGCTTTGAACTAGAAGGCTATCAAGAAGCCGATTTACCTCTTGTTCACTGGGGTATTCAAGATAGCTTGCGTCAAGCTGAAGAAGCGATTGACGATTTCTTGCGTAACTTCCCATCGCGTGGAGCAGCGGCGTTAATGCGCGTTCTCATCCTGCCATTTGGTAAAGTACGTAAAGCGCCAAGCGACAAACTCGATAACGAAGTGGCGTTAATTCTACAAACACCTTCAGAAACGCGTTCTCGTATTGGCCGCAATCAATATTTGGAACCAAGTGAGCATAACCCAGCAGGTCGCATTGAACGTGCTCTGGTTACGATTTTAACGGCAGAACCTTTGTTTAATCATATCTGTAAAAAGCTCGAACAACGCCGCGCCTTTGTACAACTAGATAAAGTGGCTGAGATTGGTTTAGAAAATGGTTGGATAAACGAACAAGAAGCCAACATCCTACGTGATGCTGAATTCTACCGCTTAGAAACCATTAATGTGGACGATTTCGACCCAAGTGAGTTAAGCGCAAAAAAGACTGAACCCTCAGTCAGCTCAAAAGTTGCTTAAGCCGAGATCTTAAAACTAAAACGCTCCAGTGGTGATATCAACAACTGGAGCGTTTATTTACCAATCTATTGAATAATCTACTGCTCCGGCTCACAGCGCCACAAACACGTTCCTTTTTTAGCAAACACATCCAAGCGTTCTTCATGTAACTGTAATTCTTCATCGGTGGCTTTTAATACTTTTAATGCCTTGCAGCCGGTCGCTCGCTTAATCGACTCACCCGTCTCACCTTCTTTGGCTTGGCCTGCATTAAATTGCATCGCGGTTTGACCACCGGTCATCAGCAGATAAACATCCGCCAAGATTTCGGCATCGAGCAAAGCGCCGTGCAAAGTACGATGCGAATTATCTATACCATAACGATCACACAACACATCCAAGTTATTGCGTTTACCTGGGAAGATTTTCTTCGCCATCGCCAAGGTATCGGTGATTTTACAAACTTGAGCAGTCTTAAGTGGTTGTCCCGCTAACTCAAACTCATAATCCATAAAGCTCACGTCAAAGGGCGCATTGTGGGCAACTAACTCAGCACCTTGAATAAACTCTAAAAACTCTTGATGGACTTGTTTATATTCTGGCTTATCGACCAAAAACTCATCGGTAATACCGTGAACCGCGATCGCTTCCGGATCAATCTCTCGGTCGGGTTTGATATACACATGAAAGTGACGGCCTGTGAGTTTACGGTTCACAATTTCTACCGCACCGATTTCAATAATGCGGTGTCCCATATACACAGGTCCACCTTCTCGGTTCATACCCGTGGTTTCGGTATCGAGAACGATGATGCGGTCATAAGAAACATTAGTGCTGGTATTCATAATAAACTCTTGTCAGACTAGCCGTATTAACTCATATCGGCACATAGTATCAAATCATGGCGAAACACGTAGAAATTTTCACAGACGGTTCTTGTTTAGGCAACCCAGGCCCGGGTGGTTATGGGATTGTATTGCGTTACAAAGGCAAAGAAAAATACCTTTCTGAAGGGTTTACCCTCACCACCAATAATCGCATGGAAATGATGGCAGCCGTCGTCGCGCTAAAAGCCTTAACCGAACCTTGCCAGGTGACATTAACCACTGATAGCCAATATGTTCGCCAAGGCATCACGCAATGGATTCATGGCTGGAAAAAGAAAAACTGGCAAACCGCAGCGAAGAAGCCGGTTAAAAATGTCGACTTATGGAAGGCCCTAGACCAAGAAACCGCACGCCATCAAATTGAATGGCATTGGGTCAAAGGCCACGCAGGGCACAGAGAAAACGAAATTTGTGACGAACTTGCCCGTACTGCTGCCGAGTCCCCTACCCAAGAAGATGCTGGGTTTGAAGCCAACTCGGATAAATAAAGGACTTCTAGTTATCAGCAGCTAAGGTTATTTACTGCGACGCAAACTCTTATTAAACCCAACACTGGCTGGTGACAACCCTCGACGTTTCACCTTCCAGTGCGGTTTGATGGGCTTAAGTGGATACATGCGCTTTTTAGCCACAATAAAATACACACTACCGAACGTCGAGCCGCAAGAGCCTAAACCGTGCTCTAACCAAGTGGTAAACGCCCGCCCTTTACTCACCGGAAACAACGCATAAGTATCACAGTGCAATACTTCGTAATTAAGCAACCCTAGCCAATCTTTGATGCGATATGGCGTAAACATACGGCCACTCCAAGGCAGATTATTCTTTCGCCAAGGCATCAAACTTGAAATGCCAGTGAGGCTAATTGGATTAAAGCCAGTGAGAATTAAGTGCCCGTCATCAATAATTATTCTATCAATTTCTCGCAACAGCCGATGAGGATCGCTACAATAGTCTAGCTGGTGACAAACCAAGGCAGCATCGATGCTTTTTTCAACAAAAGGCAAATCATAAGCATCAGCGATGACGGAATGAAGCGGATTTTCAATATCAACATTGACTTGATGTTTGATATTGCAATTGTGTGTGGTCAATTCGCAGCTTAGCCCACCGAGTTTAAGCATGTGATAACCAAAAAACTTGGGGCACCACTCATCAAGGCGAGTTTGAATCGATTCAGAAACCCATTCACCATTTTTTAGCTGCTGCCAAGAATGGGGTTGAACTAATGACTTTTGAATACGTGCTGGCTTCATTGAATAGACATCTCTTCGCAGTCGGGATTGGAGATCCACATGTTAACTGATAACAAAAATTCAGGTTTAACGGTCAAAAGCATACCTGCATTTAATGATAATTACATCTGGCTGATTCAAAATAATACAACGTCCTGTGCCATAGTCGACCCAGGAGAAGCGGCACCCGTTTTAACCAGATTAGAACAAGATAATTTACAACTTGAGTTAATTATCATCACTCACCATCACCCTGATCATGTTGGCGGCGTGGCCGAATTACTGCGCCATTGTCCTAAAGCCAAAGTCATAGGCCCAAGCAACGACCCAGTGTTAATGCTGACTCAATCAGTTCAAGGTGGCGATCGCATTGATATCTTCGGTGAAACCTTTTTAGTGATGGATGTTCCTGGGCATACCCATGGTCACATTGCTTATGTTGGCGATGGCAAACTATTCTGTGGTGATGTGCTTTTCTCTGCCGGTTGTGGCCGTGTGTTTGAAGGCACTTATGAAGAGATGTTTCAATCGCTACAAAAACTTGCCTCATTGCCACAAGAAACGGAAGTGTACTGCGCTCATGAATACACTTCCTCTAATGTCTCTTTTGCGCTAGCGGTTGAGCCTGATAATCAACTACTGCACGAATACCGTGACGAAGTAAACCGTCTTCGTGCGCAAGAAAAACCCACACTCCCAACCACCATTCGCCAAGAAAAGTGGATTAATCCATTTCTACGTTGCCAAGAACCAAGTGTAATGAAAGCCGTTTCAGCACGTACCGATGAACTGAACGAATTATCGGTATTTGCGGCATTGCGTGAATGGAAAAATGAATTTTAGTATGGAAAAAACACGGTTGTAAGCCTTTTGTGACACGCTTCTAAAACCTGCTCATAAACAGTTACAAACGCTTACAACTTGTTTTTTGATGCCAAATCAATCAAATTGCTCATAAAATTATCTAAAACTTCATCTATTCTCACACTGAATATCAGGTTTTATGCCGTTTTAGACTATTTCGCGCTTGCCAGAGATTCATAAACAAAAGTATCATTTGCAGCCATTTTCTAGAGGCTGTTTTTAATGAATTCAAAATACATTTGGGCTACGGCTTTACTCCTGGTAGGTTGCCAGACCGTACCAACTAACACCGATCAACAGACCGATGCTAAGGACAAAGCTAACCAAACTGTATCTGTTGATTCAGGTAAAACTCAAAAGGTCAAAGCGCCGGTTGTTAAAAAGCCAGTGCAGTTGACCCCTCAACAACAAGAGGATCTTTGGAAGCGCATTTCAATGCAGTTTAAACTTCCAATTCCTGACGATCCAAGCATCGAATATTACCGTAACTGGTACTTGAAAAACCCGACCCACTTAAAAACGGTATCGGAGCGTGCTGCGCCGTTTCTTTATATGATCACCACTCGTATTGAAGAGCGTAAATTGCCATTGGAGCTTACGTTACTGCCTGTCGTTGAAAGTGCGTTTGATCCCTTTGCTTATTCATACGGCAGTGCAGCCGGTTTATGGCAATTCGTTCCAATGACGGCGGATCGTTTTGGTTTAGATATCAATTATTGGTATGACGGCCGACGCGATGTCAGCGCATCAACCAATGCTGCACTAGATTACATGACTTACCTTGGTGATCGTTTTGATGGTGACTGGGAAAATGCTATTGCGGCCTATAATAGTGGCGGTGGGCGCGTCTCTAGCGCTATCCGACAGAATCGCAAAGCGGGCAAGCCGACCGATTTCTTCTCTCTGAATTTGCCGAAAGAAACTCGAGGCTACGTCCCTAAGTTGTTAGCACTGGCTGATATCCTTGCTAACCAAGAAGCGTACGGTGTTGATATTCCAGCGATTCCAAACAAGCCAGTACTGGCAGAAGTGAATCCAAAAGAACAACTAGATTTAGCCATCGCCGCCCAATATGCCGGCATCTCAGTAAAAGAACTACAAAGCTATAACCCTGGTTACAACCAATGGGCAACATCACCAACTGGCCCGTATAGCTTTTTAGTTCCATTAGACAAAGCGGATCGCTTTAATGAGCAAGCGGCTAAAAAGAAAGGTAAGGGTATTCAATTTATCCGTTATAAAGTTAAGCCAGGCGACAGCTTGAGTGTGATAGCGAATAAGAACCAAACCACCAGTAAAGCAATTCAAACTGCGAATAACCTGAATAACAGTAACATCCGCGTTGGCCAATATTTATTGGTACCTCGCTCAAGCCAAAATAACACTAACTACACGTTAAGTGCAGAGAACCGTTTAGCTAAGATTCAATCCACTTCACGTGGGCAATTGAAAACGGAATACACGGTAAAAAATGGTGACAGTTTCTGGGCGATTGCAAAAAACAACAATGTTTCAGTGCAATCATTAGCAAAATGGAACGGCATGGCTCCAAACGATTCATTGCGTGTTGGCCAAAAGCTCGTGATGTGGAAAGAGAATAAAACCGGCGCGGTGATTCGCACTGTCGTTTATAACGTTCGCTCTGGTGATACGGTTGGCAGCATTGCACAGAAATTTAAAGTTGAAACCCACCAAGTATTAGCTTGGAATGGTCTTGATCGTAAAGATTACCTACAACCGGGTCAGAAATTGAAATTGTATGTCGACGTGACCAAAGTCGGCAGCGTCTAACCGTACTAGAGAATAAAAAGCCGCTAACCTTTAAGCCTCGTCTTGTACGAGGCTTTTTATTTTGTACTTGGCTTTCAGTTTTCTTAAGATTTCGAATTCATCAGCTCATCGTCATATCAATGCTCTAGACGAAAACTCACGAGTAATGGGTTATGGTCAGATGCACTTGTGGTTGGAGAGCTCGCTGATACCATTGTTAAGCCACGATAAAATACATGATCAAACGGCAAGTCATTAAGAAACACTTTACGGTTATCCGGTGTAAAAGCCACTTCTTTCATACCCAGTGAACCGGTGATACGTCTTAATTCTTCTAACCGAGTTTCGCTCCAAGTATTAAAATCTCCAGCGGCAATTAAAGGACCTTGGTGCTTTTTCACCGCCTTTTCCAATTGCTCAATCTGCTGCTCAAACTCTTTAGTTCCGACAGTGAAATTGATCGCATGTACATTGATCACGACTAAATCTTGTCCATTTGAAAGTCGATATCGTGCATACAAAGCGGACTTAGGTAACATAATCCAAGGCTCAACGCTGGTATACGCACAAGCTCTAATGGGCATTTGACTGGCTAAATTCAGCACGCCAGCACTCACACCAAACGCCTTAAACGCATTGACATAACTCGCCCCCCAGTCTTGTAAGTCAACCCACTCCTTTAATTTAGAAGATAAACTCGCTTCTTGAAGTAAGATCAATTGCTTATCTTGGCTAAATTGACTGAGAGCTTGCTGCCATCCTGGATCGGCTTGCTTATGTATATTCCACACCATAAGATCTAGATTCCCTTGGTTATCAATCGCATCGGGCTGTGATTCCGATTGATGACAATACCAATTTGAAGAAGAGTCTTGCTGGTGGATTGAAATGATTTGCGGCTGTTTAGGAATGGTAAAAATAGAATAAAAACCAACCACTGAGGCTCCCGCTAGAACCGCAACCCCCATTGCCCAATATTTTAGTTTCATTAATCAAGATCCATTTAGGTAATACAATCAGTGCACAAACAAAAAAGGAAGCGAAATCGCCTCCTCTTTATGCCAATCTAGTTTTTATAGAAACCTAACGGTTTATACCGCTTCGTCGTCTTCTTCGCCAGTGCGGATACGAATAACTCGCTCCACCTCTGTGACAAAGATTTTGCCGTCACCAATTTTACCGGTTTGAGCGGTTTGCATAATACAATCAATGCACTCATCAACCACGTCATCTGAAACCACAATTTCCAGTTTCACTTTCGGTAAAAAATCGACCATGTATTCCGCGCCACGGTACAGCTCTGTATGACCTTTTTGACGGCCAAAACCTTTCACTTCTGACACCGTCATACCTGTAATGCCAACATCAGCCAAGGCTTCACGAACATCATCAAGTTTAAATGGCTTAATGATTGCTTCAATTTTTTTCATTGGTTCTTATCCCTAAAACTCTGAAACTTCTTTAAAGTATACCTCTCAACACAGATTGTGAAAAGGTATCCTCATCACTGTCAATCCGACGGCAGCCACAATAATTGATATTCGACGCCACTGTAGGCTTGACCGACACACAAGCCTACTGCGGCAACTAATTCATTATCATCGACTAAAAATGGGATCTGCTGACGTTGCCAGGTTGGAATTGACCAATCTTGCAATAATTTTTTCAAGGCTCGCCCATAAGGTCTGCCTTCTGGATGTGCGTGAATACCAGTAGCAGAGAACGTCACATTCAATACTCGTAAACGGTGTGGTAGAGACAGGGTTTGAATGCTCTTTGCCTTTAACGATTGAACATCGAAATCGTTTTTCTGTTCAGCCTGATTGAGATTACCATCTTCTTGCTTAATCTCTTGGTTATTAAACTCTTGATTATTAAACAGGGGCTTCAATACCAGCTGCCCCAAATCATGTGGCAAAGTCAACGGGGTGGCGATATCCCATTGCACATTAAAATCAGATAAATCTGGGCATTGATTAAAGGCATACAATTGATGTTGATGTCGACCAATTTGAGTATTGCCATAAGTCAAAATAGGAGCGGCATCAGGCTTGGATAATGCGACGTTATGCCAAATTTGCTGTAGCTGCTTTTCACTTGGCATAGTGAAGCCTTGTTCTTGTAGCCACAATCGTAAAATTGCGTTTCTGCAAGCCTCTGACTGCTTTTGCAATTCATTGATAGCAACTGAGCCATCATGACTTAATAAGCCCTGATAACGCTCATTTAGCAGCTCTTTAAGCAGATTTTCTTGTTGAGCGCACAAAGCAGCACTTCTCGCGACCGATTTTTCAATATTCGGCCAACGCTGTTTTAATGCGGGTGCAATTTCATGGCGGATAAAGTTACGATCAAAGCGGGTATCTTGATTGCTTTCATCTTCCACCCAATTCAGTTGGCACTCATTAGCATAAGCCTGTAACTCTTCCCTAGAAATATTCAATAACGGACGAACCAAGCTACCCTTAGCAAAAGGCATTGCGTGTGCCATGGATGCTAACCCTTTAGGCCCACTACCGCGCTTCAGCGCCAATAAGAAGGTTTCGAGCTGGTCGCCTTGATGATGCGCGGTCAGCAATAAATCGTTCCCATTAATATGTTTGGCTAAGGCTTGATAGCGAGCTTCTCTTGCAGCTTGCTCTAAACTCACTCGAGTTGCCGTGTTCACATTCACTCGTTCAGCAACAAATTCAATTTGGCTGTCTTGCGCCCATTGCTGACACTGAATTAACCAAGCATCCGCATTGGTGCTTAAACCGTGATGAACATGAACAGCTTTGATTTGAATTTGGGGACGTTGAGACTTTAACTGAGCTAATAAATGCAGTAACACACGTGAATCTAGGCCACCGCTCAATCCCAACACCAAATTGGGATTATCGGCAAGATAAGGCTTCAAGGTGTGATAAAACGTCGTGTACAGCATAGTTAAAGTACTCTTTAAAGGGTCTCTACCCAAGTAACGTCAAAAAGATAATTGATACAATCGCCGAAAAACAAAAAAGCGAGCCGAAGCCCGCTTTCAGTGTATCAACGATGTACTGTCGTCATCAAAGATTAACAGTAGCCGTAGCTCATCAAACGTTGATAACGACGCTCAAGCAGGTTGTCATTATCTAAACCATCAAGCTCTTCAAGTTGCGCTAATAGCGTTGCTTTCATGTTTTCCGCCATACCAACGTAATCACGATGTGCGCCACCTAGAGGCTCTTCGATAACAGTATCGATCAAGCCAAGATCTTTTAGACGAGGAGCAATCAAGCCCATCGCTTCAGCGGCTTGTGGTGCTTTATCTGAATCACGCCATAAGATAGAAGCACAACCTTCCGGTGAAATAACAGAATACGTAGAGTATTGCAGCATGTTAACGTAATCGCCCACACCGATTGCCAATGCGCCACCTGAGCCGCCTTCACCAACAACATTACAAATGACGGGTACTTTTAAGCCAGACATCACTTTTAGGTTACGTGCGATAGCTTCCGATTGACCACGTTCTTCTGCACCAACACCAGGGTATGCACCCGCGGTATCGATAAAGGTAATCACTGGGATATTAAAACGTTCCGCCATTTCCATTAAACGTAATGCTTTACGGTAACCTTCAGGGCGTGGCATACCAAAGTTACGACGCACTTTTTCTTTGGTTTCACGACCTTTTTGATGACCAATCACCATCACAGGGCGACCATCTAAACGAGCTAAACCACCAACGATAGCTTTATCATCGGCATAAGCACGGTCACCTGCCAGCTCATCAAATTCAGTAAATACGTTTTCGATATAATCAAGCGTATACGGACGTTTTGGGTGACGCGCAAGTTGAGCAACTTGCCATGCACCTAAGTTGCCAAAGATTTTTTTCTTTAGCTCTAAACTTTTCGCTTCTAGTTGGCTGATTTCTTTACCCAAATCAACAGATGTATCACCGCCATGAAGTGACCCTTCACGTAAAGCTTCAATTTTTGCTTCTAGTTCAACAATGGGTTTTTCAAATTCAAGAAAATCTAGGCTCATCAAAGAATCCTTTGTATTGTTTTAATTATTCCTACTACGCTAGTCCATCATACTTGAAGTTGCACCATAATTGATAACAACTTTAACCATTTGGAGACATACCTATACTAGATAATGTTTACCGCAATAAAAATCAATCAGCGCATATTATTCATTAATCGGATAATAATGCCCTGTTCTTTAGTTAAATTCGAGTTCTACTTGCTTAGTTCCAAGAAGAAGTTTTAATTCATCCAATAAATTATCATCTGGTGTTACTCGCCATTCGACGCCCAAAGACAATTTTGCTCTCGCATCTTGGCGCTGATAATAAATATTGACCGGAACCGTACCCGCTCGGTATGGCTCTAAAATTTGACTGAATTTGTCGAAAAATTGTCCGTCAATTTGTGATTGTTCAATCGAAATTGATAATCCTTTGGCGTATTTTTCACGCGCATCCGCAAGACTCATCACTTCACGAGCCGACATTTTAAGCCCACCATTGAAGTCATCAAAGCTGACCTGTCCAGAAACGACGACAATTTTATCTTGTTCTAACAATTCCGCATAGCGTTCAAGCGCATCAGAGAATAACATCACCTCCAAGCGACCAGAGCGATCGTCGAGTGTCATCAGGCCTATTCGTGTGCCACGTTTTGTCGTCATCACACGCGAGGCAATCACCAACCCAGCAACGGTCATGCTTTGATCTCGTCGCGTCGGTTGCAAATCATTTAAACGACATTGCGTGTAGGTGGATAGCTCTTTCAAGTAGGCATTAACTGGATGCCCGGTTAAATACAAACCTAACGTTGCTCGTTCGCCTTCAAGCCAAACTTTTTCAGGCCATTCCGGCACTTGAGCGTAAGCCTGCTCAACCTCTTCCGGCGCCTCGGTTAATACACCAAACATATCAGATTGACCAAAGGCTTCCGCTTGGTGGAACTGCCCAGCCGCTTTCACTGCTTCATCGAGTGAAGCCATCATCGCCGCTCGGTGTGGGCCTAATCGGTCTAATGCGCCTGCTTGGATCAGTTTTTCAATCACGCGCTTATTGCATTTTTTAAGATCAACACGGGCGCAAAAATCAAACAAATCTTTAAAATAACCACCTTGTTCACGACAGCTGATGATATTTTCAATCGGACCTTCACCGACCCCTTTAATTGCACCAATACCGTAAACGATCTCACCATTCTCGTTAACGTTAAAGCGATATAGGCCTGAATTCACATCCGGTGGAAGCACTTTCAGATTCATGCGAATACATTCATCCACCAAACCAACCACCTTTTCGGTGTTATCCATATCAGCCGTCATTACCGCCGCCATAAACTCGGCAGGATAATGGGTTTTAAGCCATAACGTTTGATAAGAAACCAACGCATAAGCGGCTGAGTGCGATTTGTTAAACCCGTAACCAGCAAACTTTTCTACCAGGTCGAAGATTTTCATGGCAAGTTCGCCATCGACACCGTTCTTCTCTGCACCTTCTTTAAAGACTGAACGCTGCTTGGCCATTTCTTCTGGCTTTTTCTTGCCCATGGCACGACGTAACATGTCCGCGCCACCCAGCGTGTAACCCGCCAAGATCTGGGCAATTTGCATCACCTGTTCTTGATACAAAATGATGCCGTAGGTCGGTTCTAACGTTTCTTTTAAAGATTCATGCTGCCAAGTGGAATCAGGGTACGAGACTTCTTCTCGGCCATGTTTACGGTCAATAAAGTTATCCACCATGCCCGACTGCAATGGGCCTGGGCGGAACAAGGCTACCAGTGCGATGATGTCTTCAAAACAGTCAGGTTGAAGGCGTTTGATCAAATCTTTCATGCCGCGAGATTCCAGCTGGAATACCGCAGTCGTTTCTGAATTTTGCAGTAAGCGGAAAGAAGCTGGATCGGCTAGATCAATCGACTCAATTCGAACCAGATCTTTGCCTTCTTTTTCTAAACGAGGGTTAATCAACCCAAGCGCCCAGTCAATGATGGTTAATGTGCGCAAGCCTAAGAAGTCAAACTTAACCAAGCCCGCATATTCAACGTCATTCTTATCAAACTGGGTTACGGGGAAATGCCCTTCTGCATCACAATAAATGGGTGCAAAATCGGTAATGGTGGTTGGTGAAATCACCACCCCCCCGGCGTGCTTACCGGCATTTCGGGTACAGCCTTCCAAAATACGGCACATGTCGATGAGTTCTTTAACTTCTTCATCGGCTTCATACAACTCTGGCAATTGTGGCTCCGCTTCAAATGCTTTGGCCAGTGTCATTCCAGGATCAGGCGGCACTAATTTTGAAATACGATCAACAAAGCCATACGGATGCCCTAGCACTCGACCTACATCGCGAATAACCGCTTTTGCAGCCATGGTACCGAATGTAATGATCTGGGATACGGCATCACGGCCATACATTTCCGCGACGTGGTCGATCACACGGTCACGCTTATCCATACAGAAATCGACGTCGAAATCGGGCATGGAGACACGTTCTGGGTTTAAGAAACGTTCGAACAGTAAGTCATATTCCAGCGGGTCAAGATCGGTAATTTTTAACGCGTACGCCACCAATGAGCCCGCACCAGAACCACGGCCTGGGCCTACAGGGATGCCGTTATCTTTTGACCACTGGATAAACTCCATTACGATCAAGAAGTAACCTGGGAAGCCCATTTGGTTAATAACGTCTAATTCGACTTGTAAACGCTCGTCATATTCAGGACGCTTTTCGAGTCGAACCTTTTCATCTGGAAATAAAAACTCAAGACGCTCTTCCAAACCTTCGCGAGATTTCATGACCAAGAATTCGGTTTCTTTCATGCCTTCCGTTGGGAACGCAGGTAAGAAGTATTCACCAAGACGTACCGTTACGTTACAGCGCTTAGCGATTTCAACACTGTTTTGCAGAGCTTCCGGAATGTCTTTAAACAGTTCGAACATTTCATCTTCTGTACGTAAATATTGCTGTGAACTGTAGTTTTTAGGTCGACGTGGATCTTCTAGCGTATAGCCATCGTGAATCGCGACACGAATTTCGTGCGCATCAAATTGATCTGGCGTGAGAAAAACGACTTCATTGGTCGCCACCACCGGCAAATCATGCTTTTCAGCGATGTCGAGCGCAAAATGAAGATACGTTTCTTCATCAGGGCGTCCAGTACGAGTGAGTTCTAAATAGAAATGATCCGGAAAATGGGTTTGATAAAATTCAAGGCAGCTGTCTAATAATGCTTGATTACCTTTGAGTAAAGCACGACCGACTTCCCCAACTCGCCCACCAGATAGGATGATCAAGCCTTCTTTATGATTCACCAGCCATTCTTTATCAATCACAGGTTGATGCTGAACGTGACCACGCTGATAGGCTTCTGAAATCAATAATGTTAGGTTTTTATAGCCGACATTATCTTTTGCCAAAATGGTTAAACGGGTTAATTCATCGCCGAATTCCGGTGATTGCAAGGTAAAATCAGCGCCAACAATCGGCTTAATACCACAACCATGCGCTGTGCTGTAAAACTTCACCAAACCACACAAGTTTGTAAAATCAGTGAGGGCCATGGCAGGCATGCCAAGCTCCGCTACTTTTTTCACTAGCGGTGGGACTTTCGAGAGGCCATCGACCATTGAAAAGTCACTGTGAACGCGAAGATGTACAAACTTAGGATCAGACATAGATTTACTGTATTTTTTGGTATTGAACAGAAAAAGCAGAGTGTGAAAGTGTAAGGGCTATTGGCAGACGCAACAATCATTTTCATTGCGCTTGACTCGGATTGACACTTATTCGACTAACCCAAGCACCTTTTTCACTGGTTTATAGCTTTTACGATATTGAGCCAATAATTCAGGCATTTGGTTTATATCATGTTGTTCTATCGCCAACATATGCGCTTTGGTTGGGTAACCATTATGCTTAGCAAAACCAAACATGGGAAATTGAGCATCAAGTTGTTTCATTTCTTCATCGCGCGCAACTTTCGCGATAATCGAAGCGGCGCTGATTTCAGCCACACGCAAGTCCCCTTTTACCACGGCTAAGCTAGGCATAGACAGTTCAGGGCAACGGTTCCCATCAATTAAGACATGATCGGGCTGAAGGTTCAATCCAGCCACTGCACGCTGCATCGCCACCATGGTCGCCTGTAAGATATTTAGCTCATCAATTTCCCAAGCCTCACAACGGCCTAAAGACCAAGCGAGCGCTTTTTGTTTGATTTCGGGTAATAAGGCTAAACGTTTCTTTTCAGTTAATTTCTTAGAATCAGTCAGGCCATCAATGGGATTATTAGGATCGAGAATCACCGCTGCGGTCACTACAGCGCCCACCAATGGGCCTCGGCCGACTTCATCGACCCCAGCAAACAATGTGTAGCCTTGCGGGTATTCAAATGGTGGCAATTCAACACTCATGCGTTTGCCTCTTTATGCAATAAATTAGGATCGATCAAATTCAATACTGCTTTTGCTGCTTGCGTATCGGCATCTTTACGAATCCATTGGTGCATTTCATGGAATGATGCTTGCATCGCCTTACCTTCATCCGTCATTAAGCGAGACACTTCATTAGCCAGATTTTCCGGTGTGCACTCTTCTTGCAAAAACTCTTTCACCAGCTCTTTATCGGCCAAGATATTTGGAAGAGAGACATATTTGGTTTTCAACATGCGGCGAGCGATAAACGCACTAATAGCATTAACACGATAGCCAACCACCATTGGGCGATTCACTAACATACACTCAAGTGCCACAGTACCAGATGCCAACATGACGACATCAGACGCTTCAATCACGGTTCTAGCGGTGCCATCACGCAGTTCAAAATGCAACTCTGGGGCATATTGTTTCCATGCTTGCTCAAATTGCTCTCGACGTTTTTGGTTCACTAACGCGACCACAAAACCCAAATTAGGGTATTGCTTCGCTAAACGTTGGCAAGTTTGCATAAAAGGTTCGCAAAGCATTTTCAATTCGGCATTACGGCTACCTGGCAAAACCGCGAGCCAGGTTTTATCTTGCTCTAAACTTAAGGTGTCACGCGCCGCTGTTTTATCGGTTTCAAGCGGAATAGCATCGGCTAAAGTATGGCCAACAAACTCACACGGCACGTTAAATTTATCATAGAAGGCTTTTTCAAAAGGCAAGAAAGCCAAAACTAGGTTGGTCGCTTTGGCAATACCATGAATACGGTTTTGACGCCAAGCCCAAACCGATGGGCTGACATAATGCACGGTTTTAATTCCAGCTTGTTTGAGCGGCAACTCTACACGCAGGTTAAAATCTGGAGCATCAATCCCAATAAATACATCTGGCGGATTTTGAGTAAAGTAATCGACAATAGATTTTTTGATTTTCAGAATGCGCGTCAAACGGCCAAGTACTTCAACCAGCCCCATCACAGACAATTCTTCCATATCAAATAAAGAATCGCAGCCTTGCTCGATCATTTGCGGTCCACCGATACCCACAAATTCGGCATCCGGATGAATCTTTTTCACCGCTTTAATTAGGCCAGCCCCTAGTATGTCTCCCGACAACTCACCCGCAACAATGCCAATTCTTAATCGACGTGTCATAGCTTTTCCCATAAATAAAAGACCCGGTAATAAAAAAGGCCCAATCAATAGGCCTCTTTAATATTCAATTGCACAGAATCAATAGGTACAAAGTGCAGTTCAAGCCAATACCTTTGATTGATTAGCGAACGATACCACGCGTAGATGCTTCGATAAAATCAACCATGGCTTGTACTGATTCAAACTGTGCTGCATCTTCGGCCATTTCTGCTTTCGCTTCTTCAATGGTGTTTTTATTACGATATAAAGACTTATAAGCGCGACGAATAGCATGAATTTCAGGCTTTTCAAAACCACGACGCTTCAAACCTTCAAAGTTTACACCGTAAGGTTTGGCGTGGTTACCTTGTGCAATCACAAATGGAGGTACGTCTTGCGCGACGCCAGATGCTCCGCCAACCATACTGTGCTGACCGATTTGACAGAATTGGTGTACCGCCGACATGCCGCCAATAATAGCAAAATCACGTACTGTCACATGGCCTGCTAAGGTTGCGTTGTTAGCGAAAATACAACGATTTCCAACCACACAGTCATGAGCGATGTGAACGTTAATCATAAATAAGTTATCACTACCCACTTGAGTGATACCTTTATCTTGAGTAGTACCACGGTGCATTGTCACGCTTTCACGGATAATGTTACGGTCACCAATCACAAGTTTGGTTGGTTCACCTTTGTACTTGAGATCTTGACAAGCTTCACCGATCGAAGCGAATTGGAAAATTTTGTTATCTTTACCAATGACCGTTGGGCCTTTGATTACAACATGCGAATACACTTCAGTGCCTTCGCCAATCTCAACATCAGCACCAATGTAGGTAAAAGGACCTACTTTTACGTTAGCGCCGATCTTAACGCCTTCTTCAATAACAGCAGAAGGATGGATTTGAGCGGTTTCATGAATCATTGAGGCCACCTTTAGAATTCGCGACGCGCGCATTTTAGTTCAGCAGAGCAGACAACCGCACCATCAACTTTAGCCACACCATTAAACAGTGCGATACCACGACGGTCCTTAATGAATTCCACTTCAATCACTAGTTGATCACCCGGTACAACAGGTTTGCGGAATTTCGCGTTATCAATACTTGCAAAGTAATACAGTTCATTTTCAGCGGGTGCACCGAATGATTTAAAAGCTAACAAGCCAGTTGCTTGCGCCATCGCCTCTAAAATAAGCACACCAGGGAAAATAGGAAGTTGAGGGAAATGGCCGGTAAACTGCGGCTCATTTACTGACACATTTTTCAGTGCTACAAGGTATTTTTCTTCTTGGTAATCCGTTACACGGTCAATCAATAGGAATGGGTAACGATGAGGAAGCAGTTCGCGGATTTCCGTAATATCGAGGGTTTTCTTTTCTGTAGTCAAAATATTTATCCTATTAATAATCGTCTAACTGAGCGAATCTAATTTGCTTAATTATAAACGCAAAGCCATTTGGAATATATACCCAAGTGACTTGGGTATATACTCAAAACATGTGGCCTTACAGTATGATGAGAATAGCTCATAACTTTAAAAGCGGTTGAAATGCTCGCCTATAAACAAAAAAGGCCAGCACAAAGCTAGCCTTTTAGTGATGCTAGACTAGACCTAGTCTTCTAATTTCTTTTCTAATGCTTTTAAACGTTTGTGCATATCTTCAATTTTCAAAGTACGCGCTGCCGTTTTGCGCCATTCTCTATTGGTTTGCAATGGAATGCCTGATGAATAGATGCCTTTCTCACTGATACTACGCATCACCATGCCCATACCCGTAATCGTTACGCCATCTGCAATTTCAATATGCCCATTAAGCACGGATGCGCCGCCAATAATACAGTACTTACCAATTTTGACACTACCTGCCACAGTGGTACAACCAGCCATTGCGGTGCCATAACCAATATGAACGTTATGAGCTATTTGAAGATGGTTATCAATAATGACGTTATCTTCAATCACCGTATCGTCAATCGCACCACGGTCGATGGTGGTACAAGAGCCGATTTCAACTCGATTACCGATCACCACCGAGCCAAGCTGAGGGATTTTCACCCACTCACCACGGTTATTCGCATAACCAAAACCATCGGCACCAATCACGGTATTAGATTGAATCAAACAAGACTCACCAATGACGACATTATGGTAAATACTCACATTGGCCCACATTTTGGTATTAGCACCAATTTTGGCATTTTTACCGATGAAGCACCCAGCGCCAATCACCACGTTATCGCCAAGCTCTACACCTGATTCGATCACTGCGTTATGCCCGATGCATACACCTTCACCTAACTTAGCATCCGCCGCAATCGCCGCACTTGGTTCAATACGCTCCGCTGGTTCAGGTGTAGTATCGAGTGCTTGTGCAACCAAGGCAAAAGCAAGATAGGGATCAGGCACAACAATTGCGTTAGTTTGGCAAAGCTCTAGCTCGCTTGATTTAATTAAAATCGCACTCGCTTGGCACGCGCTGAGGTGTTTACGGTACTTTGCGTTGGTCAAAAAGGTAATTTGCCCTTCGCCCGCTTTGTCCATAGCAGCTATTGTGGAAACGGTGACAGCACCGTCTCCATGTAATTCGCCACCAGTAATTGCTGCTAGTTCAGCAAGAGTCAGTTTTGGCATGGTTTACTTCTATTATTTCAGTTCTTTGATGATAGCGTCAGTTAGGTCAGTGCTTGAAGTCGCATATACAAGCGCTTGAGCATTCACAACTAAGTCATAACCTTGTGCTTTTGCCACTTTGTCGATTGCTTCTTTAATTTGAGAATCAATCTTCTTCATCTCTTCTTGACGAACTTTATTCATGTCTGCTTGGTAAGTTTTCGCTTTCACTTCTAACTTCGCTTGCATCGATTGAATATCGATTTTCGCGTTATCCACATCTGAAGCAGACATCAACTGACCATCACGCTTAAGTTTGTCTACTTTTGCGTCGATTTGTTTTTTCAATTTATCCAGCTCGGCTTTTTTATCTTTGCCAGACTTTTCTAATTTTTTTTCTACCGCTTGCACTTGAGGCATAGTTTGGAAGATTTTAGCGGTATTCACATAGCCAATTTTCTGTGCTGCTTGAGCGGCTGTCGCAGTAAGCGAAGCAGTTAACACAACAAGACTTAGACCAGCAACTTTCATTAATTTTTTCACAATCATTTCCTTACAAAAAATCTAAAATTAGAAGGTTCGACCAATAGTAAAGGTAAAGAATTCTTCATCATCACCTTCATAAATTTTAATCGGTTTCGCCAACGAGAAGACCAATGGGCCCATCGGTGACATCCATTGCATCGCCACACCATAAGATGCGCGATATTCCAGTGGATCTGAGTAATCATAATAATAATCACGACCAGACATGTTTGCATCCATATCACGGTACTTGAACTCAGTATCCCAAACACTTGCCATGTCTACAAACACGCTCGTACGCAGAGATTGTTGTAGCTCTTCCGACGCAAATGGAGTCGGTACGATTAACTCAATACTTGCCAATGCCGTCGCATTACCACCGACAGAATCATCGGTTGCAACATAGTTCGGGTTATTACCACCGTCACCACCACCTTCATCATACACCGCTTTAGGGCCGGCTGAGTTAGAGCCAAAACCACGCAATGAAGAGAAGCCACCTGCATAGTAGTTTTCATAAAATGGGAACAAGTTATCATTCCCTTTCGTCGAACCATAGCCATTACCATAACCTAATCGACCACGAAGTAGTAACGTGAAGTCTTCTTTCTTGGTTAGTGGGATGTACTGTTTAGCATCATATTGAATTTTGTAGTACGGAACGTCAGAGCCAGGTACAGTTATTTTAAAAGTTGCACGTTGGTGGTTACCCGCGGTCGGGAAATACCCTTTATTGAGGTTGTTCCGAGTCCACGAAATATTCACATCGTAATCATTAACTTCTAACTCACCATTATTTGGATCGTAGTTTCCTGCGGCCTGTTGCGTCTGCAAGAAGCCTTCATTTTGTACATACGGGTCAATATTGGAAATTTTGTTATGAGTGTAACCCACACCTAACTCAATGTAGTTCAGTTCGTTAATTGGGAAGCCCCAAGTTAAACTGGTACCGTAACTTTGGTTGGTATAGTCAACAATACCCGCTTCTGATGCTTCAAACTCATTATAGAACACCTTACCACCGAGACTTACGCCATCCAGTGTCCAATAAGGATCGCGATATTCTAAGCTGATGTTTTTCTGATAATCGTTTGTCATGGCATTAATACCAATACGATTACCCGTCCCTAAGAAGTTATCTTGCTGTAAGCCCACCTGGAAACTCACACCAGACTCTGTACCATAACCGATACCAAAGTTAATGCTACCTGAGTTGGCCTCTTTCACGTTATAAACGATATCGACCTGATCATCCGTTCCTGGTACACGCTGTGTTTGTACATCGACGGTTTCAAAGAAACCCAAACGGTTCAAACGCGCTTTACCGGTTTCAACAGATTTAGAGTTGAGCCAACCACTTTCCATTTGACGCATTTCACGACGAAGCACTTCATCTTTGGTGATGTTGTTACCGGTGAAGCGAATATCACGCACATACATGCGGTTACCCGGATCCACTTGTACGGTTAAGGTCACTTCTTTCGTTTGGTCATCAAATTCAGGAATAGTTTGCACTTTTGGATAAGCGTAACCCGATTCACCTAAGCTCTTTTTAATACCATCTTCTAAACTCGTGACAAGTGAGCCATTGTAGGTATCACCTTCTTCAAAAGGCACCATGGCATTAAATTCTTCACTTTTACCAATCAAGTCACCACGGAACTTCACATCTTTAACCGTGTAAGGTTCACCTTCATTGAGATTCAAAGTGATGTAAACGCCTTTCTTATCAGGCGAAATAGAAACTTGTGTCGATTGAACTTGGAACTTCAAATAACCGCGGTCAAAGTAGTAACTGCGCAGTTTTTCAATATCACCTGCAAGCACTTGCTTTTGATATTTTTCATCCGCCATAAAGTTCCACCAAGGCACATCAGCATTCAAATCAAAACGTGAAAGGAGCTCATCGTCGGTAAAGACTTCATTACCGATAAAGTTAATTTGTTGAATTTTTGCTGATACGCCCTCAGTGAAGACAAACTTTAAGTCTGAACGGTTACGAGGAAGAGGCGTGACCACCGCTTTTACCGTCGCATTGTATTTACCTACGCTGTAGTAAAAGTCTTCTAACCCTTTTTCAATGGTACTGAGTTTGGTGCGATCTAATGCCTCACCAACACGAATTCCAGACGCATCAAGGTTTTGCTGTAATTGCTCATCTTTAATGGCTTTATTGCCTGAGAATGAAATATCAGCGATGGTTGGACGCTCTTTTACTTGAACAAGCAACACATCACCATCACGAAAAACTTTCACATCTTCAAAGTTACCCGAAGAATAAAGCGCTTGAATAATTGCCGACGCATCTTGTTCGTCGACGGTATCCCCAACACGCACTGGCATTTTTAACAATACCGCACCTAGCGCGACACGTTGTAAACCTTCAATTTTAATATCAGAAACTTCAAAAGAGTCTGCATGCGCGACCGTACTCAACATCAGCAAGGTCGAAATCCATAAACGTTTGATCGCCATAAAATTTATTATTAATCCTTTATACTTCTTGGCCTTGATAAACCACAACTGGCACTACAGGCGAGCAAAATCATTGAAAATTGCAATTAACATCAAGGAAAAAATTGCAGCGCTGCCAATACGATATCCCATTTCTTGCACTTTTTCAGGCACAGGTCGACGAATCACGGCCTCGACTGCAAAAAATAACAAATGCCCACCATCAAGTACAGGCAGAGGCATCAGGTTTATAATGCCTAAATTCACACTTATTAACGCTAAGAAGCCTAAAAAGTAAACCAAACCAAAATCGGCGGTCATCCCAGCACCTTTCGCAATGGTAATTGGGCCGCTCAAATTATTAATACCAACATCGCCAGTAAATAATTTTTTTACCATAGTGAAAGTCAGATCCATTATCTGGCCTGTTTTTTCAATCGCTTTTGGTATTGAGGCAAACGCACCGTATTTTTGATCAATCAAATACGACTCAGGCCAAGCACCAACGGTTGGCGCCACACCGGCAAAACCAATTGTGTCACCATTTTTTAAACTTTTGCTAGCCGGCGTTAAAGCCAGTGTCAGTTGTTGGTTATCTCTTTCAACTTGTATCTCAAGCGTTTTATTTGGGCTATCGGTTACTTTTGCAACAAACTGTTCCCAACCTTCAATTGACTGACCATTAATCGCAACTATCTTATCCCCGACTTGTAAACCAGCCGCCTCCGCAGCACTGCCTTCGGTTACAGCCGTTAATACCGGAGTAATCTCAGGACGGTAAGGCTTAAAGCCCAAAGTCGTGATGGCTGAATCAACCTCTGGGTCAAACTGCCAGTTCTGCGTATCTAATGTAATCGTTCGTTCTTGACCGACTTCATCCGCTGAGCTGACTTTCAAAACAATGCGTTCATCACCGATATGAGATACCAGTGCCATGTTCACTGAATCCCAATCAGGGGTTTCGATACCGGAAATCTGTTTAAGTTCCATTCCAGGTTCAATACCAGCCTGCGCGACAATAGAATTGGGCGCAACATCACCAATAACGGGCTTTACAGACGGCACACCGATCATAAACACGAGCCAATAGGCAACAATCGCAAATAAGAAATTAAAGGCAGGGCCTGCAGCGACAATCGCACTGCGTCGCCATAAACTTTTGTGATCAAACGCGAGATGTTTTTCATGCTCCGGCACTTCATCCACTCGAGAATCGAGCATTTTAACAAAGCCCCCCATTGGAATCATTGAAATGGAGTACTCTACCCCATCTTTGCCTTTACGAGACCAAAGGGATTTGCCAAAACCGATTGAAAACTTTTCAACTTTGACACCACAACGTCTTGCTACCCAAAAGTGTCCAAACTCATGGATAGCAACGAGAATTGCGATTGCAACAATAAATGAAGCCAAGTTCCATAATATGCCAGTCATTAAAATACGCTCTGCTAAAGTTTAAGTATCAGGTTGAACACAAAGGCTCAGCGACGTAGACATTCTGCCGCATAAACTCGCGATATTCTATCGAGCTCAAGTAAGCTTTCCAAACTATCCGTATTAAGTGTCGATAAAGCACACACTTTATTCATCACTTTCTCATTAATACGGGCAATGTCAGTAAATTTTAGTTCACAATTTAGAAAGGCTGCGACAGAAACCTCATTGGCTGCATTAATAGCCGTAGTGGCATGTTGGCCGGTATAACAAGCATCAATCGCCAACTGTAAACACGGATATCTTGCCATGTCAGGCGCCAGAAAGGTCAACTCACTCATTTGAGTAAAATCAAGCGGCTTTACACCAGACGGAATACGCTTAGGGTATGACATAGACAAGGCAATAGGTGTGCGCATGTCAGGCTCACCCATTTGCGCAAGTACTGAACCATCATTGTATTGCACCATGGAATGAATAACCGACTGAGGATGAATCAGCACTTTAAGTTGTTCTTGTTTGGCATTAAAAAGCCACTTAGCTTCAATAAACTCAAGACCTTTATTCATCATGGTCGCTGAATCCACTGAAATCTTCGGCCCCATAGACCAATTAGGATGGGCAATCGCCATTTCAGGAGTGACCGCGTCTAGACTGCCAATGTCACTGTAACGGAAAGGGCCACCGGAGCCTGTGAGTAAAATAGAGTGAATACCTTCGGCTTCAAGATCACAATGGCCGAGCTCGGTTTGAACGGTTTGGGATAAACATTGGAAAATGGCATTGTGCTCACTATCTACAGGCAGAATCTGAGCACCATATTGTTTCGCAGCATCAATGAAAAACTGCCCAGACATCACTAATGATTCTTTGTTCGCCAGCAAGATACGTTTGCCCGCTTGCACTGCCGCCATAGTCGGTAGCAAACCAGGAGAGCCCACGATTGCCGCCATCACCATATCAACTTCTGGCGCAGACGATATTTCACACAACCCATCAATACCTGCCACAACTTTCGTTTTGCAATGGTTTCTTTGCAGTTGTTTCTCAAGCTCTAAGGCTGCATTCTCATCCGCCATCGCGGCATATTGAGGCCGCCACATACGGCATAACTCAAGCATTTTCTCAACATTAGACCCAGCAGCCAGTGCATAAACTGAAAAATCTTCCGGATTATGCTCAATGACTGAAAGCGTGCTGGCACCAATAGAGCCGGTTGCACCTAAAATCGTTATCTTTTGCATGAAAATAAAACCACTCGAGATAAAGGCAATGAAAGCAGCTTGTTCAATTAAAAACCGCTGCTTGTTGGCAAATTCATTTCTTATTGACGGATGTTTCTGTTACTGACTGATATTTTTATTACTGACTAATCAGGTACAACAAAGCAAAAACAGGGAATGCGGCCATTAAACTGTCAATACGATCTAGAACGCCACCGTGACCTGGGATGATATTGCTGCTGTCTTTAATATTTGAAACACGTTTCAGCATGCTTTCAACAAGATCACCCAGCACTGAAATCACTACAGTAACAAAAGTAATAAACAGCATCACTGTCAAGCTGACAAAGTGAATAGAAAGTAATGAGGAGGCAAACCAGCCGACAACCATCGCCAGCACTACACCGCCAAACAAGCCTTCCAACGTTTTATTTGGGCTAACTTTCGGCGCCATTTTATGTTTACCAAATGTTTTGCCAGAGAAGTACGCACCAGTATCCGCAGCCCACACCAACAAACAAACAAACATCACCAATTTCGCGCCATGGTAAGGCTCAGTTGCAGAATCTTCCGCGCGAAGTAAAAACACACTCCAGATGAATGGGATTAAAGACAACATGCCAAATGCGTGACGCATCCAGCGTTGGTTTTGCCATAGCACCATACTTTTCGGGTAAGTTAACGCCAATGCGCTCGCCGCTAGCCACCAAATGCTTCCCACCAGCAGAATCCAGATATATTCGCTGCCTGCCGCTGATAAACTGGCACTATCAAAAGGCAAAATAACAAAGCTCACCCCCAAGACAATAACCGATGGAATCAAACTTACGATACGGTTTTTAGGTTCAACAAATTGAGTCCACTCCCAAAATCCGATCAGGGAGACCGCAGTAATAGCAGCAATAAAAAGTGGGATAGAAAGCTCAAATACTCCCCATACAACTAAAGGTGCTAAAATCAATGCTGTTATTATTCTTTGTTTCAAACTTTCGTCCTTTGTTATTTCTTCATCAGCGCTTGTAATTGTTCACTGGTACAACCAAAACGGCGTTCACGATTGAGATACCAAATGATCGAATCGAGCAGCGCTTGCTCATTAAACTCTGGCCAACATAAATCCGTAAAATAGAGTTCCGCATAAGCCATCTGCCATAACATAAAATTACTGATGCGACACTCGCCACTGGTGCGGATCATCAAATCCACATCCGGCAGACCCGACATGGAGAGTTGTTGGCTGATGCACTCTTCTGTCACATCATTGGGTTGCAGCTGTCCTTCGGCGACTTGAGCGGCAATCTTTTTCACGGCTTCAGTAATGTCCCACTTACCACCGTAGTTGGCTGCCACGTTAATTACCGTACCTGTATTGTCACGGGTTAGATCTTCCGCCGCGGCAATTTTCTTTTGCAAGGCATCACTGAAACGGGTTTTATCACCAATGATCTGTAGGCGTAAATTGTTCTTATGCAGTTTTTTGACTTCTCTCGTCAATACCGTCATAAAAAGGTCCATCAATACACTGACTTCTTCCTCTGGGCGTTTCCAGTTTTCACTACTAAATGCGAATAAAGTAATGGCTTTAATTCCTAAACGGCTAGCGGTAGAAATGGTTTCACGTACCGCTTTTACGGCTTTACGGTGTCCATAAATACGAGGTTTACCTTGGCGTTTTGCCCAGCGACCATTACCGTCCATGATGACAGCAATATGCTTAGGTAATAAATCCGGAGAGAATTGAAAGTCAGACATTATTTTATTCATACTTGTAGGCAGGTTTGCATAAAAAAGGCGCTATGCTGTCAGCACAGCGCCCTCAAGCAGAAATGGGAGAGATTATACTTCCATTAATTCTTTTTCTTTTACAGCCAGCAATTCATCAATGTTTTTCACTGCTGCATCTGTGATTTTTTGGATCTCATCTTGCGCTTTACGATCTTCATCTTCAGAGATTTCTTTGTCTTTTAACAAACCTTTTAGGTCTGCATTCGCGTCACGACGGATGTTACGAACGGCAACACGACCACCTTCAGCTTCACCACGCACAATCTTAACAAGGTCTTTACGACGCTCTTCTGTTAGTGGTGGAAGTGGAACACGAATTACCGTACCTGCAGACATTGGGTTTAAACCAAGATCAGACTTCATGATCGCTTTTTCAACGGCTGCCGTTAGCTCTTTATCAAATACAGTGATGGCCAATGTACGAGCATCTTCTGCAATGATGTTTGCTAATTGGTTTAGCGGAGTTGGAGCACCGTAATATTCCACAGTAATGTTTTGTAGAATGCTTGGATGAGCACGACCAGTACGAATTTTTGAAAGGTTGTTTTTAAGAGCTTCAACACTCTTTGCCATGCGCTCTTGAGCGTCTTGTTTAATTTCGTTAATCACGATATCACCTTGTTATTGGTTATTTGCGATGGAGTGAAACAGAGACATTTCACTCCCGCGATATTGCTTATTCAGATAGCTCGCTAATAAGTGTGCCTTCTTGCTCACCCATAACCACGCGACGTAATGCGCCAGGTTTGTTCATGTTAAATACACGAATCGGCATTTTGTGGTCACGAGCCAAAGTGAAGGCCGCTAAGTCCATCACTTTCAATTCTTTTTCAAGTACACTGTTGTAGCTCAGTTTATCACACAAAACCGCGTCTGGGTTAGCAACTGGATCAGCTGTATAAACGCCGTCCACTTTGGTCGCTTTTAATACAACATCTGCTTCAATTTCAATCCCACGCAAACATGCTGCTGAATCAGTTGTGAAGAATGGGTTACCAGTACCTGCAGAGAAAATCACCACACGGCCTTGACGTAACTGGCTGATTGCATCGGCCCAGTTATAGTCATCACACACGCCTTTTAGCTGAATCGCTGACATTACACGCGCATTAACATAAGCACGATGAAGTGCATCACGCATCGCCAAACCATTCATCACTGTCGCTAGCATGCCCATGTGATCACCAACCACACGGTTCATACCTGCTTCAGCAAGGCCCGCACCACGGAATAGGTTACCACCACCAATTACAACGCCTACTTGAACACCAAGTTCAACAAGCTCTTTAATTTCTTGTGCCATGCGATCCAAAATGGCTGGATCAATACCAAAACCTTCTTCACCTTGTAGAGCTTCACCACTCAGTTTTAGCAAAATACGTTGATACGCTGGCTTAGGATTCGTAGTCATGGAGTTTACCTTTCAATGTATGGTTGATTAACGGTTATGAATAGACGTTATTCGATTCTCGTCGCTCGTGACGCTTCGCTGCTCGATAAACAAAAGCGTTTTTTAGCTTAGTTGAACCTAATACCTATTAATAACAATTAACACGATTACAAAAACAAACAGTATTGATCTCGTAAAACGAGAAGCGTAGCGCTCTAGTACCGAGACTCGCTACCTTATTCACAAAAAGACCGCAGCAGTGCCACGGTCTTTTAGGATTAACAGCTCAATCAGGATTAACCTTTTTGCGCTGCTGCAACTTCTTCAGCGAAGCTCATTTCTTCTTTCTTCTCGATACCTTCACCTACTTCTAGGCGAACGAATGAAGAAACAGAAGCGCCTTTTTCTTTCAGCATTTCACCTACAGATTTCTTAGGTTCCATGATGAACGCTTGACCAGTTAAAGATACTTCGCCAGTGAATTTCTTCATGCGACCTTCAACCATTTTTTCAGCGATTTCTTTAGGCTTGCCTTCGTTCATTGCGATTTCAACTTGAACTTCACGCTCTTTAGCAACAACGTCAGCTGGTACGTCAGCTGGAGTTACGTATTCTGGACGAGAAGCTGCAACGTGCATTGCAACGTGTTTTAGAGTTTCAGCATCGCCTTCACCCGCTACAACTACACCGATTTTCTCACCGTGACGGTAAGAAGCGATTGCAGCACCTTCAACGTATTGAACGCGACGGATGTTGATGTTTTCACCAATTTTAGCAACTAGAGCTACACGAGTTTCTTCAAACTGAGCTTGTAGTTCTTCAACAGATACTTTAGATGCTAGAGCTGCAGCCGCAACTTCGTTAGCAAATGCAGTGAAGTTAGAGTCTTTAGCAACGAAGTCAGTTTGGCAGTTAACTTCAAGAAGAACAGCAACACCGTTTTCTTCTTTGATGATGATTGCGCCTTCAGCCGCTACGTTACCTGCTTTTTTAGCAGCTTTAGCAGCACCAGATTTACGCATGTTTTCAATTGCTAGTTCGATGTCAGCGTTTGCTTCAACAAGCGCTTTTTTACATTCCATCATACCCGCGCCAGTACGCTCGCGCAGTTCTTTAACTAGGGCAGCAGTTACAGCCATTGTTTAGTCCTCGGTTGATTCCAATAGGGTAAAAAACAGGGGTCGGCTTCAATTTAAAATAAAAGCTTGACCCCTATTATAGTAACGATAACTCAGCCTCACTACTCTATGATGACAGCAAGACTAAGTGACAAGGAGTGTCGATATTAAGCTTCTTCTACGAAACCGTCTTTATCAGCAACTTCAGCTACGTCTTTGTTACGACCTTCAGTTACAGCTTGTGCTGCAGCGTTTAGGTATAATTGTACCGCACGGATTGCATCGTCGTTACCAGGGATAACGAAATCTACGCCATCTGGGTCAGAGTTTGTATCAACAACAGCAAATACTGGGATACCTAGGTTGTTCGCTTCTTTAACAGCAATGTGCTCGTGATCAGCGTCGATTACGAATAGTGCGTCAGGTAGGCCACCCATGTTTTTGATACCACCAAGAGATTTCTCTAGCTTCTCCATTTCACGAGTACGCATTAGAGCTTCTTTCTTAGTTAGTTTTTCAAAAGTGCCATCTTGAGCTTGAACTTCGAAATCTTTTAGACGCTTGATAGATTGACGAACTGTTTTGTAGTTAGTCAACATACCGCCTAACCAGCGGTTGTTTACGTAGTACTGGTTGCTGTTGATTGCAGCTTCTTTAACTGATTCAGAAGCTGCACGCTTAGTACCTACGAATAGTACTTTACCTTTACGCTCACCGATTTTGCCTAGCTCAGCTAGTGCTTCGTTGAACATAGGAACTGTTTTTTCTAAGTTGATGATATGAACTTTGTTACGAGCGCCAAAGATGAATGGCTTCATTTTTGGGTTCCAGTAACGAGTTTGGTGACCAAAGTGAACACCAGCTTTAAGCATATCGCGCATTGATACAGTTGCCATTATATAATCCTCTATATGGGGTTAGGCCTCCACATCCCCCATGATGCCGACTCAACACCTAAGAAAACCTTACGTTTGAGCACCCCGGATCACGTGTCGGAATGTGTGTGATTTAAGAAATAAGTATATGAAAGCCACACTACTTCGTCGAAATAAGAAGAGAGTAGTTGCGAATTTCGGTGCGCTTTATACCACAAAAGCCAGTCAAAACACCAGAAAAACCACGTTTTTTACCACGAGATTTTCGACTATTTTTCCTGCCTATTATTGAAAAAACACAATTAATCCTACTGAAAAGCCGATTAATGATGATGAAAACCGGATTTCAATTGCGATTAAGACTCACTGTTAATACACTAGACGTAATAAAAAAACGGATACAAATTATGTCGATCAAAATTAACACCTCTGAAGAAATTGAAAAAATGCGTGTTGCCTGCAAACTGGCATCCGAAGTATTGGAAATGATTGAACCCTATATCAAAGAGGGTGTCACCACCGAAGAGCTGAATCAAATTTGCCATGATTATGCGTTAGAAAAAGGCGCATATTCCGCACCTTTGAATTACCACGGTTACCCAAAATCAATCTGTACCTCGATCAACCACATCGTGTGCCACGGTATCCCTGCAAGCCAAGATGAAATTGGCAGCAATGGCCAAGTGAAGCCTGCCGTGCTTAAAAATGGCGACATCGTCAACCTAGACATTACTGTGATCATTCCTAATGATCCGAATGCCGATTTAAGCGAGCGCCCAGAAGGTTACTACGGTGACACCTCTAAGATGTTCCTTGTGGGTGATGTCGCCCCTGCTGATAAGCGTTTATGCATGGTGACACAAGAAGCGCTTTATGTGGGCATGCGTAAAGTCAAACCAGGAAACACCATTGGTGATATCGGTACGGCGATTGAGAAATACATCAAAGACAACAACAAAAAGAACCCACGCAATAAGTTTTCTATTGTGCGTGATTTTTGTGGTCATGGTATCAGTGATGAATTCCATTCAGAGCCACAAGTGGTTCACTACAAAAACACCGATCGTCGAGTGATGAAAGAAGGCATGATTTTCACGATTGAGCCGATGATTAATGTGGGTAAATTTGGCGTCACGGTCGATGCTGAAGACGATTGGACGGTGTACACTGGTGATGGTAAAAATTCAGCGCAATACGAACACACTGTGTTGGTCACCAAGAATGGCTGTGAAGTATTAACCCTTCGTTCAGAAGAAACCATCCCTCGTTTAATGAACAATAGCTAAACTCGAAACTCGAAACTCGAAACTCGAAACTCGAAACTCGAAACTCGAAACTCGAAACTCGAAACTCGAAAAATTAAGCCTTTACCTCCACACAGATAAAGGCTTTTTATTGGTTTTATTAACATGAAAAGGTACTATCAAGAGAGTTAAATTTGTGGCAAGGAACGCTCTCATGGTTTACCAATCTCCAACCGCTCTTGAAGATCAACAGATCTCTTCTACGGTACTCAAGCAAGAACTCGAACAATTTTCAGAATATCAAAAAGAGACATTTCTTCGGCAACGGCAGCCCGTGCAAGAACTGGTTTATGAGCGTGCTGATTACATGGATGCGATGTTGCAACGCTTGTGGGATTTCTTTGGATTTAACCAAGTCGCTTCACTCAGTTTAATTGCGGTTGGCGGATATGGTCGCTCTGAACTTCACCCTCTTTCTGATATTGATATTCTCATACTTTCCCAAAAAAGTATCTCCGACGACATTAAAAAGAAAATCAGTGAATTTATTACTTTGCTGTGGGATTTGCGTTTAGAGGTCGGCCACAGTGTTCGAACCTTAAAAGAATGTATTAAGGTTGGGAAAGAGGATTTAACCGTCGCCACTAATTTACAAGAAGCACGTTATTTATGCGGCTGTGAATCCACGTATAAAGATCTGGTCGAACAGGTTTCGAATAAGAAATTCTGGCCAAGTGAAGTGTTCTATAAAGCGAAATTGGAAGAACAGCGCGAGCGTCACGCACGTTACCATGACACCACTTACAACTTAGAACCTGATATCAAATCTAGCCCTGGTGGCCTACGTGACATTCATACTTTAAGCTGGGTGGCCCGTCGCCACTTCGGAGCCACCTCTTTACGTGAAATGAGTTACGCTGGCTTTTTAACCGATGCAGAATATCGAGAGTTATTAGAGTGCCAGAACTTCTTATGGCGAGTGCGTTTTGCTCTTCATATTGAACTCAAGCGATACGACAATCGCCTCACCTTTAACCATCAAGCGAAAGTGGCTGAAAACTTAGGCTTTGTCGGTGAAGGCAATCGCGCTATCGAAATGATGATGAAAGAGTTCTATCGAACCCTACGCCGTGTCGCCGAACTCAACAAAATGCTGCTAAAACTGTTTGACCAAGCCATCATCAATAAGGGCAAACTGCCAGATGCGGTCATTTTATCTGACGACTTTCAACGTCGCGGGCCGTTAATTGAAGCTAGAAAGCCCGCCCTTTTCCAAGCTCGTCCAGAAACTATTTTAGATATGTTTTTACACATCGCGAATGATTCAACCATTGAGGGTGTGAGTCCTCCGACATTACGCCAATTGAGAACCGCCCGCCGCCGTTTAAATCGCTTTTTGCATACCATCCCTGCGGCTCGTGAAAAGTTCATGGCACTGGTGAGCCACCCTAACTCATTACATAAGGCCTTCAGCTTGATGCATAAGTTGGGTGTCCTTGCCGCTTATCTGCCGCAATGGAGCCAAATCGTCGGACAAATGCAATTCGACTTATTCCACGTGTATACGGTTGATGAACATAGCATGCGTGTGTTGAAGCACATCCACTCTTTCAGCGATATGGAAAATCACGAAAGACACCCAATTTGCTGTGATATTTATCCTAAATTACAAAAGAAAAACCTACTCATTCTAGCGGCAATTTTCCACGATATCGGTAAAGGTCGTGGTGGCGATCACTCTGAAATCGGTGCCGTTGAAGCCTATGAGTTCTGCATTGAACACGGCCTTTCTAAGCCTGAAGCCAAGCTCGTTTCTTGGCTAGTGCAAAACCACCTACTGATGTCTGTGACTGCGCAACGTCGTGATATTTATGATCCGGATGTGATCACTGAATTTGCCAAAAAAGTTCGTGATGAAGAATATTTAGAAAACTTAGTCTGCCTTACCGTTGCTGACATTTGCGCCACTAACCCAGAACTTTGGAACAGTTGGAAACGCACACTCTTAGCCGAGTTATTCTATTCAACCCAACGAGCGCTACGTAGAGGGTTAGAAAACCCGGTCGATTTACGAGATAAAATTCGTCATAACCAGCACATGGCCTCGGCGATGCTGCGCAAAGAAAACTTCACCCCACGTGAAATCGAAGTGCTTTGGCAACGCTTTAAAGCCGATTATTTTTTGCGTCATACACCAAAACAAATTGCTTGGCACAGCGAACACTTACTCAAACATTCTATCGATGAACCTTTAGTGCTCATCAGTAAAAACGCCACTCGCGGTGGAACGGAAGTGTTTATCTACGCCAAAGATAAGGCCAGCCTATTTGCGACCATGGCCGCTGAATTGGACCGCCGCAATCTAAGTATTCACGACGCACAAATCATGACCAGTAAGGACGGCTACGCACTGGATACCTTTATGGTACTCGATCAAAACGGCGACCCGATTGATGACATGCGACATGACCAAATTAAGCAATATTTAACCGACGTATTAAATGGCAAGATCAGCGCCAACACTCGCTCTCGCCGCGTCCCCAATAAACTCAAGCATTTCCATGTTAAAACGCGTGTTGATTTCATTCCAACCCGAACAGGAAAACGCAGCCTAATGGAGCTAGTGGCGCTGGATACTCCAGGACTGCTGGCGACTATTGGTCAAGTTTTTGCTAAACTCGGTGTGAATCTACATGGAGCCAAGATCACCACTATCGGTGAGCGTGCAGAAGATTTATTCATTCTCACTTCGCCAGCCGGTGGACGCTTAGAGCCGGAAGTAGAAGAAAGTTTAAAAGTGGAACTGGTGGAAGCGATTAAAACCCTGTCCCCACATTAATCTTTCAAATTTAAGGGAACACAGCCGTTATACTGATGATGCCCCAACCTTGAAGGGGCATCTTCAAAGTACGAAAGCGATAACGGTTTCAATTTTGTTTTAATTAGAGGTCAATCATCTATGCATCCAAACTTAAAGCAACTCGGTATTCCAGATACATCCCTTATTTCTCGTTACAGCTTGCGCCAAGAAGCTCAAGTCGATGTACTTAAGATTTATTTCCACAAGCAAAAAGGCGAGTTATTTGCCAAAAGCTTGAAATTCAAATTCCCACGCCAGCGCAAAAATGTTCGCGTACACAATCAATCAGGTCAATACAAAGAAACGACCGAGATCAGTCCAAGCCTGACTCAAATCATGACTGAATTGAACCAAATCACCAAACCACAAGAATTGTCTAGCGACGATGTCAAACATAAGATTTTGACTGATTTGCGTCACTTAGAAAAAGTGGTCGTGGGGAAAATTGCGGAAATTGAAGCAGATTTAGAGAAGCTGAAATAACAGCCGAGAGCCGAGAGCCGAGAGCCGAGAGCCGAGAGCCGAGAGCCGAGAGCCGAGAGCCGAGAGCCGAGAGCCGAGAGCCGAGAGCCGAGAGCCGAGAGCCGAGAGCCGAGAGCCGAGAAGATTGTCCAGTTGACTATATAGGTGTCAAGTATTCTTTTCGGCTCACAAGCGCCGCATCCCTTAACTTGAATGAGTCATTCCGTACATGAGCCTAAGCGAAGAAGATACGGAATCTCCTACAACCTTTTGATATTTCAATTACTGTCGGAGATCCTGAACTGCGCTCCTACGTCGCTTTTCAGGATGACGACTTTAAATTACAGCACATAAAAGCTCAGGTCGTTCTTACTAAGAAACAAAAAGTGAAATGGCTAGATTCAAATCACGAAACTGCTGTTCGGCTCCCGAACACCGCGTCCCCGTAACTCGTCTCCGTATCTTCCGAGCAACGAGAAGTGAAACGCCCGAGATTCCGAGTTCCGACACTTCTTTTCTATTCACAACACGCTACCCGAAACAACCACTCCAACCAAACTCTTCAACCAGTGCTAACCACACCTCATCAACCCCAGCTTCAATCACTACTGGCTCTTGAGTATAGGGATGCTCAAACTCCAGTTTACTGGCATGCAGCATTAAACGATGTGCCTTATACACGTCGCGAAATAAGCGGTTTTGCTTGCCATCACCATGAGAGGTATCGCCTAAAATCGGGTGGCGTAGGTGCGCCATGTGACGGCGTAATTGATGCTTTCGCCCAGTCAAAGGCTGCATTTCAACAAAACAAAAACGACTAGTCGGAAAACGGCCTGTGGAATGTGGCACTTCGACTTTAGCAAGTGGCTTGTAGTCCGTTATTGCCGATTGCTCTTCCGCTGGCTTTGAAGCAAATTTATCAGCAATTTTATCGTGTTCTTTTTTCAAGGAATAATCTAATCGCGCGCCCTCTTCAATCCATCCACGCACTATCGCATGATAGGTTTTGACGAATCTGTGCTCAGCAAACATGGGGGCGGCTTTCGCGGCAATCTCACTGGATAAAGCAAACAACAAGACACCCGATGTTGGTCTATCTAATCGATGCAAAGGAAACACATGCTGACCAATCTGATCACGCAAAGTTTGCATCACAAATTGCGTCTCATGACGGTCAAGCCAAGAGCGATGGACAAGCATGCCTGCGGGCTTATTGACCGCGACAAAATAGTCATCACGATAAATAATTTCTAATTCAATAGCGGGACTTTCATCGATTCGCTCGCCTGACTCTTCAAGGCTAAGTTGTTCAGGAATAATAGATTGTTCTGGATTCATCGTACGGTTTCGTCTAACTGCTGCAAAATAGGAAGAAAATTATCAAGGTGTGGATCGCCGCCCATCGATTGCTCAAAATACGGACTAATTTCAAAACCAATAGGGACTTCTGACTCAGAATCAATCAATTCACGCATTTTAGGAATAAAAATCCACTGCAACCATTGAGTCGGTTTGAGTTCATCCAATGCAAACGGTTGAGCGCTATTTAAAGCTTGCTCAGATGGCGCTTGGGATTCCCATAAATCGAGTTGAATTAATTGATCTTCAAGTTGTTCAATCACATCCAATAACTCAGTGTATTCGCTCATTTTATGATGTCTCCCTTGATATTTTCGGCATAAGATACCATTTCATACCTAATCTCGACGATCTAATTTATGATTGTCTTTTATTTACTTGCTTAACATCGTGCGGAATTTTTATGAATGCCATCCATAACCTAAGCCAACTATTAGAACAAAGTCAGTGCCAGTTTAAAATTTTCGACTTAGGGCGTCGCATTCAAGCCATCGATAATAAAGAATTTAAACAAGTAGAAATGGGGCAAAAACCTTATCCTTATCCATTACAGCGTCATGCCAATTTAGCGGTGGCTTATTGGAATGATAAACATCAACCTTGGATTTGGTTCTTAAAATTCCCCCTAGATGAGCGTGGTTTGCTCAATCAAACCGATATCGGTAATTTCTTAAAATATGTCACTGAGGCATTTTCCGTCAAATCAAGCGGTGCGCTTCTTAGCCAAGAGCTCACCGAAGAGCAACAACAACACCTTGCTAATAATCCTTATACGTTTAAACCTAATGACGACAAGATGGCGGTGTTTCATAGCTTGATCCGTGCCGATTTAGGTTTACCCACCAGCCAATATTATGAACATGCTCAACACTATTTTAGTGGCGACTTAGGTTGGAGTCATTGGCAAACCGTTGGGCTACAAGGCATTACCGATATTTGTAGTCGCCTCAACAGTGAACAAAATGGGGTGTTAATTCGCAAAGCGTTAACCAATATGGCCGCCGAGCCAAATGCACAACCTGCGCTTTATGCTTTGCTTGGTGCATTAGAGCATGTCACATTGACTGATAAACTAGCCGAGCGCTTAGCGGAACTGACAAAACAAGAATGCCAACTATCACAGCCTGATTTATTCTTAATTTCAGCCTATGTACGTGCGTTATCTGGCGCTCACTCTGACTACCTAGAACCCGTGCTTGAAACGATTTTAGCCAAACCAGAATTAAGCCATACCGAAGTGTTAATTGCCATTGCAGGTCGTTGTTGGGCGCAATTAAATACCGAAGCCAGAGCGGGCAAATTCTTGCTACGTTTAGCACAAACGAAGAATCAAAACCTATTCAATCAACTGTTTGCGGATTTGGTGATGATCCCAGACTTACGCTTTACCTTTTTACCCTTGCTTAGCCATACACCAAGCCCGGAACTGGCGAATGCGTTATATGCCTTACAACAACAAACCAAATCTGGGCAATAACATCATTCACCTGAACTCAACATTGTGAAAGGAATAAACACAAAAGATGGTTACGGATTTACTGATGATTCTCGCGGTTGCTTTCATTGCCTTCTTGTTTTGGCAGCAAAGAAGGCAGTCGGAATTGGCCTATCAAGCGGTGAAAAGACATTGTGAACACTTAGATTTACAAGTGCTTTCGGTGTCCTTTTTTCGTTATCGGTTTCAGTTGCCTGATGGTCGTTTTCGGTTTCATTCGGTTTATCAGTTCGAGTTTTCTGCCCGTGGTGATGATTATTACCAAGGCAGAATGATCATGATTGGATTTAAAGCCGCAAAATTTATGCTTCCTCCTTATCGTTTAGTCGAGAATAGTTATTAAGTAAGCCCTGAAGATTTTTAAAGGAATATCACGATGCAAACACAAAACGTGACAGAAGAATTACAACGTGTTCTTTCAACACTTCAAGCAGAAGGTAAAGAACCGACCGTTGCACTAGTAAAAGCGCGTTTGTCGATTCCGGTACCTATGCCTGCGATAATCACCACGATTAAATCCTGGAAAGCCTCTCATCGAGTGCCAAATGTCGAAGTCGCTGCACAAGAAACGCTTCGCAGTGCGGAAGAGCGAATTGTAGAATTGGAAAAACAAGTGCAAGCATTAACGGCTCGCTTAGAGCTATTAGAAAGGAAATAACATGAAGATTTGGGTGGATGCCGATGCGTGTCCGAAAACCATCCGTGAGACGATTTGTCGCGCCGCAGAACGTACCGGAATTACCACCACGTTTATCGCTAATCATTTAGTGCCAGTGCCCAAACGCAATAATATTCATAGTGTGCAAGTTGAAAGTGGCTTTGATATTGCCGATAACGAAATTGTTCGCAGAGTAGAAGCCGGCGATTTAGTGATCACTTCAGATGTTCCTTTAGCCGATGAAGTCATCACCAAAGGCGGTCAAGCGTTAAGCTCTCGCGGTGAACTGTATACCAAAGACACCATTAAAGCGCGTTTAAACATTCGAGATTTTATGGACACCATGCGTTCAAGCGGCGTACAAAGTGGTGGCCCGGCACAATTATCCCAAACCGATAAGCGAGAGTTTGCTAATCATTTGGATAGGATATTGGCGAAAAGAGGGAACTCGTAGCTCGGACGCTGCGCTTCTCGTTTCTCGTTTCTCGTTTCTCGTTTCTCGTTTCTCGTTTCTCGTTTCTCGTTTCTCGTTTCTCGAAAAAGATAAAAGCAAAAGCACTCATGAAAGATAAATAAGCGAAGCGACCTAGCAGCGAAGCGACCTATTTCAAATAATCCCAAGACAAATTCGACACGATTCGGCACTCATCGCACTTGAAGTAAAAAATATCATGCAGTGGCTCATCAAGCTTCCAATCATCACCACAACGTGGACATGGTCGATTCTGTTCTGCTTGCAAACTTTCACCACCGACGCGGTAAAGATAGTAATAGGTCGGTATTTTGGTCATGTACTCCAAACGGCCACGCAAATCCCAGCCGCGTCGAAATAAATCACTATCAACTTGGGCAATTTCTCTTAATGCAGCATGTTCTGCTTGGCACGCCCCCGCCATTTGCAGTTCATCGCAGGCTTGCCATTCCGTTTGCCATTTCACTATCGCTTTATGATCGCCATTTAACGTGGGTGGGTAATGGTATAAAGGGATCGGTCTAAAGGTATCGCCACAACGTAATGGTGAGCACGAATGCACATACGTGGTATACAACACCTGCCAACTCGGTTTGTTTTGTTCATCAAACGCAACGGTTTGCTCAGAATTCAAATCCTGCCCAAGCACCTTCACTTTAGGCGCTAATACTTTGGCTTCTGTCAAACGCTGCAAACACACTTTCACGTAATCAGAATGGTAATCGGCATGCAAGCTGTCGGCTTCAGGGCAAATCAAACGAGCACGAAACTCCCCCTCACCAATAATGATCGGAAACTCACGACCAAGAATTTGTCCGTTGTAACGCAACGCATCTAATAAACCATTAATCGACTTTTCAACCGCTTCAACAGTGGTGTTATCAAAACATTCAAATCGTAATTCAACAACGTACATCTAAACTTAAACCTCAGCTTTGCATTGCAATAAAAATTGCTCAACATTAGAACTCAGCACATCACGTTTATCCGTACCTAGACGCTCTAAAATCACTTCGCCTGTAATATTACAAATGGAAATCACGTCTAGCTCAGCGTCAGTGGTGCCGATAAAAATCGTCGGCTTGAGTTTGAGGCGTCGCTGAGTCACCAAATGACCTAAAATATTTTCTTGCAAGCGAACGAAGTCATCATCGCTCCAGACTTGTAATAACGTAAATGGCTTACCTTGCCATGAAGCGGTAATATCGGCGCTATACTGTGAACCATAAAAAGCTTTGACATCAGGATGAATCAGTAGCTCAATGCCTCTCTCTAACGAACTGAAATCGGCAATATCATCACGTTCTTGGGGTAGCCATTCGATATTTTGACTATTTGAGCTTGATTGCACACAAGGCGATGGCAACCCTTCCATTTCGTTAGCAATAGGAAGACTTTGATATGCAGCTTGCCAGTTATCCACAAATTCTGTGGTTAAAACAGCCAATGCTTGTGCAATATTGTGATTCATTGAAGGCTCCATGATGACAGTGAAGATGCTATTCAGTACTATTTGCGCTCGATTTAAAATCGTTTAAACGAATTCAATAATGAGACCCGTTATGTCTACAGAACACACCACGCCTCTCGCAACGCAGACAAAATATGCTAATGCAGAAGAATTGCAAGGATTAACATTAGGTCAAACGACAGAATATCGTCATGACTATGATCCTAGCCTATTGCAACCCGTACCACGCAGCTTAAATCGTAATGATCTCGGTTTAACGGATGAGCAAAACTTGCCGTTCGTCGGTGGTGATATCTGGACATTATACGAACTCTCCTGGCTTAACCCAAAAGGCTTACCACAAGTTGCGATTGGTGATGTCATTTTGCCCGTGACTAGCCCTAATCTGATTGAGTCAAAATCATTCAAACTCTATCTCAATAGCTTTAACCAAACTCGCTTTGAAAGCTGGCAACAAGTGCAGCAAACCATCGTTCGAGATTTATCTCAATGTGCGGGTGGTGACGTTGAGGTCGTGTTACATGCGTTAAGTGATTACAACCAGCAACCTATCGTGAATATGCAAGGCGAATGCATTGATGATCAAGATATTGATATTGCCAATTACCAATTTGACGAAAGCTACCTAGAAAATGCCACCAGCACCGATAGTGTAAGTGAGTGCTTACATAGTCACTTGTTGAAATCTAACTGTTTGATCACCAATCAGCCAGACTGGGGCAGCGTTGAAATCAATTACACGGGAAACCAAATCAATCAAGAAGCCCTACTTCGTTATTTGGTCTCTTTCCGCGAACATAATGAATTTCACGAGCAATGTGTTGAGCGCATCTTCTGTGACATCATGAAGTATTGTCAGCCAGAAAAGCTCAGCGTTTACGCGCGCTATACTCGTCGTGGTGGTTTAGACATCAACCCATTCCGCTCAACGCATGAGACCCGCCCTCTTAGCCTGGCGAGAATGGCTCGCCAATAGCCATCCATGACTTAACTAGGGATACGACAAATGGTTCGGGTTAGGTATTATTTATCTAGCCTATCAATCTCGAGATGATAGGTAGAAGTCAGCAAAATTTTCCGCCTAATCCCCTTTATCAGCAGCCTGTTTATTTCAACAAGGCATAGTAATAATGCTAAAATGCCAACTTGAGACGCCACCTTCGCAAAGTAGAGTAATTGAATAATGAAAAAGACATTTTGGACATGTTTCGCTTTTATGCTGTTGTTCAGCACCGCGCTGCAAGCCAAAGTCTATAGCTCTCCGCTCCTAAACGAAGCCAGTAAACTGCTGACCATCAACCCGGAGCAATCTCTCGATATTACGAAGCAATTTATGGCGAAGCGTAAACTGGTGTCGACCAAGAGCCAGGATTACACCATTTCTCGTGACGGCAGCGAAAAAACCATTCGAACACCGTCCACCTCGGTTGAAGCCTTACAAATCATGGCCAATGCTTATTTTGAATTAGACTCCAAGCATTTAGCATTTGTGACGCTCAAAGAAGCTGAAACCCTCTCTCAACAATATCAAATTATTCAGCCTCAGCTCAGTACCAAATTGGTTCGGGCTGAGTTGCTATGGCGCTTAGATCGAGATCCTAAAAGCGTATTGCCAATGTTGACTGACATCATTAATCAGGCTCAACAAAAAGGCATCAACAATAATTGGAAACAAGAAACGCTGTATCAAGTCTACATGTTACAAGCGGAAATTAATGCGTTTTTAGGCGATGAAGTTAAAGCGCAAACTGACTTCCAACAAGCGTTGAACTACCTCAATAATAATAAATCGACTCATTTAACTATCGATTACCATTTGCGGCTGGGTGAATATTACTTATCCCAAAACGAGTACGATGATTCATTAACCGAATTACTCACTACTTACTGGCTTGCAATCAAAGAAAGCGACAGCATTGAATTAGCGAGAACCAACCTTCTGTTGTCTCGTCTATTTTTTGCCCGCCATGTACTCGACAAAGCGTTAGAACATGCCACCGAAGCCGCCGATTTTTATGATAATTATCCAGGCTCCGCACCACTGTCAGCGACAGTAAAATTAATGGCTGATACATACTTCAAGCAAGGCAAGTACAACTTAGCATTAGTGAACTACTTGAATGTATTAGACAACGAATCGAGTGGTGCCAATATTGACCACATAATCCAATTGCGCATTGATATCGCTAATACCTATTTAAAGCTCTTTGATTTCACCCATGCTGAAATCTACTTAGAGCATGCTCAAGCCCTGGTGAAACACGCCACGCATGATGATATGAAAGCAGAAATCTTGCTGCTGCAAGCCTCTCTCGCCCTTCCTCAAAATAATCCGAAACAAGCCATTGCGAGCAGTAAACAAGCACTCAATATTGCTCAAGAATTACAAAATAAGCCTCTTGAAATGCAGGCTTATCAAATCATGTCAGAAGCCTATCAGCAAAATAAGGACTACCAACAAGCGCTGCAAGCACAGCAAAAATACTTACACTTATGGCAAAACCAACAAGAACGTTTTAATGCCGTCAATGAGGAAGTATTTCGCCAGCAAAAAGACATCATCGAAAAATCGCTCCATTACGCGGGTTTAGAAGACAAACTCATTTATCTGAATGCACAATATTCTAAATATCAGCGTGCCACAGTGGTCGCTATGTTAGTGTCTTTCTTATTGTTGTGCCTTGTGGTTCATCGCGGTTACCGAAATCAAAAAATGCGTGATGAAGTCCAAAAGCAAACCATCGATTTGTATACTCACCCTCGCTCCGGATTACAAAATCTAAAATTGCTTAACAGTAAGTTACCTAAATCGCTAGAGCGTAGTAATGCTGTATTTGAACAATGGCGACTAGGCGAATTAATCCACGAGCCTTTAAGTGACCGATTAAGTTTCGTGATGTTTGACTTGCCTTTTTTACGCAATATTTATCTAAAACTTGGCTATCAAGCAGGGCTGCGTATTGAAAAAGAGTTTGGTGAATATATGAAGCCACTTGTCTCTAAGCCGGCTCGTTTGTACCATTTTTCCGATGGTATGTTTTTGTATATTGAACCTAAGTCAGATAGCCAAGCCTCTCCGGAGCACTTTTTTAAAAAGATAAAACACTGGATTGACGACTTTGAGCTCGAAATTACGATGGATAAGCATTTCAAAATGGGCGTGGCTGAGTACCCATTCTTACCGCGTGCTTATACCGCCATTAATGATAAAGACCTCATTGATATCTTATTCATGGCTATTTATTTGGCTCGAAGAATTTACGACCGCTATCCCGATGAATCTGCCCATTGGGTTTATTTGTCTGCCATTGAAAACGCACCAGCGGCCAGCTTTGCCAGCGACAATATACGCCATGCTTTTGAGCAAGCTGTCGAGCAAGGGTTAATTAAAATTCACACGTCCGGTGAACATGATGATCTTGCCAAAGCCATCTTACGTAATGATGACCACTCAAATTTAGATTAAATCACTGCTATGACTACTAATTTCAGCATCTCTCTATAGCACGCCATAAAAAATCTGTGTAAGGTGAAATAACCTAGCCGCAATAACATAATGATAAACGGCGAAAAGGAGCATTCCATGATTACTCAAATAAGCCCAATGGGCAGTTTAGATTTATTATCACAATTAGAAGTTAACAAATTAAAAAAAGCCGCCTCTAGCGATTTATATCAGCTTTATCGCAGCTGCTCATTGGCCGTTTTAAATTCAGGCAGTCATACCGACAATTCAGAGCAACTCCTTAGTTTAAACGAGTCGTTTGAAATTGAAGTGATGCGTCGTGAACGTGGTATCAAGTTAGAGTTAACCGATCCACCTGCACATGCTTTTGTCGATGGTACTATCATCAAAGGGATTCAAGCTCACCTGTTTTCGGTACTGCGTGACATTGTTTTCCTGCATGTTCAATTAGCAGAAAGTCAACGTTTACACCTTACCGATTCCACTCAAATTACCAATCTCGTCTTTGGTATTTTGCGTAATGCCAAAGCCCTACATACCGGCATAGATCCAAATCTTGTCGTGTGTTGGGGCGGCCATTCAATTAATCCAATTGAATATCAATACACGCGTGAAGTCGGCAATGAGCTTGGTTTGCGTGAAATGAATATCTGTACTGGTTGTGGGCCTGGCGCGATGGAAGGTCCAATGAAAGGAGCAGCAGTCGGACACGCGAAACAGCGCTACACGAACCAAAGGTATATTGGCTTAACTGAGCCCTCTATCATTGCTGCAGAGCCACCTAACCCCATTGTGAACGAACTTATTATCATGCCAGATATTGAAAAACGTCTGGAAGGATTTGTTCGTATGGGACATGGGATCATTATCTTCCCTGGCGGTCCTGGCACAGCGGAGGAGCTGTTGTACATTTTGGGTATATTGATGCACCCAGATAACGCCGACCAGCCACTACCATTGGTATTAACTGGCCCGAAAGAGAGCGAAGCCTACTTCCGCTCGCTCGATGAATTCATTGGTGATACGCTTGGCCCTGAGGCGCAAAAACACTATGAAATCGTGATTGGCGATCCAGCAAAAGCGGCACGTATCATCAAAGATGCAATGCCAAAAGTAAAAGAACACCGTAAAGCCCATGAGGATGCTTATAGCTTTAACTGGTCATTACACATTGCACCTGATTT
Organism: Vibrio gangliei; assembly: GCF_026001925.1. Classification (NCBI taxonomy): domain Bacteria; kingdom Pseudomonadati; phylum Pseudomonadota; class Gammaproteobacteria; order Vibrionales; family Vibrionaceae; genus Vibrio; species Vibrio gangliei. Next base: position 784,403 of record NZ_AP021869.1, on the reverse strand, counting down.
CCAAGCACCGTTTGAGCCTACCCATGAATCTATGGCTGCACTTGATTTACACATGGATCAACCGGCAGAGAAGTTAGCAGCGAATTTACGTAAAGCCTTCTCAGGCATTGTAGCGGGTAACGTAAAATCAGAAGGCATCCGTGAAATCAAAAAACACGGTCCATTCATTATTGATGGTGATCGTAAGCTGATGGAAAAAATGGATAAACTGCTTAATGATTTCGTCGAGCAACAACGTATGAAATTGCCTGGCTCAGAATACATTCCTTGCTATCGAGTCGCGCGTTAACCGTTTGTCTTAAATTTTAGGGCTAATAACAGCCTTAAAGTTTGTTACACTAGCCTCGGCTTTGAGTTTCGCTCTGGCCGAGGCTTTTTTGTATAAGGAATAAAACCATTATGTCGATTCATTTAGTGATCATTGATGCATTAAACCTCATCCGTCGAGTGCATTCTGCCCAACCCGATCCGAATGACATCGACAGAACCATTGAAACCACCAGCCGTACATTACATAAAATACTCAACGAATCCCAACCCACTCATATCATTGCAGTATTTGATCATCATTTACAAGATCGAGGATGGCGCGCCCAAGTATTACCAAGCTATAAAGCCGACCGCAAACCGATGCCCGAAGCGCTTCTACACGGGCTAGAAAAAATTCAATCCGCTTGGTGGGAATTAGGCATAGACTCTTTGCTTTCTGATGGTGATGAAGCCGATGATTTAGTGGCTACGTTAGCTTACAAAGTCACATCCGCAGGCGAAAAGGCAACCATCATTTCAACCGATAAAGGTTACTGCCAATTACTATCGCCAAACTTACAAATTCGTGATTACTTCCAACATCGCTGGCTTGACGCCCCTTTTATCGAACAAGAATTTGGCGTAAAACCAGCACAGTTAGCCGATTACTGGGGATTAGTCGGTATCAGTTCCAGTAAAGTGCCCGGCGTTCCAGGCGTTGGCCCTAAAGCTGCCAAAGAAATATTGCAACAATACGGTGATATTGAAAGCGCGTATGCCGCACAAGATTTAGTGCCTAAGTACCGTAAAAAACTGGATGAGCATATTGAACTCGCCCGAACCTGCAAACGTATTGCCGCACTTCAAACGGATATGGAATTGGGGTTTAATTTGCAGGATATAAGGTTTGTTAGCGGGGCTCGTAGCTAGGACGCTACGCTGCTCGAAAGCTCGAAAAAGATAAAAGAATAATTTGAATTTGTGGCTCGGACCATCGAGATACGAGCCACGCTAAGCGAAGCGCTCCTAGAAGAGCAGCGCCCGCTTTTAGTACGGAGAGATATTCTTCAAAATCTGCACATGGACGGTGATTTCTTCGCGATCATGGTACAAATGCTTGGCTTGCAGTTTGAATGGAATATCATTCTCTTTGAAGAAGATTTTCAAGTTTTCAATGTCTTCCAGCACTTCGTCATAACGCCCTTTCATTGGAAGTTTAAGGTTAAAGATCGCTTCTTTAGCCCAACCACGGATCAGCCATTCGCCCATCAATTGCGCGACGCGAGACGGTTTTTCGATCATATCGCACACCAGCCAAGTCACGTTCTTCTTCATCGGTTCGAACTTAAAGCCATCAACCGCATGGTGTTTCACTTGACCCGTTTCCATTAAGGAATCTGCCATCAAGCCATTATCAATCGCATGCACAAACATAGAACGTTTGACTAATTGATACGTCCAACCACCCGGGCAAGCGCCTAAATCGACAGCCCACATACCTGGCGCTAAACGCGTATCCCACTCTTCTTTTGGAATAAAGACATGGAAGGCTTCTTCTAGCTTCAAAGTTGAACGACTTGGCGCATCGGCTGGGAATTTTAAACGAGGGATCCCCATGAAAAACTGCGAATTGTTTTGCGTTAAAGAGTAACCCACAAAGCAATTGCCTGGCGCAATGAAACACACATGCAATACCGGTTTTTTAGCATTGTCCTTGGCATACAAAAAGCCTTTACCGCGCATCGCACTGCGTAGTGGCACAGTGAACTTACGACAAAATTTCAGCAACTCTTTCGCTTCGTTAGTATCTGGCGTTTCCACTCGAATATCACCACAAGTCGGGAATGACTCTAATGCATCAATCGCCTCTAGAATAGGTGAAATACGATCATCACTGGGTAAGTCCGTCAACGCTTCTGTTACCGCGATCATTTGACGAGCAAAAATCAGCGCTTTGAAATCAATTTGCTTGATTAACTTATCGGCATCGCCTTGTTGGTAACACTCGAACAACACGTAACCCGATTGTTTTTTTACACGTGGAAAGCCAAAAATTTCAAGGTCATTGGCTTTATCTTGGATTTCTCCTGCGCATTCTTTTTCAAAACCTGAACGGCAGTAAAGTAGTACGTGTTTCACTGTGTCACCTTATTTAATCGTAAAACGGAAATGGCAAAAGAGAGCCAGCCCAGCATAAAGAATACACCACCTAGTGGCGTGATGGGACCAAACCATTTGATGCTCGTTAAAGCGAGCGCATAGAGGCTGCCGCTAAAACAAAGGATGCCGATGATAAAGCATATCCCCGCAAAGACCAGACCTTTACGCGCTTTCAAGCTGTATTCTTCCACTTTATGGTTTGAACGAGGAGCCGTGATCATGAGCAGTACTCCACACACAAGCAATGCAAGCGTATGCCATGCCTGATACTGAACACCGGTTTTAAATACCGACAATAAATATTCAGGTAAGCGGTGTGATAGCCCATGAGCTGCAAATGCTCCAAGCGCGACAGTAATAAAACCGGATAGTCCCGCCACGGCGAGCAATTTTTGGCCTCGGCATTGTGAAACTGACATAAACCACCTATTTAATTTGAGTTTGAATAAATTGATACATGCGTTTAATCGCAAGCTCTCGGTTACCTTGTTCTGTATGGCCAGATTTCACCCGAGGTTTAAAGCTATGGTCACCATCTGGAATAAACTCCAGTTGCACACAATCGGCAAATTCAAAACTTTGGCATTCCTGTTTCGTCCCAAAGGTATCACGCTCACCTTGCAAGATGAGAGTCGGTTTGACCAAGTGCGCCAAATGCTCGCCTTTATAATTTTCAGGTTTCCCTGGTGGGTGAAAAGGAAACCCTAAACACATAACACCGGATACTTTGTCATTCTCAGTTAAATGACTGGCCATCCGTCCACCCATGGATTTTCCAGCCAAAAATAAATACTCTGTCTGGCTAGCAAACTTGTCGATCTTTTGCTCAAAATCATCTAATAGTTTTGGGGCTCTGTCTGGTGGCCGGCGCTTACCATCTTGTGCTCGCTTCACCATATAAGGGAAATTAAACCGAACTACTTTAATGTTTTTACTCGCCAAACCAATTGCAATATGAGCCATAAACTCATGCTCCATTCCGGCACCGGCACCATGTGCCAATAACACGGTAACCTTAGCATCTTCGGGGCTATCGACTAATAGAGAAGTCATATCCACAAGCTTTCCTTACTTCTTTTATGTCTTAATTTATTGCTTTATTCCGATACAGATATTTCAGTCTGATCTTGATCGAGCAATTGATCTTGTTCACTTGCCGCTTTGCTCAGCATCCAATCTCGGAAAGTCGCGACTCGACCGACATCTGCCTGCTTGGCATCACACACCACATAAAAGGCATTTTGGCTGATCAACACTTCATCAAATGGCTGCACCAAGCGACCAGAATCAAGATCAGGCTGTGCCAATACATTATTAACTAAGGCAATCCCTTGTCCGTGCATCGCAGCTTGGATCACCATACTTGAGTGGCTAAAAATAGGGCCTTGGTTAACATTAACACCGTCAATATTGTGCTCTTTGGTAAATTGCTTCCAATATTTACGTGAACTGTCATGCAGTAAAGTGTGATTTTTAATGTCTGCCAAACAATTCAGCGGTTTGGTACCTAATAGCAACTGAGGTGAACACACTGGAATTAAACATTCGACGTATAACTTATCCGCACGCACACCGGGCCAATTACCTCTGCCATAGTAAATCGCCACATCAACATCATCAGAAAGCAAGCCTTCATCCATATCGACCGCTTTAATACGCACATCAATATCGGGCTCTTGTTGGTTAAAATCTGCCAATCGAGGAACAAGCCATTGAATGGCAAAACTTGGCGTTAAGCTGATGGTCAACGCCCCTTTCTCACTGCGCTCTAGAACCTTATCGGTGGCATCGGAAATGGCGGTAAAAATATCCTTGATATCCAGAAAGTAACTTTGCCCTTCTTCGGTCAGCAATAAAGAACGATTACGGCGACGAAACAACTTAATACCTAAAAACTCTTCTAATGCTTTTACCTGATGACTCACTGCAGCCTGAGTGACAAAAAGCTCTTCAGCGGCGCGGGTAAAACTCAAATATCGAGCCGCCGCTTCAAAGACTCGCAATGAATTCAGGGGAGGTAAGCGTCTAGCCATAATTAAAACCTTTAATTAACCAAAAATGTGCAAAATTGCTACTGATAGCAAACACAGCGTATAATCATTAATTTTTCTCATGCGAAGCATTATAAATTGTCCCTTGTCGTTGTGCCATGAAAACTCTATATTTCATCCCACATTAATGAGTTACAGAATTTATCTCAAACCTGTATTTCTGTGATTGACTAATGCTAATGTTGTGTTTGCATTAACTCTTTTGAGTTTTATGACTTAATGGTAATACTCCCTCATTTCCATTATGTCCTGATTATTTGATGATTATTCAAATTTATGCACAGTTAAGATCATTGCGATGTTAACTGTGCTTTTTTTATGCCTGCTATTTATCTCACTAAAGTATAAAAATAAAAAAACGCCGACCTAAGCCGACGTTTTTGCTGCTATTCACAATCGTTTTATGGACGATAAACTTTCACGTTTTGATAGCCTAAATCTTTTAAATACAGCGCTTGTAAACGACTCATTACGCCTCGCTCACAGTACAGTAGGTATTGCTTAGATTGGTCTAAATCGCCAAATTGAGTCGCTAATTTGTAGAAAGGAAGATGCTTAATTTCCACCCCGTCAATCTCGAGTGGATTCATGTCTTCTTCATCCGGGCTGCGAATATCCAATACCACAGCTTGATCCGCAATTTCTTCGACAAGTTCGACTTCTGGCGCTTGTTCTTGGCTTTCTTCTTCAATCGCACGAATGTCCATCACGCGAGCATTGGCTACCACTTGCTCAAGAATATCGAAATTAAAATTCGCTTCTTCTTTTTCAAGTTTGGCTTTCACCGCTTTCACTGTTGGTTTTTTCGAAATCACACCACAGTATTCAGGCATCACTTTGGCGAAATCTTCGGTACCAATATCACGAGATAAATTGATGATATCTTCTTTATCCCAGTTGATTAGAGGGCGCAAAATCAAAGTATCGGTCACGTTATCAATCAAGCGTAAGTTGGTCAGAGTCTGGCTTGAAACCTGGCCTAGCGCCTCACCGGTCACTAAGGCTTCGATGCCAAATTTTTCCGCAATCATACCACCCGCGCGCATGAACATTCGTTTAAGCACAACACCCATTTGGCCATCATCGATATTTTCTAAGATTTCAGCCACCACTGGCTCAAAATCGACAGCGATAAATTTCACTTTGGCAGACGAGCCAAACTTCTTCCATAAGTAATGAGCCACTTGTTTTACGCCAATTTCATGCGCTGGGCCACCAAGGTTAAAGAAGCAGTAATGGGTTTTTGAACCACGTTTGATATGCAGGTAACTTGAAACACCGGAATCAAATCCGCCGGAAATCAGGCTCAAAACATCTTCTTGCGTTCCTAGAGGGAAGCCGCCCAGACCTTTATGACGCGCAATCACTTGGTTCAATTTGTCGCTTGCGATTTCAAGGTTAACCGTGACTTCAGGGTTAGACAATTTTACGCGTGCAGACTCAACCGCTTGGTTTAAGCCGCCACCAACGTAACGCTCGACATCAATTGAAGTAAAATCATGCTTTCCGCGGCGCTTCACACGTACCACGAATGTTTTGCCTTCAATTAAGTCACGGCTTTGCTCTAACGCTTGTTCGTAAATGTTATGCAAATCGGTAAAGTCTGATTGCAGCACTTCTAACGAATGATGAATACCTGGCGTATGAGTTAAGATCTCTAACACCTTGTCATAATATTCATCGCTATTAGCGGCGACTTCAATGTGATCACGACGGTTTAACACCGCAACAGATTCTGTTTCGCGCTGGATGATATTACGTAAGTTACGCTCCAACGTACGAGTGAAACGCTTACGAACCGAGTCACTTTTCACAAAAATTTCTGGATGGGGTTTTACAATAAACTTCATATCATGATTCACTTTTTAACGGATTATTGACCCTACTGACCCATTAGCTCAGATAACGCCAAAACTAAGGCGCAAAATTATACACGACTATTCATCATGGCGGAAATGGTTTACGACACTAGGGCCTGCTTATCTTCCGTGGTTAAATTTTATTCGAGATAAAAGCGTTGTCTAATCCTGAACTTTTAACAGAAAATACCGATTAACTCTTGTTTCATCACCGCTAGGTCAAATACAATTAGTCTCTTTCGTATCCCGAGATAAGCAGGATCAATATGGCGACCAAAAAACCTGAAAACATGAGCTTTGAAGAGTCATTAACTGAACTCGATGCTCTGGTCAATCAACTTGAAAATGGCGACCTTGATCTAGAAGATGCGCTGAAAAAGTTTGAGCGTGGTATCGCACTTGCTCGTTCTAGCCAAACCAAACTCACAGAAGCTGAACAACGCGTTGAGATCTTATTAAGAGATGAAGACAAATCCGAACTTGTTCCATTTGATCCAGAAAGTGACCTCTAATATGAGTATTTCATTGGCCGATTACCAAGCGCGTAACAATCAACAACTGAACCTTTGGCTCGATAGCATTCCACATCAACAACAAACTCTGACTAAAGCCATGCGTTATGGTCTATTGTTAGGTGGCAAGCGTGCGCGCCCTTATTTGGTGTATATTACCGGCCAAATGTTCGGTTTAAGTCTTGAAGATTTGGATACACCAGCATCAGCGATTGAGTGTATCCACGCCTACTCACTTATCCATGATGATTTACCGGCTATGGATGACGATGAATTACGCCGCGGTCAACCGACTTGCCATATTGAATTTGATGAAGCCACCGCGATTTTAACCGGTGATGCTCTGCAAACGCTCGCATTTACTATTTTGGCTGAAGGTGCATTGTCTTCCCAAAGCGAACCACAGCGCATTCAATTAATCAAAGAGTTAGCTAACGCTTCTGGCGCACTTGGTATGTGCATGGGGCAATCGTTAGACTTAGAGGCCGAAAATCGTCTAGCCTCTTTAGATGAGTTACAAGAAATCCACCGCAATAAAACCGGTGCCTTGATAAAGTGTGCGATTCGTATGGGCGCATTATGTGCCGGTGATAAAGGCATCGCCGTGTTGCCTGAGCTAGACCGTTACGCAGAAGCAGTCGGTCTCGCGTTTCAAGTGCAAGATGACATTCTTGATATCATCAGTGACACAGCAACCTTAGGTAAGCCACAAGGGTCGGATCAAAACTTAAACAAAAGTACTTATCCGGTTCTGCTAGGATTAGAAGGTGCCAAACAAAAGGCTCAAGACTTGTTACAAGACGCACTTCAAGCATTACAAGCAATACCTTACAATACACAATCACTTGAAGAATTCGCCCGCTACGCCGTTGAGCGCAGCCACTAAAATATAATAAAAACGAACTGAATATGACTCTTGATATTTCAAAGTACCCCACTCTCGCACTCGCTAACACACCTGACGAATTGCGAACCTTACCAAAAGAAAGCTTATCGGCTCTATGCGATGAGCTGCGTACTTATTTGCTCAATTCAGTCAGTCAGTCAAGTGGACACCTTGCCTCTGGCTTAGGTACTGTTGAACTGACCGTTGCTTTACATTATGTCTATAACACCCCGTTTGATCAGTTAGTTTGGGACGTAGGCCACCAAGCCTACCCGCACAAAATCTTAACCGGTCGCCGTGAACGTATGTCGACCATTCGTCAAAAAGACGGCTTGCACCCTTTCCCTTGGCGTGAAGAAAGCGAATACGACACCCTTTCTGTCGGTCACTCATCCACCTCGATCAGCGCAGCATTAGGTATGGCGATCAGCGCACAAAAAGAAGGCCAAGAGCGTAAAGTGGTCAGCGTGATCGGTGATGGCGCGATTACCGCGGGCATGGCGTTTGAAGCGATGAACCACGCCGGTGATGTGCACGCTGATATGCTCGTGATTTTGAATGACAATGAGATGTCGATTTCTGAAAACGTCGGTGCTCTCAATAACCACCTAGCGCAATTACTGACGGGTAACTTCTACACCTCGATTCGTGAAGGTGGTAAGAAAGTGTTATCTAACGTGCCGCCAATTAAAGAATTAGTGCGTCGCACCGAAGAACATTTAAAGGGCATGGTGGTTCCAGGCACCATGTTTGAAGAACTTGGCTTTAACTACATTGGCCCTATCGATGGTCATGATGTCAAAGAGCTGGTCAAAACCTTGAAAAACATGCGTGGCTTAAAAGGTCCTCAGTTTTTGCATGTGATGACGAAAAAAGGCAAAGGCTATGAGCCTGCGGAAAAAGATCCGATCGGTTATCATGGCGTGCCTAAATTTGATCCAAACGAAAGCTGCCTACCTAAAAGTTCAGGAGGCAAGCCAACATTCTCAAAAATCTTTGGCGATTTCCTATGTGATATGGCAGCGCAAGATCCAAAACTCATGGCGATTACACCGGCCATGCGTGAAGGTTCAGGTATGGTGCGTTTTTCTAAAGAATTCCCACAGCAATACTTTGATGTCGCGATAGCCGAGCAACATGCCGTGACACTGGCAACCGGCATGGCGATTGGTGGAATGAATCCGATTGTGGCCATTTATTCGACTTTCTTGCAACGCGGTTACGATCAACTGATCCACGATGTCGCCATCATGAACTTACCTGTGATGTTTGCGATTGACCGCGCAGGCCTGGTTGGCGCAGATGGTCAAACTCACCAAGGTGCGTTCGATTTAAGCTTTATGCGCTGCATTCCCAACATGGTGATCATGGCACCAAGTGATGAGAATGAATGCCGTCAAATGCTCTACACGGGTCATAAACACCAAGGCCCAAGTGCGGTACGTTACCCGCGCGGTTCTGGCTGCGGTGCTGAAATCGAAAGCGAAATGACTGAACTGGCAATCGGTAAAGGCCGTATCGTTCGCGAAGCTAGCCTTGAAAATAGTACAGCGAAGAAAGTGGCGATTTTATCTTTTGGCACCTTCTTACCAGAAGCACTCAAAGCGGCTAAAAGTATAGATGCCACGGTCGCTGATATGCGCTTTGTGAAGCCATTAGATGAAGAGCTAGTATTAAAACTAGCTACTGAACACGATGTATTAGTCACGCTAGAAGAGAATGTCATTGCCGGAGGTGCTGGCTCAGGTGTGATTGAACTGCTAATGCAGCGCAAACAAATCAAGCCAGTATTGCAACTAGGCCTACCTGATAAGTTTATTCATCAAGGTACACAAGATGAACTGTATGATGAGCTAGGTTTAAATGCTGTAGGTATTGAAAAGCAAATCAAAGACTACTTAGCGTGATAAAACGTTTTCAGGCCAGGCATAAAACAAACTAAGCATAAAAAAGGACGAGCGATCGTCCTTTTTCTATTTATAAGCACTTTTCAATTAAAACTGCGGCGCATCAAAGTTATTGGGTTCGTCTGTGTACACGGCCACATTCGATTTTTCGACTAAGCCAGTTTCAGCAACACATTGCTGCTGGAAAAATTCGACAATTTCTTTACGCTGACAATGCGCTTCAAATGCTTCGTTACTTGCCCAGATTTCATGAAATGCAATCGGGTAGCTTTCACCACCAGCAAATGGGCTTGAACGATGACGAGTGACGACATATTGCAAACAACCATCTTCACGTAATGTATTTGGCTCAAGCGATTGCAGCACCGCAAACAATTCATCCAGCTTGCCTTCTTTAGGCTGAAATTGAGCCACGCAGTACACTTTTTTAGACATGTTATTTCCTTAAACTTTATAAATACCAATAAACCAGCACGAGCCACAAAGCTACGGCTGCCATCACACCTGCGAGTAAATCATCCACCATAATGCCGAAGCCGCCATGTACCTTACGGTCAAGCACACTGATCGGCCAAGGTTTCACCATATCGAAAATACGAAACAGTACAAAACCGATGGCAATAATGTGCCAATCATAAATGGGTAATCCCATAAAAGGCACGACACTCATGGTGATCCAAAAGCCAACAAATTCATCCCATACAATCGCGCCGTGATCATGCACCATCATATCGTCAGAGGTTTTCTGACAGATGACAATACCCAGCAAAGCCGCCACAATAACAAGCGTGCAATACACTAACGACGGCAATTGAACCAACAATAGATAAAAAGGGATAGAAGCTAAAGTGCCCATGGTGCCGGGAACAAATTTAGATAAACCGCTACCAAAGCCGACTGCCAATAGATGCCAGGGATTGGACAACTTGATACGTGACAGCGGGTTAATGGATGGTTTTTGTTGTGACATGCTGCGCCTATATTTTTCTAATTATGATTGATTAAAATGATCAAAACCTTGCGCCTGCAAAATAGGATCATCCGATAAAAGTGGTTGGCCTGCCCGAACTAACTCAAGACACGCCACATTATTTGAAATTTCCGGCGCGACAATTTGGCCTATACAAGTGAGCTGACAACCGGTTTTCTGAGTAATAGCGGCCAATTTTTCGGCATTATTAGCAGCCACAGTAAAACATAATTCATACTCTTCGCCACTCTTTAAAGCCGCTCGCTGAGCTTGAATATCATCACCATAAAACGCGATGGTTTCAGGTGATATTGGAAGTTGAGAGACATCAAGCTGAGCACTAACTTGTGAGCGCTTTAAAATATGTCCGAGATCCGACACCAAGCCATCGGAAATATCAATACAGCTGCTAGCGACGCCTCGTAATTGCTCTGCTACTTTAATGCGTGATTGTACGTAAAAGTGACGCTGAACCAAAATATCGGCAAAAGGTTTTGTGCGATTATCAGGATTTAAAATAACGTCTAATCCCGCTTGGCTATCACCGAGTTGCCCAGTGACATAAACCCAGTCGCCAACTTTAGCCCCACTGCGGGTCAGTGCTTGCCCATGTGGAACTAACCCTTGAATAGTAAAGGCAATACTTAATGGGCCTTTAGTTGTATCGCCACCTATCAATTGCAAATCATGCTCATCGGCCAGTTGAAACATAGCATCACAAAATGGCGTCAACCAGCTTTCATCGATTTCAGGAAGCGTTAAAGCCATCGACAACCATGCTGGGGTTGCCCCCATCGCAGCTAAATCACTAATATTTGACATCAAGGCCTTATATGCCACGGCAGCTGGCTCAGCACCAGCAAGGAAGTGTGTTCCTAATACGACGGTGTCAGTACTAATAGCAATTTGATAGCCCGGTGGCGGTGAGACTATCGCGCAATCATCGCCTAACGAAAGATCAACATCCGCCCGATTAGTTTGCTTATGAGCAAAGTATTTTTCGATTAAGTTAAATTCACCCGACATGAACACACTCGACAAATGGAAAGGTCAAAGTATACAAAAAAGGTCAGCGCTTGGCTGACCTTTCTACTCGATCCATTGCAGCAATATTGCCAACAAAGATCGGAATCACAATGTTTAGAAATTATTTCTTACGTACGTGTGGCGCAGCTTTATCAAGCACACCATTGATGAACTTGTGGCTGTCTTCAGCAGCAAACACTTTCGCCAATTCGATCGCTTCGTTGATCACCACTTTATATGGGACATCGTCACGTTGCGTCATTTCGTACATAGCAAGACGAAGCAAAGCCAATTCCATCATATCCAAATCTTGCATTGGACGTGATAGATATGGACGCAATTTGCTGTCTAATTCCATGTTCATATTCACTACACCAGACAATAAGTCTTGGAAATAAGCAACATCAGTTTCTGGTGCTTTTAAGCTAGGTTCACCGGCATGATGTTCTTCTTCATCATACTTTTCTCCTGTGAGAAATTGATGTTCAATTGTTGCCACATTTTCTTTAGTGACTTGCCAAGAGTAAATCGCTTGTAGTGCGAATTGACGTGCATTACGACGTGCGGCTGGTTTCACGCGAGCCCCCATTAGGAATTAGTTAATTTCATTTAAAACGTTGATCATCTCAAGTGCGCTAAGAGCTGCTTCTTGCCCTTTGTTACCAGCCTTGGTGCCTGCGCGTTCAATCGCTTGATCGATAGTATCAACAGTTAGTACGCCAAATGCCACTGGAAGGCTATATTCCAAAGACACTTGAGCTAAACCTTTATTACACTCACTGCATACATAATCAAAGTGTGGAGTACCGCCACGAATAACCGTACCTAGAGAAACGATAGCATCAAATTTGCCAGTTTTCGCAACACGCTGTGCGACTAATGGTAGCTCAACTGCACCTGGGCAACGTACAACAGTGATGTTGTCATCGCTCACTTGGCCATGACGCTTCAATGTGTCAATCGCACCTGAAAGTAAACTTTCGTTAATAAAACTGTTAAAACGAGAAATAACGATAGCAATTTTTGCATTTGGAGCGGCAAACGCACCTTCGATTACTTTCATAAGTTATCCTTTAACTATTTTTGTAGAGAGTGAGAATCGGCGGATTCTATCACAAATTTGTGAGCAATATCTATGGGGAATTGTCCCTAGTTCCTAGTCTATAGTCACGCTTCGCTTCTAGGAAAAGAAAAGCCGCCAACAAATCTAATTAAATTAAGACTTTCTGACAGCTTCACACCTAGGAACTAGGAACCAGGAACTCGTTCCCTATTCAGTTACATAATCCACAACATTCAAACCAAACCCAGATAACGCGTGATAACGTTTATCTGACGATGACAACAAGCGCATATCTTTCACACCTAGGTCCGCTAAGATTTGCGATCCCACACCGACGCGACGTGATGTGCCTTGCTTTTTCGCCATGGTTGGCGCGGTCTGGTTATCTTGCTGCTCGAACATTTTCACTTTGTGAATAATCGACTCTGGTGTTTCTTCATTACCTAGAATCACCAATACCCCACCTTCTTGATTGATACGTTTCATTGCCGCATCTAACGTCCAGCTGCGATCAGCAGTACGGTTTGAATGAAGAAGATCGGTAAAGGTATCTTGCAAGTGAACACGCACTAAACACGCATTATCAGTCACATTACCTTTGCGTAATGCGTAATGTAATTGGTTATCAATAGTGTCGCGGTAAGTCACTAAGTCAAACTCACCAAACTCGGTTGGTAGCTTACATTCAGCAACACGCTCAATGGTGGTTTCGGTGTTGTTACGGTATTCAATGAGATCGGCAATTGTGCCCAATTTAATGCCGTGCTTTTCAGCAAAGATTTCTAAATCTGGGCGACGCGCCATGGTGCCGTCTTCGTTGAGAATTTCAACAATCACAGACGCAGGCTCTAATCCAGCAAGACGCGCTAAATCACAGCCGGCTTCGGTATGGCCTGCGCGAGTTAACACTCCGCCTTCTTGCGCGGCAAGTGGGAAAATATGGCCAGGCTGAACCAGATCAGACGCCTTAGCATTTTTAGCTACCGCCGCTTGCACTGTCACCGCACGATCCGCCGCAGAAATCCCAGTTGTTACGCCGCGAGCCGCTTCAATTGAAACGGTAAAGTTGGTGGTATATTGGGCATTATTGTCTTGCACCATCGGCGGTAAACCGAGGTTATGACAACGCTCTTTGGTTAAGGTTAAACAAATCAATCCGCGACCATGAGTTGCCATAAAGTTAATCGCTTCAGGCGTAATGTGCTCAGCTGCCATAATCAGATCGCCTTCATTTTCACGATCTTCGTCATCCATCAAAATGACCATTTTTCCTAAGCGAATATCTTCAATAATGTCTTTTGAGCTGCTAATTGCCATATTGAGTTCCTTAATGATTCTTATTGATTGAATTCTGCTAGCTTAAGCAAAGCCATTCTTTTGCAATAATTCCATCGTAATACGTGATTCTGGTGTTTCTTCTTGCTCAGCTTTACCTGAAATCAAACGTTCTAAATAACGGGCAATCACATCTACTTCTAAATTGACTTTTCGACCGACAACAAAACTATCGACTGTCGTTTCTTGAGAGGTATGGGGAACAATCGTGATTTTGAATGCATTCTTACGCACATCATTGACGGTTAAGCTGATGCCATCCACGGTGACGGAACCTTTCTCTGCGATATAACGTGAAAGATGGGCAGGCACTTCTATCCAATATTCCATTGCACGACCAATAGGTTGACGGTCGACAATCACACCGACATCATCCACATGCCCTGAAACAATATGCCCACCAAAACGTGTGCTCGGCAGCATGGCTTTTTCAAGGTTCACCGACTCTCCCACTTGATATTGAGAAAACCCGGTACGTGTTAACGTTTCAAGTGAAAGGTCAGCACTGTAACTGCGTGAATCATATTCCACCACAGTTAAACACACGCCATTGGTAGCAATACTATCGCCAAGATGCACATCGGACATATCTAACTTGCCCGCATCCACTTTAATCGTGACATCTTCACCTTTTGGAGTGATAGCTAAAATAGTCCCAACCGCTTCAACGATTCCTGTAAACATAATTTCTCTTATTTCTTTGTTTTTATGGTGGCAGTCACACGGATATCGCTTCCCACCATACGTAAATCAGTAATATTAAGATCAATGGCTTGATCCATCTCTGTTAAGCCAGTGATTTGAGTTAAGCCACGCCCATCAGTACCCATTAATTTAGGGGCAATATACACAATCAACTCATCAACCAATGCTTGTTCAATCATGCTCGCCGCCAAACTCGCCCCAGCTTCGACCCAAATATGATTAATATTATGTTCACTTGCTAATTGTTGCAGCAAAGTAGGCAGATCAAATTGCTGCTTATCATTTAGCGCAGCAATCATGTCACTCTCACCCGCATGAGAAATGGTACGTACGAATAGACATTCACCTTCCGTGTTGAATAGCTTCAACGCCTTATTGGAATTCAATTGGTTTTGCCTATCTAAAATCACGCGAATCGGCTGACGAAGTTGAGATTCTGAATATTGTGCTTGCACTGAGCTTGGCAAATCATGCCAACGTACATTCAGCGATGCGTCGTCATCTAACACTGTCTTTGAGGTGGATAACACCGCCCCCGCTTTAGCGCGATAATGCTGTACATCTTGACGTGCATTCGGGCCAGTGATCCATTGGCTTTTACCGTTCGCAAGCGACGTTTTTCCATCGATGCTTGATGCCAACTTTAATTGCACAAATGGCATACCAGTTTTCATTCGCTTGATGAAGCCTGGATTAAGCGCGATGGCATCTTGCTCAAGTAGACCAACATCCACTTGAATACCAGCCTCTCTTAGCATGGTAATACCACGTCCAGCCACTTGAGGATTAGGGTCTTGCATCGCGCATACAACACGGGCAACTTGCGCTTTAATTAAAGCTTCAGCACAAGGTGGCGTGCGGCCATAATGGGAACACGGCTCCAAGGTCACATAAGCGGTGGCACCTTTAGCTCTCTCGCCAGCCAAACGTAAAGCATGCACTTCTGCGTGTGGTTCACCCGCTTTAAGGTGTGCCCCTTGACCAATGATCTCTTGGTCTAGCGTGATCACACAGCCTACATTTGGATTTGGTGCGGTGGTATAGATCCCCTGCTTCGCCAGTTCAATTGCTTTGACCATCATTTGATGATCAAATGCAGAAAATACCGATTGGCTCATCACACTTCCCTTTCTAATTTTATTTATCGCAATGAAAGATCAATCTTCAAGACGCGCGATTTCTTCACCGAACTCACGAATATCTTCAAAGCTGCGGTAAACCGAAGCAAAGCGAATATACGCCACCTTATCTAACTCTTTAAGTTGCTCCATCACTAAGTTACCAATCATCTCGCTTGGTACTTCACGTTCACCGGTCGCACGTAATTGAGATTTAATCGTACTGATTGCCAATTCAATCGAATCGGCACTCACGGGGCGTTTTTCTAGAGAGCGCTGAATACCACCGATCATTTTTTCTTCATCAAAAGGTTCTCGGTTTCCATTTGATTTGATGACTTTCGGCATCACCAATTCCGCCATTTCAAACGTAGTAAAACGTTCACTACAAGCTAAACATTGGCGACGACGGCGAACCTGATGGCCGTCAGCGACTAAACGTGAGTCGATCACTTTAGTGTCATTTTCAGAACAAAATGGGCAGTGCATACTCTCTCCCTTGAGTCAGAGTCTGAGCGGTTTTATTAACTATTGTTATCGCAATGCATCTATTCAGACAAAACTCTATATTTAAATGCGATTGTTGTAGGATTAGTTTATCCGAAATAGCAAGGGTTAGCGACAAGCAGCATCGTCTTGATGAGACCTAGTGAAGATTTTTTAGGCGAAAGTTGAGCGAACCAATCGATAAGGTTACACTTAATACAGTTTTATGGTTGGCTAGCTCATTTTCTTTCTAGCAATCATTCACATTTTGATCCGTTTACAGCCGGATAACTATAGGACGTAAGAATATGAAATATGCAGGATTGGTCGGGTTACTCACATTAATTTTAGCGGGTTGTTCAAGCACAACTCAAGAAGACAACTACTTAGATGCTTCTTTTGAACTATGTAATACAGAAGTGAAAGTATTCTCAACCAGCGATGACGGTAAAGTACGTATCGTCTGTGCTGATGGTTCAAAATTCGCTATGGATAATGCCAAAACACTAGACACAATGCGTGACCTCAACGCGTCTTACTGTTCAGGTGAAGGCCTTGGCCAATTTAACGAAAGCTCTCGTTACTACATGTTCAAATGTAAATCTGGCTCAATGATCAGCATTAATAAAGAAGGTTAATTCGAGTTTCGAAAACATCTTAAAGCCCCAGCTTGAATGTTCAAGCTGGGGCTTTCTATTATTTTTACAAAAACAAAACCCAGCCATTTCTGACTGGGTTTTTATCTCTTTCGAGAAGCGAAGCGCTCTAGATTCGAGTCACGAAATTCGGCTCTTACCAGACGCCGTTATAAACTGTTTTACGACGAAATATTATGCGTAAACTGGTTTACGCTTACAGATATCTAATACTTTTGCTTTAGTCGCTTCAATCACCGACTCATCGCCCATATTGTCTAGGATATCACACATCCAGCCAGCAAGGTTTTTCGCATCTTCTTCTGTGAAGCCACGGCGAGTAATTGATGGTGAACCAACGCGGATACCAGAAGTCACAAATGGGCTACGTGGATCGTTTGGTACTGAGTTTTTGTTCACTGTGATGTTCGCAGCGCCAAGTGCGGCATCCGCATCTTTACCTGTGATGTCTTTGTCGATCAGATCAACAAGGAACAAGTGGTTTTCAGTTGAACCTGAAACGATGTTGTAACCGCGAGCAATAAACTCCGCCACCATGGCTTTTGCGTTTGCAACAACGCGCGCTTGGTATTCTTTAAACTCTGGCTCTAGTGCTTCTTTAAATGCCACCGCTTTTGCTGCGATAACGTGCATTAGAGGACCGCCTTGTCCACCCGGGAACACTGCAGAGTTTAGTTTTTTGTACAGATCTTCACCTGCATTAGACAGAATCAATCCACCACGAGGGCCAGCCAATGTTTTATGTGTTGTGGTTGTTACAACGTGTGCGTGTGGAACTGGGTTTGGATAAACACCAGCAGCAATAAGACCCGCTACGTGCGCCATATCAACAAAAAGGTACGCGCCTACTTTGTCTGCGATCTCACGCATACGCGCCCAATCACACACTTGAGAATAAGCAGAGAAGCCACCGATGATCATTTTTGGTTTGTGTTCAACCGCAAGCGCTTCCATTTCTTCATAGTCAATCTGACCATTTTCATCGATACCGTAAGGAATGATGTTGTAAAGCTTGCCTGAGAAGTTAACAGGAGAACCATGAGTTAAGTGACCACCGTGCGCCAGGCTCATACCAAGAACCGTGTCACCCGCATTAAGCAATGCCATGTAAACGGCGTTGTTAGCTTGAGAGCCTGAGTGCGGCTGTACGTTTGCATATTCTGCACCGAATAGCTGACATGCACGCTCAATAGCAAGAGTTTCAACTTTATCAACGTACTCACAACCACCGTAGTAGCGTTTACCTGGGTAGCCTTCAGCATACTTGTTGGTAAGTTGAGAACCTTGAGCTTCCATTACACGTGGGCTGGTGTAGTTTTCTGAAGCGATGAGCTCAATGTGCTCTTCTTGACGAAGAGTTTCTTCCTGAATTGCGGTAAATAGATCCGCATCATAATCCGCAATGTTCATGTCACGCTTAAGCATGTGTATCTCCTAGCTCAGGTTTAACTGATTCCTAAAAAGACCAAAAGGTCATAAAAACGGTAAAATTGTTAAAAAATGGCTCAATGACGCAAAGCAAACGTTTTCGTCATCAATTTAGATGGCAGTATTCTACCTAATTTGATCCATATCAGAAAGTGGCAATGTAAACTTTCTGCATGCAAAAATATCACGATTAAGATGAAAAAAAATAATACAGTGCTGGATAGCTGTACTTTCTTGACTTCTAAGGTCAAAACCATAGCGTCAGTTTACATTTATGTAAACATTAAGATACAAGCCATTCACTTTGTTTTTAGACTGTATATACCAAAACTGATATTTATTGAGTACATTTTTAGTTATTTATGGATGAAAAGATTGATACTGTGATGGAAAAACACACACCTAAAGAAGACATCGTCGCCCTCGTTGTAGGCAGCTTTGTGGTTGCCCTTGGGGTTTACTTTTTATCGTCAGCTAATTTGATCACTGGTGGTACGGCTGGGCTGTCTTTATTATTAAGTCAGCTGAGTCCACTGTCATTTGGCACGATATACTTTTTCATTAACTTGCCTTTTTATGCTCTTGCTTGGCTTCGCTTTGGTAAAACCTTCGCGATTAACAGCCTTATTGCAGGTGCTTTAGTGTCTGTTTTTGCTGATAACCTAGAGCGTTTTATGTTACTCAGCCGTATCGATGCGGTATTCAGTGCTTTCGCCGGTGGGTTATTAATTGGTATCGGTATGCTAATTTTATTTCGCCATCGTTCAAGTTTAGGGGGCTTCAACGTGATGTGCCTACTTATTCAAGACAAAACGGGTATTTCAGTAGGTAAAACTCAAATGGTGCTCGATTGTAGCATTGTGGTCGCGTCGCTGTTTTTCGTTTCCCCTTACTTAATTGCGCTTTCAGTACTCGGTGCCATCGTATTAAACATCACACTTGCGATGAATCATAAACCGACTCGCTATACCGTAACTTACCCAAAATAGCCATCTGATAGATAAAAAAGGCGCTCAAAGTTCAGATATTGAGCGCCTCTTAATGCTAACGATATTCCACTACTTCACCACAAAACAGTCTTTAAACGTTTCATGATTAAAAGTGATCATTGCAGAATCACCGTGCCCCCAAAACTCTTGCAACCCATCCACTGAGGCATATTTCTCACCAGAAGCCGCTTCCACTCGAATTAAAGGATAGGAACCGGAACGTTCAATTAACGTCGCTTTATCTTGACCAGAATATTCGATCAAAAATGGCACTTCAAGCTTGCCTTGGTATTCTGATTCAGATTGATCAATGCGGCATTTGTACGCCACCGAGTGAACTTTAACACCATCTACAGAAGTGGTGGTTTTTACTGGTTCAGAAACAGGGCTCTCTTCCACGACCGTACATCCGGCTAACACGGAAACAGATAATGCGGTCATCAATAACGACTTATTTAACATCGATTCGCCTCTTAACAATTTACTTTATTGGCTCGTTTTAATGGGATTCATATAAAAAGCAAGATACTTGATGATCATGCTTTGAATACGACTGTAATTTGGGTGGTTTACTGCGACATTCTTCCATGACCTTAGGACAACGCGAAGCAAAGCGACATCCTACAGGGCGCTCAATCGGTGATGGAATATCGCCTTGTAATAAAATGCGCTCTCCAATGCCTTGCTCCTGCATACGTAATTTAGCATCACGATACTTTGGATGAGTAATCGGAATTGCAGACAACAAAGACTGAGTATAAGGATGCTTAGGGTTTTGATAAACCTGCTGCGCATCACCATATTCGACAATTTGCCCTAAATACATGACAGCAATTTTGTCAGATATATGACGAATCACCGACAAATCATGGGCTATAAATATCAGGGTCAAATCCATTTCTTGCTGCAATTTCATCAACAAGTTAAGAATTTGCGCCTGTACAGACACATCTAATGCCGATACAGACTCATCACACACCACCAGCTTAGGTTTTAAGGCAATCGCTCGTGCAATACCAATGCGTTGTTTCTGGCCACCAGAGAATTCATGTGGATAACGCTCAGCGGCCTCTGGGGTTAATCCCACTTTGATTAATAATTCGCTGACCCACTGCTGCCTTTCTTCCGCCGTGCCTAGATGATGTATTTCAAATGGCTCATGTAAGATCATCCCAACCGTATGACGTGGGTTGAGCGATTCAGTGGGATCTTGAAACACCATCTGCATTTCTTGACGTAAAGAGCGCATGGCTTTGCTATCGAACTGACAAATATCTTGCCCTTCAAACAATATTTGCCCTGCTGTGGGTTCATACAAGCGCAGTAAGCTACGACCCAACGTACTTTTACCGCAACCTGATTCACCCACAATACCTAACGTCTCGCCTGTGTTTACGCTCAATGACACGTCATCAACCGCATACACGGTATAGCCTTTTTTGAAAATGCCTTTGCCTGAGTGGAAATATTGTTTGAGATTTTTTATCTCTAATAAAGGATTTTTTTCGGGTAAGACGTTCTTTTCTGATGAAATATCCGTATTTAACGATTCTTGATTCATGGTTGCCCCTCTAGCTGATTTCGAGGCATTAATTGCGACCAATAATGACAACTCACTTGATGTTCAGAAGATTTTTTTTCTAATAACGGACTTTGTTGCAAGCATTTGTCTTGTTGATATGGACAACGAGAAGCAAAACGGCAACCTCTTGGCATATTCAATAAATGAGGCACCGAGCCTTCAATGGTCGGCAGTTCCGATTTAGGCACCGACTGCTGATTGGGCATCGAAGCCAACAAACCTTGCGTGTATGGATGGGTTGGGAAATCAAACAGTGAAAAGACATCGGCTTGTTCCACCACTTTTCCTGCATACATCACCACCACTTGATCGCACATTTCCGCGACTACCCCTAAGTCATGGGTAATGAAAATGATCGACATGCCCGTTTCTTGTTGCAATGCTTTCATCAAATCCAATATTTGCGCTTGTACAGTCACATCTAACGCAGTGGTCGGCTCATCACAAATCAAAACATCCGGTTTACACGCTAACGCAATCGCGATCATCACACGTTGACGCATCCCACCTGACAACTGATGCGGAAACTCCAGCATGCGTTGTTTAGCCGATGGAATGCCCACTTTTTCGAGCATCTCCAACGCCTGATGATAACGCTGCTTTTTATTTAATTGCGGCTGATGCAGTTGATACACTTCCATCAACTGTTTGCCTATGGTGTGAACCGGATTGAGCGCCGTCATCGGATCTTGGAAAATCATCGAAATGGCATTACCGCGCATTTGATACATGTTTTCCGCCGGTAGACTGGCCAAATCCACCTTTTTATCTTGATAACAATATTCAATCTTACCGGACACCACTTGTCCAAAAGGTTTTGGCAACAGCCCTAAGATCGACATCGCTGTAACACTTTTACCGCATCCAGATTCCCCGACCAACCCAATGGTTTTGCCCTTGGGGACATGAAAAGTCACACCATCAAGCACTCTCACCACCTCATCATCGGTGGTAAATTCAGTGCATAAATCTGTGATGGTTAAAACTGAGTTTGGGGTCATAGGGTTTCCGTTAATTCAATTTTTCGGTTCTCGTTACTCGGCCGCTACGCTTATCGTGGCTCGAGAAAGATAACAGCGAATGACTAAGTCTCAAGCAACGAAACCGCTTTTTGGCTCGCGAGCGTAGCGTCCCCGTCACTCAGCTCTCGTTTATCTACCGATATTTCTCATCTTTAATCGTCACCGGCTCAAATGTTTTACCGGATTTCATCGCATCCAGCGTTTCTTTTTTCGCCTCTTGATCAATCCAAAATGTGCCGTATCCGCCCATAAAGCCGGCTGGGTAAAATAAGTATTCCGTTTGCTTTGTAGCAATTTCTTTCGGCAATTTCATCCAACGCCAGTAGCCTTCACGAGTGTAAGGCACCATGTAGCCGGGAATGATCACTTTGGCCTCATCAATCATTGTCTGAATTTGACGCGATAACTGATGCTTCTTACCTAAATCGAACTCGTTACGATAGTTTTCAATTAACGTCTCAAGCTCTGGCGAGGTAAAATTAGTAAAATTATTATTTTGTGGCTGATTGGCAAATTCAGCAGCGAAATACTGCCAATAAACAGGAATACGGGAAGCCGACATATCATGGAATGACAGCTGATGCTTCTTCTCTAACACATATTTGAACATGCTAGAGCCATCAATCAGGTTCAAGGTGAGATCTAAGCCGGCCAATTTGGCTTGTTCACGAAGATACGCAATTCTTGGGGTATGCGCAGGGGTGGCGTAAGTGACCGCAAAACTTAAACGCTGCCCCTTATCATTTTGACGAATACCGTCTGGGCCAATAAGAGTAAAGCCAGCTTGCTCAAAATAAGACACCGCTTGCTTAGGATCGAATTTAGGCGCTTTTATACTTGGCTCATCATAATCACCATGTCCGATACCCATTGGATTAGGCTTGCGCACATAATCATTACGCAATGTCTTTTCAATCATGCCGTCATAATCAACCGCATGCATCAACCCTTTACGGACATTAATGTCGTTAAGTAATGGCATAGAACTGTTAATCCAAATACCACCGGCTCCCACAGGGGCTTGGTTAAACGCCCACGCTTTTTGGATATAGCCTTTATCAAATAATTCACCGGTCGCTTTATCGTGCCACAGCGTTGGGCGAATCAACGGAAACGAATCAAGCTGACCTTTTTCAAAATATTTAAACGCGATGTCTGGGTCACGAATCACTTTAATGCTGATGCGATCGACATTGTAACGGTGTTGATAATACTTATTGCTGTAACCCCACCAGTCTTTAACATGCTTGAAGGTGACGGCCTTACCTTTATCAATCTTATCGATGAAATATGGGCCAACGGTTGGCTCTGGCTTAAAGTTATAACGACGCACAAAGTCATCTGCGATGCCGTCACCATTTTCATCTTTTTTAGGATTAGCATAAAAATGAGCGGGGATCGGAGACAGATTAACGTAATCCATCAATTCATCCGCATTGCGAGGCTTGGCAGATACGACAGCTATGGTATGGGGATCATAGACAATAATGTCACTGACCTCGTTGTTGTAAAAATCGTTATACCAAGGTGCCACAATATCTTTAGAGCGCATCATTTGCAGAATAAATTTGAAGTCTTCTGCGGTAACCGGTTTACCATCACTCCATTTGGCTTTCGGATCAAGCTTGAAATACACCGTTTTATGGTCATCACCAAATGCCCAAGATGACGCGATCGACGGTAGCCAATTATCCGTATTAGGGTGCTTATCCAGCAGAGCCATAGTCGAACGAGTCCAAGACGCAAACGCACCATTCGCATCCGGCCCTACGGTACGAAAGGTCTGTGGAAAGCTATCCATGTAGGTGTGATAAATGCCGCCATATTGCGCATCCGGTGAGGCAAAAATAGGATCGGATTCATTGGTTTGCCATTGCAGATTCTGTGGCAAACTTTGCGACGATGTGTCGGCATAGCTCAAACAAGAAAAACTCAAAGATGATAAAAGAGCGATACACGCTGAAAAGCCAACAGCCGATATTTTTTGGGATATGCGTTTTTTCATGGACGCTCCTTATCCAGAATTCAGGTTAATTTAAACATATTGAGTAAAGCGTTTAGGATCGAATGCTTCACGTATCGCTTCACCAATAAATGTCACCATGACTAATACGGCGACAATCGCACTCACGACCGAAATAGCAATCCAAGGGGCATCTAAATTCGATTTCCCTTGTTGTAATAACTCGCCCCAACTTGGCGTTGGTGGCATTAAACCCAAGCCCAAATAATCCAACGCGGTCAGTGCAGTAATATTCGCCACTATAGTAAACGGCGCTAAGGTGACGATCATCACCATGGTATTGGGCAAAATATGATGGAATAAAATTCGCCAGTTCGATGCGCCCAACGCTTTGGCGGCTAATGTATATTCACGCGCCTTTTCTTTATAAGTCATGGTGCGCATATACCAGGTCATGCCCATCCACCCAAACAACACATTAATAAAGGTAAACAGCATAAAGCTAGGCTGCATGATCGAGACTAAAATCATGATCACATATAAAAACGGCACCATCGACCAAATTTCAATAAAACGTTGAAAAAACAAGTCAAACTTACCGCCCCAAAACCCCATCACGCAACCGACTGTAACGCCAATCGCATAGGAAACCGCCATGGTGAGCAAGGCAAAGCCCATCGCAATTCGAAAGCCGTATAACAGACGCGCTAAGATATCGCGGCCAATGGTATCAGTCCCTAAATAATGCTGATGTTCAATACTCGGTGCTGCCGGAGGAAATTCGCTATCAAAATCTTGCTCATAAGGATTCCACGGCACTAAAGGCATCAAGACAAAACCGTCAGGATCTTTTTCTGCAATCAAGGTTTGCAGTTGTCGGTAATTAGTCTCGGATGGATACCCTAAATCAAATTGGGTACCAGGAATGACATCAGCATAGGTAGGAAAAAACCAGTCACCTTGATATTTCACCACTAAAGCGCGGCTATTCACGAACAGTTCAGCTAAAAGAGCCAAGACTAAAAGCGACGTTAAAATGATGAGCGACCAATAGCCACGTTTAATCGCCTTAAATCGCTTAATTTTCTTTTGCGTTAATGGATTGGTAAAAAATGGCCTGGTAACAAATGAAGTCGAAAACACTCTCATATCAAGCTCCAAATTTTACGCGAGGGTCAACTAACGCCACACAGATATCCGACAAAATATTGCCAATCAGCAGCATTAACGCATTAATCGCAAACAAGCCCATCACCACCGGATAATCGCGTTCCATAATCGACTCATAACCCAGCAATCCAATGCCGTTGATATTAAAGATCACCTCAATCAAAAACGATCCAGTCATGAAAAACATTAATGAATTACCAAACGAACTGGCGACAGGTATCAAGCTATTTCTCAGTGCATGACGTTTGACTGCTTGTTTAAAAGGCAACCCTTTGGCAATGGCTGTGCGCACATAATCCGCAGCGAGGTTTTCCATTAAGTTGTTTTTCATGGTCATGGTGAGCAAAGCAAAATCACCAATCAAATAACAAAATAGCGGTAAAACAGCATGCCATAACACATCTTTGACTTGTTCTGGAAAACTAAAATAATCGAAATCATCACTGACAAAACCGCCCATTGGGAACCAACCCAAGTGAAAGCTAAAGAGGCTTAATAGCAAAACCCCAATCACGTAGCCGGGCAGCGCAAAACCAACAAAAATAAAGATAGAGCTGGAGGCATCAAGCACACTGCCATGCCGTAACGCTTTAAGGTAGCCAAGCGGAATCGAAACCAAGTAACTAATTAAAAACGTCATACCTCCGTAAAAAAGCGAGACGGGTAAACGTTCAGCAATCATGTCAGTCACGGGTTCGTAATAGCGGGTGGACTCGCCCAAATCCAGTTGGACTAATTTAGTTAACCATTGCCAGTAGGCTTGCGGAATTGGCTGATCCAAACCGTAAAACTCATTGAGCTCCGCGATTTGGTCTTCAGATAAAGAATTATTACCACCATGAGTCGTGCTGGATGAAACGGTGGTGTCACCTTGCTGCATCTGCAAACTAAGCAACATACGCTCCACAGGTCCGCCGGGAACAAAGCGTGTCAGCGTAAAGATCAGTAATGTAATACCAATAAAGGTAGGAATAACGAGCAGTAGCCGTCTAAAAATATACGCTAGCATCCTATCCAGCCTGCCTTCATGACGAGATCACCCTTAAAAACCGTTTACTTTTGAATACTTAATGATTGTATACCCAAGTCACTTCAAGATGCGAGTTTCAGCCAGAATAAATCGAGTTCTAGCTCGGAAAATAAAAGATGTTCGTGTGATTTAAACAAAAAAGGCCGCTAATGCGACCTTATTCAAACCAATAGAGCTAGTTATAATCAACTGGCTCTAAGTTCAACGTACTTACGTGCCGCCAAACTTACTTAATCTCCGCCAGATACTTCGGCACATCCTTGATACTATCGAGCACCACATCGGCGAGTTGCTGCGCTTCTTCTGTTACCGCTTTGCCTGAGCGCACTAAAATTTTGTTTTTTACGCCGGCGGCAATAGCAGCGCGCATGTCATCGGCTTTATCGCCAATCATTACCGACTTGGCCATATCAATATCGAGCTCTTGTTGAGCGGAAATAAACATACCTGGCTCAGGTTTACGGCAATCGCATACCTGAGTGTATTTTTCGACAGAACCTTCTGGATGGTGAGGACAATAATAAATGCCATCAAACTCAACACCCAGATCAACAAAATTCCAATCCATCCACTCCGTCAGTGTTAAGAATTCCTGTTCAGTGTAATAGCCACGAGCAATACCAGATTGATTAGTCACTAAAACCAATAAGTAACCCAAATCTTTTAACGCTTTGGTTGCGTCAAACACGCCGTCAATATATTCAAAATCGTCCACATTGCTCACGTAACCATGGTCGACATTAATGACGCCATCACGATCAATAAAAACAGCCGGTTTAGACACAATCACACTCTCTCTGTTGGCTCTAAGCATATTTTTACACAAACTAATCGCGCTTAGAGCTGAATTCTTTAAGCGGTAATTATTGCATGCTTTGCGTTGTTGTTCATTAATATTCATCATCCATCCGAGTTTGATTCACTCATTGTAGACCCAGTTATAACTTAGATGAAGTCAGTCTTATCTGTATTGGCACTTTAGACGTCTAGACGTAAAAATACCTATTGACTTGAGAAAGCGAAAACCATAGCATCGTCTACTAAATCGCAATTACGATGCGTGTTTTCACTAAACCAGCGCTAGTTTGAAAATAGAATATACGGAACATATTACCCATTCAGGTTGTTAAATGATTGAAATTAATCAAGTCAATAAAGTGTTTTATCAAGGCAGCAAAAAGATCCCTGCCTTAATTGACATTAATCTTCATATTCCTCAAGGGGAAATCTTTGGCGTGATCGGCTCATCCGGTGCCGGTAAAAGTACGCTGATTCGCTGCGTCAACATGCTGGAAGCGCCGACGTCAGGTTCTGTATTGGTTGATGGTTTGGATCTCACTAAACTTTCTTCAAAAGAACTCAGCCAAGCACGTCGTAATATCGGCATGATTTTCCAGCACTTTAATTTGCTCTCTTCTCGCACCGTATTTGATAACGTTGCCCTTCCTCTTGAGTTAGCGAAAATCGAAAAAGCTAAAATAGAGCAACGTGTAACCAAACTACTTGAACTCGTCGGTTTGGCTGATAAACATGATAGCTACCCGGCTAATTTAAGTGGTGGTCAGAAGCAACGTGTGGCCATTGCTCGTGCGTTAGCATCAGAACCTAAAGTTTTGTTGTGTGATGAAGCCACCAGTGCGCTTGATCCCGCGACCACTAAATCCATTTTAGAGTTGCTTAAAACCATTAATAAGCAGTTGAATCTCACCATTTTGATCATTACGCATGAAATGGATGTAGTGAAAAACATCTGTGACAAAGTGGCGATCATTGGTGGCGGCCGCCTAGTGGAACAAGGCTTAGTAAGCGATATCTTTGCCCATCCGAAAACCGAGTTAGCGCAAGAGTTTATTCGCTCAACTCTCGATTTATCGATTCCAGAAGACTATAAAGCTCGCCTACAAGCCACACAAGTGGAAGGCTCTATTCCTTTAGTACGTTTAGAGTTTACCGGTGCATCGATTGATGCTCCAGTGATCAGCCAGCTTTCACGTAAATTCAATATTGATGTCAGCATTTTAAGCTCAGATATTGATTATGCCGGTGGCGTGCGTTTTGGCTTGATGGTCGCTGAGTTTTTTGGTGAAGCAGAACAAGCCGAACAAGCCATGGTTTTCTTAAAAGAACACAATATTAAAGTCGAGGTACTTGGCTATGTTTTATGATCACATCATGGATTGGTATTACGATCATCGCACCTTTCGTCTTATTTGGGGCGCAACCTGGGAAACCTTGTATATGGTGGGTGTGGCAGGGCTAATCGGTTTTATTATCGGTATTCCTATGGGCGTGGTGTTGCATGTCACCAAGAAAAATGGCCTGTTAGAAAACCGTATTCTTAATACTGTACTAGGTGCGATAGTGAATATCGGCCGCTCTGTGCCGTTTCTCGTACTCATGGTGGCGATCATTCCATTCACCACCTTATTGATCGGTAAATTCATTGGTACGACCGCGGCGATTGTGCCCCTCACAGTCGGTGCAATTCCATTTATTGCTCGATTAGTTGAAAGCGCGTTAGTTGAAGTACCAAGCGGCTTAATTGAAGCGGCGCAATCTATGGGTGCGCGCCCAATGCAAATCATCTGCAAAGTATTACTACCAGAAGCTTTGCCTTCTATTGTGAATACCATCACTATCACTCTCGTCACGCTAGTAAGTTACTCAGCAATGGCCGGTACTGTCGGCGGTGGCGGTCTAGGTGATGTGGCAATGCGTTATGGTTACCAACGTTACCAACCCGATATCATGTTTATCACGGTTGTATTACTGGTTATCGTGGTGCAAATTATTCAAATGGTAGGTGATAGAATCGCTAGCCGAGTGGATCATCGTTAAGAATAAAAATAAACCTAACAAATTATATGCCCTAGTTCGCAGGGCATATACCCAAAGTAATTGACGTTGCAGTGAGGCGACAAGTGAATGAGACCCTATGAGTTTAGCTTGTCTAAATGATTGGGGCGAATGAACGCCGTCAACAAAGCTGCAGCTTCAAGTACGAAGGGTATATCACAAAGCATTTATACATGGAGATAAGTATATGAAATTGAAAAACCTCATCAGTGCAGCAGCCGTTGCTACTTCTTTACTTCTTACTGGTGCAGCCAATGCCGCAGACAATACCATCAACGTAGGTGTTATTGCGGGCCCAGAAGCTCAAGTTGCAGAAGTTGCCGCTCAAGTTGCTAAAGAAAAATACAACCTAGATGTTAAGCTCACCATTTTCTCTGATTACATTATTCCTAACGCTGCTTTGGATGATGGTTCTATCGATCTGAATGCTTTCCAACATCTGCCTTACTTAGATAAGCAAATTAAAGACCGTGGTTATAAACTAAAACCGGTTGGTAATACGTTTGTTTACCCTATCGCTGGCTACTCGAAAAAAATAAAATCAATTGATGAGCTGAAAAAAGGCGACAGCATCGCAATTCCAAACGATCCAACCAACGAAGGCCGTGCGCTATTACTCCTTGAACAACAAGGCTTAATTAAGTTAGCAGAAGGTGCGGGCCTAGAAGCGACCCCTCTTGATATCGTAGAAAACCCGAAAAAACTGGATTTTGTTGAGCTAGAAGCACCACAGTTGCCAAACTCTCTACAAGATGTTGCTATCGCGGTGATCAACAACACATTCGCTGCTCAAAATGGTCTAACAGCTGAGAAAAACGGCGTATTTGTTGAAAGCAAAGAGTCTCCTTACGTGAACCTAATCGTAGCTCGTGAAGACAATGCAAACGATGAAAACGTGAAGAACTTTGTAAAAGCATACCAAACTGACGCGGTTTACCAAGAAGCAATGAAACTGTTTAACGGTAGCGTTGTTAAAGGTTGGTAATACAGACCTAAATCACCAAGTCATTGGAACGGAAGTTTCAAGCGAAAAGGTATACAGGCTAGTTAATTAATCGCAGATATATAAAGGGTGGAAGCATATTCCACCCTTTTTCTATGTCGGAAGCATTTTTCTATTTCAAAACCATTTTTCTATTTCAAAACAAATAATTTAAACACCACCACTCGCTATTTTTGTACCGCTTTAAACCTCGGGTTAGCTTTACAA
This sequence comes from Vibrio gangliei, assembly GCF_026001925.1. Lineage (NCBI taxonomy): Bacteria > Pseudomonadati > Pseudomonadota > Gammaproteobacteria > Vibrionales > Vibrionaceae > Vibrio > Vibrio gangliei. Next base: position 754,170 of record NZ_AP021869.1, on the reverse strand, counting down.
ATCACGTACAATCTTCCTTTTCTCTTGACGACCTGACAATCAGGATGACGTGACTTAGCACTCTTCAAAGACTTTAACACTTTCATTTATTTATCCCCTTTTGAAAACTGAGCAAAGCGACGATTAAAGTTTGCCACTCGACCTTCTTTCTGTATCACACGCTGTTTCCCGGTATAGAATGGATGTGAAAGAGAAGAAACTTCAATGGTAAAATACGGGTACGTTTTCCCATCTTTCCACTCAATAGTTCGATCTGTCTGTAAAGTTGAACCAATTAAAAAATATTCATCAACACTTGTGTCGTGAAATACAACAGTGCGATAGTCTGGATGGATTCCTTGTTTCATACTGATACCTTTTTGTTATAATATAACATAACAACAAGGTATCAGTATCGAGAATACTTATCAATTATAATATACAAAAAACCCTCTAACTCATCGCTAGAGGGTTTGCTTTGATGGGTAACTTACCATTATGCCTTATGGCGTGTAATAGGTTGCCGCTCCAGGGCCAACAGGGAAACCGAGAACAAATACCCATATGTAGAACAAAATACTCCATCCCACTAAGAAACACAGCGTATATGGCAGCATGGTGGCAATCAAAGTGCCAATACCAAGATTCTTAACATAGCGTGATGCAACGGCTAAGATCAGGCCAAAGTAGCTCATCATCGGCGTGATTAGGTTCGTTACTGAGTCACCAATACGGTAAGCCGCTTGAATGGTTTCAGGTGCATAACCAACCAACATCAACATTGGAATAAAGATTGGCGCGGTTACCGCCCATTGCGCAGAAGCCGAACCTATCATTAGGTTAATGAAGCCACACATGACAATGAAGGCAAAGAATAATGCTGGGCCGGTTAAGCCTATGGTTTGTAGGAATTCCGCACCGCCTACGGCAAACACTTGACCAAAGTTCGTCCATTTGAAAAATGCCACAAACTGGGCTGCGAAGAACACCAACACAATGTACATGCCCATTGAAGACATGGATTTCGACATCGCATTAATCACATCGCGGTCATTTTTCATGCTGCCTGTGACTTTACCGTAGACAAAACCTGGAATAGCAAAGAACACAAAAATAAACGCCACAATACTCTTTAAGAATGGCGAACCCGCAATTTCCCCTGTCACCGGATGACGCAACACGCCATTTTCAGGCACGATTGTCCAAGCTAATAACGCACAAACAACCAAAACCGCTAGGCCCGCCATTTTCAGGCCTTTTTTCTCTTCAGCCGTTAATGAGCCCATTTTATCTTGCGACAGATCTTCTGCTGCTTCTTCAATGCGATATTCACCCAATTTCGGCTCAACGATTTTTTCAGTCACAAACGCACCGACAATCGCGATAAAGAAGGTAGAAACAAACATGAAATACCAGTTAACTTCAGGCCCTACGGTGTAGGTGGGATCTATCATTTGGGCAGCCGATTCTGTAATGCCCGACAGTAATGGGTCAACCGTACCGATAAGTAAGTTAGCTGAATAACCACCCGACACACCAGCAAAAGCCGCAGCAAGGCCAGCTAATGGATGGCGTCCTAATGAGTGGAATAGCATCGCGGCAAGAGGAATAAGCACCACATAGCCTAGCTCAGACGCAGTGTTAGAAATGATACCGGCGAAAATCACAGTAAAAGTGACCATACGTTTAGAGGCACCCATTACCATGCCACGCATTGCCGCTGACAATAAGCCAGAATGCTCAGCAATGGCGACACCGAGCATCGCCACCAATACCGTTCCTAGCGGCGCAAACCCTGTGAAGTTTTTCACTAGGTTAGTCACAATAAGCTGTAAACCTTCGGCATTTAAAAGACTCACAACGTGAATAATACCATCAGCGGAACGACCACTCGCCCCCTCAGGACGCGGGTCAACAACTGACACACCAAAATATCCAGCGATACCGGAAGAAATCAGAATTGCGACACAGAAAATGGCAAATAAAGTGATGGGATGTGGCAATAGGTTTCCAAGATATTCAACCGAATCTAAGAAACGAGTGAAGAGTGTTTTTTTCGAGTTGTACTGCGTGCTCGAACCTTGTGTTGTCATTTGGCCCTCCTAGTCAATGATATCAGTGTGAATTAACACAGCTATAACAATTGGCCGGCAAGACTACGTGAACAAATAGAAACCTAAAAAGAATAAAATGTTAAAAATTGTAATAAAACTGGATATAAAAAACACAATAAATCCAATACGGCAAATTAGACGATTGTTTTTAAATAAGTTCACAACCAATAACACCAACCAAGATGATTGAGTTAAAATAACCATAAATGTGATCTGTCATTCCACATCGGTAGACTTTTAATCTATCAAAAGTGAGCTTGATACGGCTGAGAGTTTGTCGGCTGCGGTTATGCAGGTATGATGTCCCCATATTAATCAATCATTGAATCACCATGTCATTTGCTATTGAACCTATCGGTAAAATTCACAGCCCGTATAAAGAAAAATTTGCCGTCCCAAGGCAACCTAGATTAGCGCCCAGTGCCACAGCGCGTATTGAATTATTAGGCGAGGCTAATTCACCAGAATCTGTGCGGGGTATTGAACAATTTAGCCACATCTGGCTATTGTTTTTATTTGATCAAAACTTAGCGGCTGGCTGGAAACCAACAGTACGCCCACCGCGTTTAGGCGGCAATGAAAGGATCGGCGTGTTTGCTTCACGAGCCACATTTCGCCCCAATGGTATTGGCATGTCCGCGGTGGAATTAAAAGGCGTCACTCAGCAAGGTGGTCAAACTTGGTTGGAATTAGGCAGCGTCGATTTAGTTCACGGCACCCCTGTTATCGACATCAAACCTTATATCCCCTATTCCGATTCAATTCCCGATGCCACAGGGGGATTTGCAGAAAGTGCGCCATCAAGCATGCCTGTTGTATTTTCCACTCAAGCTCAATTGATACTCAAATCGAACCACCAATCGGATCATATTCAAGCCGTCATTGAACAGGTTTTGGGGCAAGATCCTCGTCCTGCTTATAAGAAAAACAAACCCGATAGCAAAGAATATGCGGTGCATTTATTTGATTTGAACGTCAAATTCACCATTGAGAGTGATAGTTCACCACAAATAAACGAATTTAATCGCAATTTCATCCATGTAACCTCAATAGAACGCTTTTGAGATACGGCCTGTACTGCTATTATTACGGGCTAAATTGTCGCTTTACAAAATTACGTGACAATAGAATTTATTAACCACTACACAGAAAAGCGGGTACAAAAATGCGCACCAGCAACTACCTTGTTTCTACTCTAAAAGAAACACCAAACGATGCCGAAGTGATCAGCCACCAGCTGATGCTACGTGCAGGTATGATCCGTAAACTTGCGTCTGGCCTATACACTTGGTTGCCGACAGGTTTACGTGTGTTCCGTAAAGTTGAAAATATCGTTCGTCAAGAAATCGACAACGCAGGTGCTGTTGAAACATTAATGCCCGTAGTTCAACCATTTGAATTGTGGGAAGAAACGGGTCGCTCTGAAAAAATGGGCCCTGAATTACTTCGTATTCAAGACCGTCACGCGCGTCCATTCGTGCTTAGCCCAACGGCAGAAGAAGTGATCACTAGCCTGGTTCGCAACGAAGTGAGCTCTTACAAACAATTGCCACTGAACTTATACCAAATTCAAACCAAATTCCGCGATGAGCGTCGTCCACGTTTTGGCGTTATGCGTGCACGCGAATTCTGCATGATGGATGCCTACAGCTTCGATATCGATAAAGCGGGCCTAGAAAAATCTTACCAAGCGATGCATACCGCTTACTGTAAAGCGTTTGATCGTATGGGCTTAGATTACCGTCCAGTATGGGCTGACAGCGGTGCAATTGGTGGTAACGGTTCACAAGAGTTCCACGTAATCGCTGAAAGTGGTGAAGACTTAATCGTATTCTCTACCGAGTCTGACTACGCGGCTAACATTGAAAAAGCCGAAGCGATTGAGCTAAAACAAGCGGCCGATGCCCCAACTCAAGAAATGACGCTAGTGGATACACCAAACGCCAAAACTATTGCAGAATTGGTGGAACAACACGGCTTACCAATTGAGAAAACCGTTAAGACATTATTTGTTAAAGCCTCTGACGAAGTAGAAGCACCGATCATCGCGTTAATCATTCGTGGCGATCACGAGTTAAACGAAATCAAAGCGGAAAATCTACCTCAAATCGCAGCTCCACTAGAAATGGCAACGGAAGAAGAAATTCGCGGTTTAATCGGTGCAGGCCCTGGCTCTCTTGGCCCTGTAGGTTTAGAGCTACCGTTTATTGTCGACCGCTCTGTTGCAGTCATGAGTGACTTCGGTGCAGGCGCTAATGTCGATGGCAAACACTACTTCGGTATTAACTGGGGTCGTGACGTAGCATTAGGTCAAGTAGAAGATCTGCGTAATGTCGTCGAAGGGGATCCAAGCCCATGTGGTAAAGGTACGCTGATGCTAAAACGCGGTATCGAAGTAGGCCACATTTTCCAACTAGGTTCGGTTTACTCTGAAAAAATGAACTGTAATGTACTTGGCCCTGATGGTAAGAGCGTGACGCTAGAAATGGGTTGTTACGGTATCGGTGTTTCTCGTGTGGTTGCTGCGGCGATTGAACAAAATCACGATGAAAACGGCATCATTTGGCCAGATGCGATTGCCCCATTCCAAGTGGCGATCGTTCCAATGAACATGCACAAATCTGAGCGCGTAAAAGAAGCGGCAGAAAAACTGTACGCAGAGCTAACAGCGGCTGGCATCGAAGTTCTATTTGATGATCGTAAAGAGCGCCCAGGTGTGATGTTTAAAGACATCGAACTTATCGGTATTCCGCACACGGTTGTGATCGGCGATCGCAGCATGGATGAAGGCAACTTTGAATACAAACACCGTCGTGACGGTAACAAGGTTGCAGTGGCAATGGATAACATCATTGAGCACATTCAGTCTCAAATGAAGTAATAGCAACAAAGGCGAGCTTAGGTTCGCCTTTCTTTTTCCAAGAGTAATAAATATGAAAGTCTATGATTGTTGTGATTTAGTTCGTGAACTGTACGCACTGATTGGCAGTGGCGATCAAGGTTACATTCCACAAGCCATTACTTGTGTGGTCAAAACCTTAAATGATATTGCAGCGGACGAAAACCTACCGATGCCAACTCGTGAAAAAGCCGCATTTGCCGCCGCTAATTTATTAATTTCTGATTTTGAAGATTAGGAGTAAATATGGATTTAGCCAATTTTGACAAAATGGATCCTGTGATGCTGATGAGCATCGTCAATATGAAATTGCGTGATGAATATGGTGATTTAGATAACCTAGTCAAAGCGTTTGATATTGATAAAGATGCTTTAATCGCCAAACTGGCTTCTGCAGGTTTTGATTATTTGCCAGAAGCGAAACAATTTCGTTAAAGCTCATTTATAAACTACAACGCCCGCCTGAAGTCATCACTGGCGGGCCTTGTATTAAAATACATATCGGATTCCGGTTCCAAGAATCCAACTTTCATATTGGTAAAAATCAATATTCGATAAATGCTCAGTAAAACCCGCTAAAACACCGACACCAACGCCTTGCCAGCCGAAAATATCATCATAAGTGTACGTAGCTAATAGACCAACGGCGTCATTTTCTTGGACTTTATCAAACAGAGGATGTGATTCATCGAATTTCGCGTATTGATATTTTAGAGATAACGTTAATGTCGATTGCTGATAACGTTGAAATAAAGCGATTTGCCCGGTGTATTGATTCGATGCCATTGCATCACCATTGGCTTGGTTACGTAAATACGAAAATGAACTTCTTATCAAAGCGGTTTCGGTCACCGGTGTGACGTAATACAGCTCGCCGTAATATAAGTCGCCTTCCCTATCGAGTTGTGATTGCACTTGCGATGAATACTGACTACCACTTAATTCGTCATCAATTTCATTTTTACCTGCGGCGAACTCAAGCCCTAAACCAGTATCTAAAATTTCAGAAAATTGCAGCCTTGCGCCTTTAATGGTTCTATCGGTTTCGTGTCTTTTGCTGCCAACAAGAAAAGGATCTTGCCAAGTTGTCGAACTGATCAAACCGGGAATATAAGACAATTTTATCGTACCAACTTGATCAATATGCTGCCCATAACCAACCTGTAAATGAGGTCGGCCTAGCGCAATGTCAGCGTTACTGGTTCCAATAAACACCTGATGGTTTCCACCAGTAAAGGTATAACTCAGATCGCTACTGGCAATAGGAAAAACAAAACCTTCAGTCTGTTTCTCACCATCTTCATCCAAAGAGCCAATCGTATCGTCGCCTGAATCGGCTTGCGAGTTCGATTGTGTCACACCAAACAGTAACATCGCAGAGCCAGAGAAACCCTCTTCCCACTTGCCAGCTTGTTGTGACTGAGTTTGACCATTTCCCTGCAGGTTATCTTGCGTATTCTCTTGTGCATGAGCGACAAATGCCGTCGACATCATCATGCAAAGACAAGCCATCCTGACTTTCATATCCACTCCTTGACGTTCATATCCGCTTTTTTTGGTTTTTGCTCATTTATCCAAGCCAGTACGAGAGTTTACGAATGGCGAAGGGGTTAATAAATCGATTGTTTTAATCTCACTGACAGCTCGAAAATAAAATATTGAGCCTGTCCGCAATCAACATGATGAGATTGGTTCTTTCAAAATAGAAATGAGAACTCACCCGAAAGTTAACGTTTAAAAACCGTTTTCAGACATACGATACAAATAAATCAACTACTTAATATAAGGAATTATTCATAAATTCATAGTGCATGTTACGAATTTATAGTGCTGTTACGAATTTATGGTGCTGTTACAAATTTATAGTGCATCTGATGAGTTTTCTACTACAAAAATAGAATAAATGGAGAGAAAAATGAAACGGACCATTTTATATGGCGCAATAACAACGGCTCTACTCTTATCTCAGCAAGCCTATACTCAAGATTGTAGTACTCTGCCAATTTGGAATTCTAGCCAAGCCTATTCCGGCGGGTCACAAGTCCAACAGGATAATATCGCTTATGAGGCAAACTGGTGGTCACAAGGTCATTCACCCGCAGCTCATTCTGGTGATTGGCAAGAGTGGAAAAACATAGGAGTATGTGAAAGCTCAGATGGCAACCAAGCACCTTCCTTATCAATCACCTCACCACTTGACCAAGCTCAGGTAACGGCAAATACGACCATTACTTTAAAAGCTGACGCCTCAGATCCCGATGGCGAAGTGCAATATGTAGAGTTTTTTGCTGGCAATACGTCACTTGGCCAAGTAAGCAGCGCCCCATACCAACTTGAGTGGGAAGCCACGTTAGGCACAACCAGCATTACCATGACCGCCATGGATGATCAGGGGAAAACCAGCACCGCTTCGGTTTCGATTAACGTCCAAAGCAGTAGCGAGAATGTCGCACCAAGCATAAACCTTGCAAGTCCAGCCTCGGAAGATACCATTCAAACTAATGACACAGTGACCTTATCCGCGAATGCTTCCGATACAGATGGCTATGTCGCCAGTGTCGAGTTTTATGTCGATAATGCATTGGTCGCCACCGATACTTCCGAGCCTTATGAACACAGCTGGATAGCCACATCAGGTGAACACGCTTTAAAAGCCAAAGCCATTGACGACCTTGGTGCCAGCACCTTCAGTAATACGGTTCAAATTGACGTCACCTCCCCAAGCACTTCTGGTGGTTGCAGTGATCTACCAACCTATACAGCAGGAACGGGTTATACCTTAGGGCAATTAGTGCAATCCAATAATCAAAAATATCGCTGTGATGTGGCTGGTTGGTGCTCTTCAAGCTCAGCGTGGGCTTATGAGCCAGGAAAAGGATCACATTGGCAAGAGGCTTGGACTGAGGTCGGCGCTTGTACGACACCGCCTAGCGTCTCGTTAACATCACCGCTAGATGGCAGCGTTGTCTTAGCCGGCAGCGAAATCAACGTCAGTGCAGAGGCATCGGATCCTGATGGCACTATCTCGCAAGTTGAATTTTTTGCCAATGACACAAGTTTAGGGACAGATACTGAAGCGCCTTATAGCGTGTCATGGCTCGCCACCAACGTGGGCTCCAATGTTATTAAAGCGATCGCAACCGACGATGAAAACAATCAAGTTGAATCCATCAGCCAAGTGACGGTTAGCGACCAACCTGTTGTCACACGTTTAACCTCTCCGGTGGCAGGTAGCACTGTCGGATTAGGAAAAAGCGTTCAGATCACCGCCGATGCGACTAGCCTTTCTGGCAGTGTAAGCAAGGTTGATTTCCTTGTTAATGGCACAGTGATAGCCAGTGATTCCACCGCACCTTATGCGGTCAATTGGACACCTTCCGCTATCGGCTCTTACACCGTTTCAAGCTCCGCGACTGATAATCAAGGTAACAACGCCAAGTCTGATTCTGTATCGGTGAATGTGATTGAAAAAACATCGAAAGTTCACAAACTGATCGGCTATTGGCACAACTTTGTTAATCCAGCTGGCTGCCCTATTCCTCTCTCTGAAATGTCAGACGATTGGGATGTGATCGACATTGCCTTTGCGGATAACGATCCGAACAGTACGGGTACGGTGCATTTCAACCTATTCCAAAGTGACATTCGCAGCGATTGCCCAGCCATTGATCCGGTGAAATTTAAGCAAGATATGGCAGACCTACAAGCCAAAGGAAAAGTGTTTGTGCTTTCACTTGGCGGTGCAGAAGGAACCATTACGCTCAATAGTGATTCCGATGAACAGCATTTTGTCTCTAGCTTGACTGAAATCATTCAAGAGTGGGGTTTTGATGGGCTTGATGTCGATTTAGAAAGCGGCTCAGGTCTTGTTCATGGTTCGCAAATTCAAGCTCGTTTAGGAAGAGCGTTACTGCAAATTGAACAAAATATTGGTGGAGATATGTATCTCACCATGGCGCCAGAGCATCCATATGTACAAGGCGGTATGGTGGCTTACTCAGGGATCTGGGGGGCGTATATTCCTATCATCAATCAAGTTCGTGATACCTTGGATTTGCTTCACGTTCAACTGTATAACAACGGCGGACTACCGAATCCTTATATGTCAGGCTCAGCGCCAGAAGGCTCTGTCGATATGATGGTTGCTTCAGCCAAAATGCTGGTAGAAGGATTTGATTTAGCCGATGGTTCTCACTTTGCACCATTACGCGACGATCAAGTGGCCTTTGGTCTGCCTTCCGGGCCACAATCAGCGAACTCTGGACAAGCGCCAACACAAAACATCACCGATGCTTTAGATTGTGTCACTTATGGTAGCCATTGCGGTACGGTTGTGCCGAGCAAGCTATACCCTAATTTTGGCGGTGTAATGACGTGGTCAATCAATTGGGATGAATACGACGGCTTTAATTTCTCCAACCCCATTGGAGCAAAATTAACGCAGATGAATAGCGATCAATAAACCAAAACAAAAGTGCCAGCTAGATGATTAGCTGGCACTTTCACTTCATTGTTGAAGCTATCATTATCGAAACAATCATTGTCGAAGCAATGCTTTCAAAGCTATCGTCAATAATTAGATATTGACGAACGGCATTTAAATCACAAACACTTCATAGCCCTTCAACTCAGGAATTTGCTGACGCAGCTTCTCTTCATCTTTTGCTATACCTTGTAGATCAGTACAGTAATCGGTCGCTTCTTGTTGTAATTCAGCCGATTGCGATTCGAGTTTGGTTTGGACTTTAGTTTTGAGTTCTATCAACTTATTTTGCAGATCGCTTAAGTTAACACTGCCATCTTGTTTCATTTGGTTTGACAAAGCAGCAAACGCACTGGAGAAAAATTCTCCGTTAAATCGTTGCATCGCTGCGGCGGAATCCGCTTTCCAATTAGCAATAGCGTCACCAACCGCATCTTTTTTCAGAACCCATTCACCATTATTATAATAACGCGATTCGATATCGGCGTAAAAATCATTCATGGCTTGTTTTAGGTTATTGAAGGCATTCGGATCTTGAAATGACTCACTGACATCATCAATTACATCATTGGCAAGCTGAACACCTTGGTCGGCAATATCTTTTGCCTTAGGAACGTAAGTGCTGACTTTCTCACGATAAGTTTGCACCGCTTGCTGCTGCAACTGATTCAAGTCGAGCTTGTCACCATTAATGAAGACTTGGTTATTTTGATCGATGACCACTTTCGGCTGCCCCTGTTGGTAAACCGACACCACGTTGTCTTTCAGGTGTAATTCATTATTAATGTTGATATCGCATCGTGGTGCTTGAGCCAATGCGGTAAAAGAAGAAAGCGTTAATGCCGTCGCGAGAAGTGTTTTTTTCATTCCAATTGCCTCACTAGAGATGAGTAAATCCAAGTATTCGTGTAAATCCAGGTATTCGTATAACTCAAAGTATGATTGCACTTTTGATTTATTGAGCCCTTACCTTAATAGAGCATGATTTTTATATAACAATAGCAATCCTATACAACTGAACGTCAGTAATAAGTGAATTTATTGCCTATTTCAATCAAAACACGGTAACAATTTCATAACATGTATTCTTTCCGCCAATATTCAACTCAACCTCATCGCCCACCTGTTTGCGGTAAAGTCGTTTTCCTAAAGGAGACTCTTTGGTGAGCAATTGCACGGTTCTGCCATCAAATTCGACCGTTAATCCACCAGCGACTGGGCTTAAAAAGAACCATTTCACTATTTCTCGCTCTACATCTAACAACTCAATGTATGCACCCAAGTCGATCTCATGGCGCTCGGAATACGTCTTCACTGGCAATGCTTTGAAGCGCTGCAGGTCTTGCAAACTTTGTTCAACTCTCTGCGCCTGACCATGCGCCAAGTAAGCCGCTTCCAAGCTTAAAGTGTCATATTTATGCTCAGGAATATTTTCTTTATCTGTCGCACTTTTCATTGCTGTTTCCGTCGCTTGATAGGCTATATCATGCTTATCAATTAACGCTTTAATGATTACTTGGTGCAATAATTCTTTATTCATGGAATAACACAAGTTCCTTTTTCATTAGTGGCTTGAACACGCTAATATGCAACTTCATTTTTCAATCAGATGATTAACCTGAGGTAAAGGATTGCCATGAACCCAATTCAGCCCAACGTTCAAAAAACACTCCAGGACTATTTTGGTTTCGATAGCTTAAGAGGTGGCCAACAAAATGTGATTGACGCAATCATGTCAGGCCATTCTGCGGCAGCTATTTTCCCGACCGGCTCAGGAAAGTCCCTATGTTACCAACTTCCTGCCATTCTATTGCCAAATTTAACCTTGGTCATTTCACCTTTATTGGCGTTAATGAAAGATCAATTGGCGTTTTTACACAGTAAAGGTATTGCCGCCGCTTCCATTGATTCTAGTCAAGATAGAGAAGCGACCAACCGCATTATGCAGCAAGTTCGTAACGGTGAAATCAAAGTCTTGATGATTTCGGTTGAACGCTTAAAAAATGAACGTTTCCGTCAATTTATTGAACAGATCCCTATCTCAATGTTGGTGGTCGATGAAGCGCATTGTATTTCTGAATGGGGTCACAACTTCCGTCCAGATTACCTCAAGTTGCCAGATTACTGCCAACGTTTAAATATTCCACAAGTGCTTTTACTCACCGCAACAGCAACACCCGCGGTTATCGATGACATGAGTCATAAGTTCAATATCGACAAACACCACATTACCGTCACTGGGTTTTATCGTCCGAACTTGGATTTGAGTGTTATCGCGTGTGAGGAAGAAGATAAACCGCAAGCCTTGGTCGATTTGTTATGTAAACAGCCCAATTTGCCCACGATTGTCTACGTCACCTTACAACACACGGCTGAACAAGTAGCCAAGTATTTACAACAGCACGATGTCAACGCGATCGCCTACCACGCAGGGCTAGATTCAGACATTCGCCAAAATATCCAACAGCAATTTATGCAAGGTCAAGTCCCCTGCATTGTTGCCACCATCGCTTTTGGTATGGGGATAGATAAATCGGATATTCGCCGTGTTGTGCATTATGATTTACCAAAATCGATTGAGAACTACTCACAAGAGATTGGGCGTGCGGGTCGTGATGGTCAAACTTCTTACTGTACCGTGTTGGCCAACAAATCTGGCCTTAATGTTTTAGAAAATTTTGTGTATGGCGATACGCCCGAGCCACAATCTATTCAGTATTTATTGGAATCAATTTTTGATCAGCAAACGTCTTCTGGTTTATGGGAAGTGATGCTTACTCGCTTATCTCGCGACGCCAATATCCGCCAATTACCACTCAAGACTTTATTGGTTTACTTAGAGCTTCAACGCGTTATCCAAGCAAAATACAGCTACTTCGCAGAATATCGCTTTAAACATATTGCCTCAGAAGCAGAGATCTTGGCACGCTTTCCGGCAACCGGCCAACATGCCGAAAGACATCAATTTATTCAAGCCATTTTCAACTGTTCTAAAATGGCCAAAACATGGCGAACGGTAGATTTCGATGCTTTATGGATGGGCTATCAAGCAGACAGAAAGCGTGTGGTAGCAGCATTAGACTATTTCCACGAGCAGGGCTTAATCGAACTTGAGAGCAAACAAATCACCGATGTCTACCAAGTGCTTTCTCAATCTCAGCAAATTGACCATCAACACATCGCACAAGAACTTACCGAGCTGTTTCAGCAAAAAGAACATGGTGATCTAAACCGAATTCAAACTCTGATTAATTTGTTTGAAAGCCCGTCCTGTCTAAGCTCAAAGCTTGCGAGCTACTTTTTGGATCATGATGTTCCAAATGCTTGTGGACACTGTAGCGTATGCCGAGGGAAAGTCGCAAAACTGCCATCGCCTTACCTAGAAGATGTCGCTCTAGAACAAATTACTCAATGGTTAGCCCCATACCAGTTGGCTTTCAATCAATCAGATAAAGCACAACAATGGACGCTGAGTTTAGAAGCAAAAACTCGATTTTTATGTGGTATTGCAACACCTTTGAGTTCACAGCTCAAAGCATCCAAAATGGAAGGGTACAGCAAGTTAGAAATGTATCCATTTGCAAAAGTGAAGCAATGGGTTTCCGCTGCTGCAAACTAGCAGCGGAATAAGATTACTCTGGCAAGAACAGCAATTGCACCGTGACAGGAATCGTAGTGGAAATGGATTGTAACTGTGCAACATCTTGCAAGGCTTTAATCCCTCCCTCAAGCCCAAAATCCGCGGCAGAAATAACGATAGGTTCAAGAGTACTGACGAGACGCCCACCATCTTCTAGTGCCGTCACAGAAACCTTTGTTTCAATCGGCACTTGATGATCATGTAAAGAAAGTTCGGCTGTCAGCGGAATCACTTTACTTTCCCCTACAGCCATATTATTAACATCGTTAATATTCAACTTGGCATTAATGCTTGCCTCTGGGTAATTAACAACATCAAATAACAACTCTTTTATACGTTCATCACGGACTTCGATATTGGTATCTATACTAGCAAGATCGATATCAACTACTGCGGTACCTTGCTCGTTCACCATTCCGCTGATCGTTCTAAAGTTATGCACTTCTGTTACCGATTCATTTTTAACGGAAATAAAATTTACCTGTGAATGAAGTGGATCTAACCTCAATAACGCAAACGCCGGTTGAGAAATACCCAATCCCATAGCAAACAGTGCCGCTGATAGACCTACTTTTGACCCACTTTTTTCTATCAACCATTTCATGGCAGCATTCCTTATTTCACTTACCGTTTACAAATATCATCAAAGGTTCAGTGTATTGGGCGTTTGTGATGTTTACGTATTCATAATGTCAGGACTTTATCAATTCTGAGGTTTTCAATTGATTTTACGCCTTGTAGTAGACGTTTATATCAATAACCCAAAAGAATTATCTTATCTATCAAAAACCTTATCGTTCAAAGTTTAGTCATAAATAAGCAGTTGAGCTCAAAAAATAAAAACGGCCACCGAAGTGACCGTTTTACTCTTTGCTTATCTCTTTCGAACAACGAGAAGCGAAGCGTTCAAGCTACGAAAATCGATTAGCCAATATGCTTACGTGCGTTGCGGAACATACGCATCCATGGACTATCTTCATTCCAATCTTCTGGATGCCATGAGTTTGCGACCGTTCTAAAGACACGTTCTGGGTGCGGCATCATGATGCTGACACGGCCATCGGTAGTCGTTAAACCCGTAATGGCATTGGGTGAGCCGTTCGGGTTATTTGGATATTGTTGAGTTGGGTTACCCAAGTTGTCCACGTAACGTAGCGTCACCGTGCCCGAGTTTTCAATCGCTTGCAGATGTGCATCATCACGTACTTCCACACGACCTTCACCATGAGAAACCGCGATAGGCATACGAGATCCCGCCATACCATTAAAGAATGCAGAATTCGATTCTTGAACTTCAACTAGGCTGAAGCGTGCTTCAAAACGCTCAGATTCATTACGCACAAAACGAGGCCATAAATCTGCACCTGGGATCAACTCGCGTAGGTTTGATAGCATTTGACAACCATTACACACACCAAGTGCAATTGTCTCTTGGCGCTCAAAGAAAGCTAAGAATTGCTCACGAGCATTGTCGTTGAACAAAATCGACTTTGCCCAACCTTCACCAGCACCAAGTACGTCACCATAAGAGAAGCCACCACAAGCCACTAAGCCTTGATACTCTTCTAATGCTGCTTGACCCGTTAAGATGTCACTCATGTGAATATCGGTCGCTTCAAATCCAGCACGGTCAAACGCTGCTGCCATCTCAACATGTGAGTTAACGCCTTGCTCACGTAAGATCGCCATTTTAGGTTTAGCGCCAGTCGCAATATACGGCGCTGCAATATCTTCGTTGATGTCAAAGCTTAATTTCACGTTGAGACCAGGGTCTGTGTTGTCTTTCTTCGCTGCAAACTCTTGGTCAGCACACGCAGGGTTATCACGTAGAGCCTGCATCTTATGGGTTGTTTCCGCCCAAATGGTGCGAAGCTCAGTACGGTTACGATCAAGAACCACCGTATTGCCAGAAGTCACAACAATAGAATCGCTGTTTTCTACAGAGCCAATCACGTGCGAACATTGCGCTAAACCATTGGCCACTAATGTCGCTTGTACCGCAGTCAGATCGTCGTTATGGACTTGAATTACTACGCCTAGTTCTTCGTTAAAGAGCGCGGCTAGCGCGTCATCACCTAATGCTTCAATGTTCGCTTTCACGCCGCAGTGCCCGGCAAAGGCCATTTCAGCTAGCGTCACAAATAAGCCGCCGTCGCCTTTATCGTGGTAAGCCAAAAGTTTGTTCTCACGAACCAAGGCCTGCATCGCAAGGTAGAAACCTTTTAATTGCTCAGCATTGTCGACATCCGCAGGTTTGTCACCTAATTGCTTATACACTTGCGCAAGCGCAGTCGCGCCCATACGATTTTTGCCGTTACCTAGGTCGACCAAAATTAAGCTGGTGTCGCCTTTGTTCACTTGTAATTGAGGCGTCACGGTTTTACGTACATCTTCAACGCGAGCAAACGCCGTGATCACAAGAGAAAGTGGCGACGTCACTTCACGCTCTTCCCCATCTTGCTGCCACTTGGTCTTCATCGACATGGAGTCTTTACCCACAGGAATGGTCAAACCAAGCGCTGGACACAACTCTTCACCGACGGCTTTTACCGCTTCATACAGACCTGCATCTTCACCAGGGTGACCCGCTGGAGACATCCAGTTAGCCGACAGTTTAATGTGTTTGATATCACCAATATCCGTCGCCGCGATGTTAGTAATTGATTCACCTACCGCTAAACGTGCTGATGCACCAAAATCGAGTAGTGCAACCGGCGTACGCTCCCCCATCGACATCGCTTCGCCGTGATAAGAATCGTAACTTGCGGCTGTCACTGCGCAGTTTGCGACCGGAACCTGCCATGGGCCAACCATCTGGTCACGAACTACTAAACCAGTCACAGAACGGTCACCGATAGTAATAAGGAACGTTTTCTCAGCAACAGTTGGTAAGCGAAGAACACGATCAACAGCTTCATTAAGCTCAATACCACTGCGATCAATCGCTGGGTTATTCGCTTTCAGTGTAACCGCATCACGGTGCATTTTTGGCGTTTTACCCAAAAGTACATCCATTGGCATGTCGATTGGCGTATTGTCGAAGTGTGAATCTTCTAGTTTTAATTGACGTTCTTCTGTTGCCACACCAACCACGGCATAAGGCGCACGTTCACGCTTACAAATAGCGTCAAATAATTCCATATTCTCTGGTGCAACCGCTAACACATAGCGCTCTTGAGATTCGTTACACCAGATTTCTAATGGGCTCATTCCTGGCTCATCGTTTGGCACGTCACGAAGTTGGAAGATACCACCGCGCTCACCATCATCCACAAGCTCAGGTAATGCATTAGAAATACCGCCCGCACCCACATCGTGAATAAAGGCGATTGGGTTTTCTTCACCCAATTGCCAACAACGGTCAATCACTTCTTGGCAACGGCGTTCCATTTCTGGGTTTTCACGTTGAACAGAAGCAAAATCTAAATCTTCCGCGGATTGACCAGAAGCCATAGAAGAAGCCGCGCCGCCACCTAGGCCAATGTTCATTGCTGGGCCACCTAAAACAATTAGGCTTGCTCCAACAGGAATTTCTTTCTTCTGAACATGCTCGTCACGGATATTACCCATACCACCAGCGATCATGATCGGCTTGTGGTAACCACGAATTTCTTCGCCATTATGAGAGTTTACTTTCTCTTCATAAGTACGGAAGTAGCCCAACAAGTTTGGACGACCAAATTCATTGTTGAATGCTGCGCCACCTAGAGGACCCTCAAGCATGATGTCCAGCGCTGTTACGATACGGCTTGGTTTACCAAAATCGGTTTCCCATGGTTGAACAAAGTTAGGAATTTTCAAGTTAGAAACCGAGAAACCCACCAGACCGGCCTTTGGTTTACCACCAATACCGGTTGCACCTTCATCACGAATTTCACCACCTGAACCTGTCGATGCGCCCGGCCAAGGAGAAATCGCCGTTGGGTGGTTGTGAGTTTCCACTTTCATCAAGATATGTGCTTGTTCTTGATGGTAGCCGTATTGGCGAGTTTTTGGATCTGGGAAGAAACGGCCGACCGTTGAACCTGTCATCACCGCTGCGTTATCTTTATAAGCGGATAACACATTGTCAGGCGTCACTTCATAGGTATTTTTGATCATCTTGAACAAAGATTTTTCTTGCTCAACACCATCAATAGTCCAACCTGCGTTGAAGATTTTATGACGACAGTGCTCAGAGTTCGCTTGAGCAAACATCATCAATTCAATATCGGTTGGGTTACGTTTTAGCTTTTCAGTGAAGCTTTCAACTAGGTATTCAATTTCTTCTTCCGCTAAAGCCAACCCAAGTGAAACGTTTGCTTCTTCAAGCGCAGCTCGTCCACCGGTAAGTAGGTCAACTTCCGTTAATGGCGCAGGTTCAGCCACTTGGAATAAAGCATGGGCTTGCTCAAAATCCGTGAACACCACTTCCATCATGCGATCATGCAATAACGCTTTTAGCTCAACCAATTGCAATTCAGATAATGTTTCGCTCGATTCAATGTAGTAAGCCGTACCACGCTCAAGACGTTTAATTTGCTGCAAACCACAATTGTGGGCGATATCGGTCGCTTTCGACGACCAAGGAGAAATGGTGCCCGGACGAGGCGTAGTAAGAAGTAATAGACCTTGAGGCTCGTGATCTTCGATGGTTGGTCCGTAAGTCAGTAGCTTTTCAAGTTTAGAAAGCGCTTGCGGAGTCAGTTCAGAAGTGAGGTCTGCAAAATGCGTAAATTCCGCATAGATGCCAGACACAGGTAGATTCAATTCACGACAAAGCTCTAAAAGCTTATTGACACGAAACTCGGATAAAGCGGGTGAACCACGCAAAATTCTCATGTGCTTAGGTCTCTTTAGCAGTTGTTTTAAAAAAGAAAAGTGATATTGAAATCAGTTCATAAGCCTATGCGTTAAGGCTAACTTACCAGCTGATTTCAATCTCACCTTAGCCTTTTGCGGCGTATTATAGAGGAAATTCAACTGAGACGTAACTCAAAAAGCAACCGTTTGCGCAATTTTTTACGCAAAACATTTTTTATCTAATTGGGTTGTTGTTTTTTCATTCACAAAGCCAAAGGTAGCAGCAAAATGTTACATACCTAAAACAACAATTTTCACGGCAAATTTTGCTGATATAGACGCCATTTGATATAAAGTAGCTTCTATTGGCTTTATGAGATTTCCTTTTGACGACCTTTTACTCTCATTCTCAATTTAAGCGATTGGTTTTTATTGCTTTTATCCTTTTAGGATTAGCCGCATGCAAACCCAATCCTCAATCGATGACCGACCTAGAAAAGATCCAAGAGCGTGGCGTCTTGCGCGTGGGGACTCTGAATAACCAATTATCTTATTTTATTGGTCCAGAAGGTCCGACGGGGCTGGAATATGAGTTAGCAAAGCAATTTGCCGATGAACTGGGGGTCAAACTTGAAATCAAACCGGCCTATCATTTAACAGGGCTACTTCCTGCACTTGAAAATCAAGAAGTGGACATCGTCGCCGCAGGGCTTAGCCACACACCAGATCGATTGAAAAAATTCAACGCAGGCCCAGCCTATTACTACATTAGTCAACAAGTGATCTATAAGAAAGGCACTTGGCGCCCAAGAAATCTCCAACAACTCATCGATAAAGAAGCCACTTTAACTGTGGTGAAAGGCTCTCAGTACGAATACACCTTGCAACAATTGAGTAAAGTTTATCCTGAACTAAAGTGGCAAACCACGGCGACTGAAGACAGCACGGATTTATTAAAAGATGTGTCGGAAGGAAAAATCGACTTTACCATTGTTGACTCCGTTTCACTGTCTATCACTCAACGCCTACACCCAAACCTTGCGCTTGCGTTTGAACTAACCGAAGATCAACCTATATCTTGGTTTATTCGTAAAACCGACGATGATTCTCTGTACGCGTTAATGGTGGAGTTTTTTGGTAACTTTAACCAATCAGGGCAATTGGCCAACTTAGAAGAAAAATATTTTGGTCATATACAAAGCTTTGATTATGTTGATACCCGAGCCTTTATTCGCTCTCTTGATTCAAAACTGCCAAAATACAAAACTTTATTCCAAAAATATTCAAAAGAATTTGATTGGCGCTTAATTGCTGCGTTGGCATACCAAGAGTCACATTGGAACCCTAGAGCAACGTCGCCAACCGGTGTTCGTGGCATGATGATGCTGACACAATCCACGGCTAAAATGGTTGGGGTAAATAATCGTTTGGACCCAGAAGAATCCATTTATGGTGGTGTAGAATATTTAAGACGTGTGGTTGAACGTATTCCTGACTCGATTCCTGAGCATGAAAAAATTTGGTTTGCCCTTGCGTCTTATAATGTTGGCTACGGACATGTGATGGATGCACGCCGTATTACCCAGCACGAAGGTGGTAACCCGGACTCATGGACCGATGTAAAAGATAGATTGCCGAAACTGCGTATTCCCGGCTACTACAAATACACACGCTATGGTTTTGCTCGAGGGGATGAAGCGAAAAACTACGTTGAGAATATTCGTCGTT
Organism: Vibrio gangliei; assembly: GCF_026001925.1. Taxonomy (NCBI): domain Bacteria; kingdom Pseudomonadati; phylum Pseudomonadota; class Gammaproteobacteria; order Vibrionales; family Vibrionaceae; genus Vibrio; species Vibrio gangliei. The sequence continues at coordinate 734,545 of NZ_AP021869.1, read as the reverse complement.
ATTACCAAACCATTATTGGCTATGAGTCAGAAAATCAAATGGGGGGAACTAACACACCTAAAGGCGAAGATTTCCAAGTTATCGATGCAAGCTCTGTGAGTAATGCTGAAGCTAGCAATAGTGATATGTCTTCTACTAACACAAGGTCTGTATCACAAGCCAAAGGTAGTCAATAAGCATATTGAAGTCACGCTTTGAACGAAAGTGAACCCCATTAAGTAAAATCGAATAAGGGCGAAATCAAATATGGTTTCGCTTTTTTATGCCTATTGAAACCAAAAATAGAAGAAATAACAATCTCAACCAAAAAACATTATAAAAGCCGTTTTTTTTGTAAAAAAGAGTTAGCTGAGAAAAATAAACTGTGCTACAACTGTCATGAGTACGTCACAAAGAGACGATATAAAAAGAATAAAATAATAGACAATCATTAAGGAGGCATACCCTATGTTCTCTAAGAAGAAAACACTAAGTAAACTAGTTCGAACTCAATCGAACGCCACTCGTCGCCGTCGCATGCTGTCAAACAACAAAAAGCAAATTTTATGGCGTCATCGATCTTATATCTTCTGGTCTGAAGTATAGATTCTGACAATTTCGGCAAACAAATTCACATTTTGTTTGTCGATAATCCCCCCCTTTTTTTATTCTTCTTTCTCTTTCCTAGCTTGTTTAATTTCTTTACGTCGGCGTTTAAAAAACGCTTGCAACTGGTGACGACATTGCTCCTCTAACAGGCCGCCTTCAACTTGCGCATAATGATATGAGGCTTGGCTTTCAAATAGATTCAACACCGTTCCAGCCGCCCCTGCTTTCAAATCGTAAGCCCCAAATACAATGCGTCCAACTCGACTATGTAATAAAGCGCCAGCACACATAGGGCAAGGCTCTAAAGTGACATATAAGGTGGTATCAAGAAGTCGATAGTTTTGTAGGGTTTGCCCAGCTTTACGCAAAGTGACAATTTCAGCATGTGAGGTAGCATCATACGCCCCAATCGATGCATTCCACCCTTCTGCGATAATCTCACCATTTTTCACTAACACAGCCCCCACAGGCACTTCACCGTTATCTTCAGCGATGGCCGCTAGCTCGATTGCACGCAACATAAAGTCGTGGTCTTGTGGTGTAAATGTAGTCGCAGAGTCTGTCGGTAACGATGTCATGAATTTGGCTCTTAGAAAATAATGTGCCAGATTATACCTAGATCCGGCACATTATAAAAAGTTAGAAATCCTGCCAGGAACCTTTTACCCAGCGTGGTGGTGTCGAGCCAAGAACAGCATCGATGACATCTTCGTTGTAGCTGAATTTTAACGAGTCATGAAACATCACTAATTGATCATCAACATCTAAAAACTGCCCCCCCGTAAAATTAAAAGATCCTCGTTGGAAGTAGGCCGCGGTATTCGCATCAGGATAATCATCACCAAAAGCCTGATGAACCTGATTGTTGTAACCATTATTACTTAAATAGTCATTCCCTTCTAATCCCACCCAGTCATCACTTGTAGGTTGAAAGCCATCATTTAGTTGAAATAACACCCCTTTAAAGTTTCCCGATCCTATTAACGAAAATACACCGTTGTGAACCATCAGTAACACACCCTCTGTAGACTGTGAAGCCTGAGCCATACCGGATAAATTATCACCAGTAATTTCACATGAACCATCAATCCATATATGCGTATTGCCAAGTTCAATTAACTCTTTAACCTTTTGACCACAGTCTGTTACTCGTGGAATAGCACTTCCAGATACGGCTTTGTCACCCGTTATAATAGTAAAGTCATACTTAGGGTTATCTCTTACTTGCATCCATTCACTTTTCGATATTTCAAACATAGCTTCAAATGGTTTTAACTCTGTATCATGCAATAGGCCACTTTCTCTTTTATTTTTGCCTTTCTCCTTAAGGTCGATACAATTTTTCCCATTATCTTCAAAGCCATCATACGGTTTTTCATTGATTTGTACGCCATGGTTAACCAGAGAACCGCTTAACTCTATGGCATTTTTATACCTTATAGTTACACACTCCCAGCCCTCTTCTGTTTCTTCTCCAGGATCTGGAGGGCTAACTAGCGTTGCTGCCTGCATAAATAGATCTCCAGTGGATTGGATCGCCCCTGTAATACGATCGCTACTAAAATCCATCACCTTTTGCACTACAGGCTGGCTGCGCTCATCCAAGGGTTGAAGTGAATATTTTTTGCTTCCAAGAGAAACAACGTTAATACCATCTAACGCTAGTGGTTGCTGACAATCACTTTTTAAATAATCGGCTTGGATAAATTGGGGGCGGCTGCGATCTTGCTGAGCTTTAGTAAAAGCGCATTCAACCGCACCTTCACCCGCCCACTGATTCTGCCGAGCCTCAATTTCATTTTGAACTCGCTTGGCTTGAAAAAATGTTGATTTATAAGATGTCAGTAATAGTGTGAGAGCAGCAATTAAAATTAACCCACTAAAAAGGAGGCTGGCCGCCCCCTCTTGATATTTCTTCATTGCAATTCCTTTGCTTTCTTATTTTATTTGAAGACAAAGAAATATTAATTGATAAAGCTCTTAGTTAAATGCGTCTCATACTTTTCATCATACTTTTGATAAAAAACTTCGACTCAGTTATCAAACTCATTGTATTGAGAGATCATCGTTTTCAAAGCAACTGACTGACGCTCATTCCAACGGTTACTCCAGCCTGTTTCAATCTCAATGGTTTTAAGTGCACCCGATAAAGAATCAGAGACCATCCATTTAGTTAAGTAAGCCCCTGAAACAGCGCTTCCATCAGAAATACTGGCAAAAGTAATGGTTCCATCCGCCCCGCTAACAGAGCGTGTACGAAACAATTCTAATTGAGCCTCAGCTAAATGCAGTGCCTTGATGCTGTTTTCCGCATAGTCAGCTTGCCTTTCCATATAGGTTTGTAATTTGACTAAGCCCATAATACCAACGATTAAAATCACAAAGGTGATCAGCACTTCGATTAAGCTAAAGCCTTGCTGTTTAGAAATCATTCCATGATCCTTTTATCCATTTGGGTTTTAATAACTGCCCTAAAGGGTTTTCTATTTTGGATTTGTCATAAGTAAACTTAAAACCACCGTGAAATGTTGCTATCTGGTCTGGAGCATCAATAACGACTAAACCTTTAGGCTCATACGAACCAGAAAGATAAGCAATAGGGACCTGTCCAATATCAGAAAATGTACTATTTGCCCATACTTTACCTGTATAACCATCCCAAACAGATAAACTTGGAGAAAGATTGTTTGTGTATAGCTGATATAAAACACCATTAAATGGAACACTACCTGTTGATGAAAAAATGCCATTCTGAATAACAACAATGGTGCCAGTTGAACCCTTAAAAGCATCAGCACTTTGTATCTTTGAACCAAGGCCAATATCACAATTACCATCAACCCAAACTAACTTTTTATCTTGCAGTATTTTTTGTGCAATATTAGCGTCACACGCACAATTTGATGGATTTCTATCTGTAGTCCCATTCCCGTATAATGCACATTGCCCCCCATTAATTACTTCAAACTCATCTTTTATCGAAGTTAATTCACTCTTAGGCACACCAAATAATTCTTCAAAAGGTTGAAAATTTTCTTCGTATAAATAATCACCTTTAAATTCAGTTTCATCAGATAAACTGTTCCCATCACTATCAAGACCATCATTTATTTCAGAGAGTTTTTTCAATGTCGTCACAGCTTCAACATCAGTAATATATTCAGAATCACAACTCGTTAATAGCATTTCTGGTGTCATAACCTTATCGGTAACGAGCTCACTTTTTGGTGTATCTGGAGCTAAATATAAACTTTTCGAATATTTGACACTTACACACTTAGGTGACCCCGAAGCCAATATTTCTAGTGGTTGAGGATTAAATTCATACGATCCAAGAAAATAAATATCTGCATTAGCTGACAACGCTCCCATTGTTCCTACAGTAGGCACTCTTAACACCTTAACCACTCGATAGCCATTTTCATTCGACTCAACCGTATATAGATTTGAAGTACCTTGCCTGGTGATATGAATATTCGTTGGTTGATCACAGTCATTATATGAAACTGAGTTCGGGTCATTCGAAGAAACATCCACCAGTTTGGCGAATACACACTCTAAGCGCCCTTCCCCTTTCCAGTGTAGTTGCCTCGCCTCAATCTCATTTTGGGCACGCTTCCCTTGAAAAAAAACACTTTTATAGCTGGCAAGAGATACCACTAAAGCGGCCGCAAGAAGTAGCACTGCTGTTAGCAAAGTCGCTGCACCTTGCTGAGATGAAATAGAATAAAAATGTCTAGCACGGGAAATCATTATTTCCAATTCCTTTGCTTAATTTGTGTGCTTAGAGTTTGAGTATGAGACCCATCAAGTAAAGAAGCTGTCAAAGATAATGTAATAAGTGCAGAGCTCACCGTACTGCCTAATGGGGATTCAGTAACAACAAATGAATCAACGGTTAACCTGTGTTGATCAAGTAAAGATTGATCAGGAGTACAAATGGTAGAGATAGCAGCAGACGCCGTTTTCTCACAGATCTTAAGTTTGGCATCATTAAATGCAAAAGCCACTTGAGTATATTTACCGTCTGGCTTCTTATAGGTATAAGCAAGGCTTGAAGAGGACGTGCTGATCACATTTGAAGCCCCAGAAAGCATTAACGAATAACCATCCGTGCCGTTGAAACCCGCTCGTTGAGCATCTTCTTTGATATACCGAAGTGCTTCATTCACCCCTTGGATAACTAACAATCTTTGTGCTCTCTCTGTGGCTAATTTTTGCCCCGACAGAAAAACACTACCAACGGCGATGATTGCAATAATACTGATGGCAGATGCCACCATCATCTCAACTAAAGAGACGCCTTTTTGCTTTGCAATACGATTATTCACAAGATGGGTAGCCATAAAATGCCCCTCCATCCCCACAGATACGAATTCGGCCTGTCACATTACTAAACACTAATTTGAGAGGCTTATTGGCATCGACAAAAAATGACAAACTCGATGGCTGTATAGGCTTGCCATTGACGGGTTCAAACTCTAAAACTGAAAGCAAAGTCGAGCCATTAGCCATAGGAAAATTGACCGTTATATTTTTAAATGGATGGCCATCTAAATACACTAGTGCATCCGATTGCGCAGAAGATAATGACGTGGCAGGTGTCGCACTAGCTCGGGTTGCCAGCCCCCATTCTCCACTGTATTCAGACCCTATTTTGACAAAATTCAAATAAACAGGTTGATTTCGGAGCACCGCTTCAGATTTCGTTTGTACAAAAAAACCTTGAAGCTCCTCAGCTAACCTTTGCATCTTCGAACGTTCACTCATTCCGCCAAATGAAGGCACGGCTGCCGCTAGCAAAACTGCTAGTACAACTAATGAAATCAGCATTTCGATCAGCGTAAACCCTCGAGCCATTCCCCAAAATCCTTTGCAACTAGTTACATTATGATTTTTCAACTTGCACAGATGCTAGCACTTATCAAAAATGGCATAAGTCTCTAACAGGAAGTAATGGAAATGATTCGAATAAATCGATGCAACAAAGCAAAAGCTCAACATTTAGGAATGACATTGATCGAATTATTGATTGCAGTGGCGATCATAGGCATTCTCGCAGCAATTGCTTACCCAAGTTACCAAGAGCATATTTTAAAAAGTCATCGCTCTGCGGTTATGAGTGATATGGTAAAAATTCAACTGCAGCTAGAGCAAAACCGAACTCAAACTGGCAGTTATGACTACACCATTATCGATAATTCAACCGGTGATTGTGATGCCTCTGTGGGCTGTCAAAATGACACTGACCGCTACAAATTATCCATCATCTCTGGAGCAAGCGGCATTAACCTTTATACGATTAAAGCAACGCCGCAAGCGAAACTGGGCCAAACAAAAGATAAATGTGGCACGCTAAGTATGAATGCGGGATCGGTTGGTTCAGCTGAAAAGAATGGGACAAGCGTGGATGGGTGTTGGAATTAAGGCTCGTAACTCGGGGGCGCGGTCGTTTCACTGCTCGTTGCTCGATAAAGATACAATCCCCCTAGGAACTAGGAACTAGGAACTAGGAACTAGGAACTCATCTTATTCTTTTCCGATAAACGAGCAGCGCAGCGCCCGAAAAAACGAGCCCCGTAAACCAACAAAGCCCCCATCACTGGAGGCTTTGTACTTAATCATCTTGAATCTTTAACACTGCTTTAGCTCGTCAAATCATCAAAGAACTTTTTCACGCCATTGAAGAAACCGTCTGATTTCGGTTTATGCTTTTGGCTTGCTTCTTCCCCGCCAAAAGATTCTTCCAATTCACGTAATAGTTCTTTTTGGCGTGAGCTCAATTTCACTGGCGTTTCGACTACTAGTTTACAAATCAAGTCACCGGTTGCGCCGCCACGTACTGATTTCACGCCTTTACCACGCATGCGGAACATTCGTCCGGTTTGCATTTCAGCTGGTACTTTCAGTTTAAAACGACCATCTAGTGTTGGCACTTCTACTTCACCACCTAAAGCAGCCAGAGTAAAGCTCACAGGCACTTCACAGCGTAAGTTATTGCCTTCACGCTCAAAAATATGGTGTGGTTTTAAGTGAACTTGAACATACAAATCACCGGCTGGCGCGCCGAGTTCACCCGCTTCACCTTCGCCATTTAAGCGAATACGGTCACCGGTGTCGACACCGGCTGGGATCTTAACATTAAGCGTTTTGCTCTTGTTCTTACGTCCTTCACCATGACAAGCACCGCAAGGATCTTTAATAATTTTGCCGCGACCATTACAGGTTGGACAAGTTTGTTGTACCGCAAAGAAACCTTGGCGCATTTGCACTTGGCCGTGACCATGACAGGTTCCACAAGTTTGCGAGCTTGAACCAGCCTTAGCTCCGCTGCCATCACACACTTCACATTCAGCCAGCGTTGAAATGTGGATTTCTTTTTCACAACCACGAACCGCTTCCTCTAGGCTTAGTTCCATGTTGTAACGTAAATCGGCACCGCGTTGCGCACGTTGACCACCGCCACGACGTCCGCCACCAAAGATATCGCCGAATACATCGCCAAACATATCTTCGAAGCCGCCGCCTCCACCGAAGCCACCACCGCCTCCGCCGAAGCCGCCTTGTTCAAAGGCTGCGTGGCCGTATTGGTCATAAGCTTGTTTTTTCTGAGGATCGGTTAAGACTTCATACGCTTCTTTAACTTCTTTAAATTTATCCGCGGCATCCGCTTCCTGGTTGCGGTCTGGGTGATATTTCATCGCAAGACGTTTATACGCCTTTTTAATATCGCGCTCTGATGCATCACGGCTTACACCTAATACTTCATAAAGATCACGTTTTGACATGCTCGTTTCACCAATTATTTAACCGATAAGACAGATATTTATATGTAAATTCAGACTTACCTGTGTTTTCCAAAATGTTTAAATAGAAGTTCAGCTATATCTAGCTAGATAATCCGATATGCCTTGCTCTCAATTTCGTGGCAGAAGTGATTATCTAGCGGGACATTGCCCAAATAAATTAACCAGTATCAGATCGAAAATTGCGGGCGTGAGAGACAATCTCAAACGCCCGCATTTTTGTTCACTTACTCTGTAAACCCATTAACTCAATCTACAGAGCAGCAGACTCGACTTAACCCAAAGGATTATTTTTTGTCTTCGTCTTTTACTTCTTCGAACTCTGCATCAACAACATCGTCTTCAGGTTTTGCTTGTTCGCCACCTTCAGCTTGTTGTGCTTGAGCTTTCTGCTGAGCGATTTCCATCAATTTTTGAGCCGCTGCTGCTAACTCTTGAACTTTAGTGTCGATGGCTTCTTTGTCGTCGCCAGATTTCACTGATTCAAGCGCTGCAATCGCTGCTTCAATTTTCTCTTTCTCGTCAGCTGGAAGTGCGTCACCCGCTTCTTCGATTTGCTTACGAGTACCGTGGATCATTTGGTCAGCTTGGTTACGAGTCGTTACTAACTCTTCGAACTTTTTGTCCGCTTCTTTGTTAGCTTCGGCTTCTTGTACCATTTTCTCGATCTCTTCCTCTGATAGACCACCAGACGCTTGGATCGTGATTTTTTGCTCTTTACCTGTTGCTTTATCTTTCGCAGATACATTCAAGATACCGTCCGCATCCAAGTCGAATGTTACTTCGATTTGTGGCATACCACGTGGCGCAGGGTTGATACCTTCTAGGTTAAATTGACCTAGAGATTTGTTGTAAGACGCTTGCTTACGCTCACCTTGCAATACGTGGATAGTTACCGCGCTTTGGTTATCTTCTGCTGTTGAGAACACTTGATTCGCTTTTGTTGGAATCGTTGTGTTTTTCTCAATCAACTTAGTCATCACACCACCCATCGTTTCGATACCGAAAGATAGAGGCGTTACGTCTAGTAGAAGAACGTCTTTCACGTCCCCCGCTAGAACACCACCTTGAACCGCAGCACCGATTGCTACCGCTTCGTCAGGGTTTACATCTTTACGAGCTTCTTTACCAAAGAATTCAGCAACTTTCTTCTGAACCATTGGCATACGTGTTTGACCACCCACTAGGATAACGTCAGTAATTTCACTTACTGATAGATCCGCATCGGCTAGAGCAACTTTTAGTGGCTCAAGAGAACGTTGAACTAGGTCTTCAACTAGAGATTCTAGTTTAGAGCGAGTCACTTTAACGTTCATGTGCTTAGGACCTGTTGCATCCGCTGTGATGTACGGTAAGTTCACGTCAGTTTGTTGTGCAGAAGACAGTTCGATCTTCGCTTTTTCTGCCGCTTCTTTAACACGTTGCATCGCTAGAGGATCTTTCTTCAGATCAATGCCTTGCTCGTTCTTAAATTCTGCTACTAAGTAGTTGATTAAACGAGTATCGAAGTCTTCACCACCTAGGTGTGTGTCACCGTTAGTTGCTAGAACTTCAAATGTTTTTTCGCCTTCAACTTCATCAATTTCGATGATTGAAATATCGAATGTACCACCACCAAGGTCGTAAACTGCGATAGTGCGATCGCCGCCTTTCTTATCAAGACCGTAAGCTAGCGCTGCTGCTGTTGGTTCGTTGATGATACGTTTTACTTCAAGACCTGCGATACGACCAGCATCTTTTGTTGCTTGACGTTGTGCATCGTTAAAGTATGCAGGTACAGTGATTACCGCGCCTGTTACTGTCTCACCTAGGTAATCTTCAGCTGTCTTTTTCATTTTCTTCAAGATTTCAGCTGAAACTTGAGGAGCTGCCATTTTTTGGCCTTTCGCTTCTACCCAAGCATCACCATTGTCAGCCTTAACGATTTTGTAAGGCATGATTTCGATGTCACGTTGAACTTCTTCGTCTTCAAAACGACGACCGATCAAACGCTTGATTGCAAATAGTGTATTTTCAGGGTTAGTTACCGCTTGACGTTTAGCTGGTTGACCAACCAAAGTTTCACCGTCGGTGTAAGCGATAACAGATGGTGTTGTACGCTCACCTTCCGCATTTTCAATGACGCGTGGTTTGTCGCCATCTAGTACAGCAACACATGAGTTAGTTGTACCTAAATCAATACCAATGATTTTACCCATTTGAGATTCTCCAAAGAATTCAGTTATTCAGTTTTTGCTAAACCCAGCATTTTCATTTCAATTAAATGGGGGCTCAGAATTGGGATTCAACCCTGTAAGCTAATTTGTTTTGCATTTCGCATTACGTTTTTCTGTATGCTCAATAGATAGGGGCGACAAATTGCTTTTCAAGGGGAAAAATTAAAAAAATCCCCAGAATCAAAAAATTTATTCCAATGCCAAATACACAAAAAGCCACTTCACCAATGAAGCGGCTTCAAATTAATGGGAATTGTTGCAGTTTAAATCAACGAATCAATTCTGATTAAATCATTGTTAAGTTCGAGAAGATTTTGCCCATAAGTTGATGGATTCATCTTGTGCGTACAAGTCGATTTCATCTAACTCTTGCTGAGTAAACTCCAAATTATTCACCGCACCGGCGCAATCAAGCACTTGAGAGGCTTTAGACGCTCCGATAAGTGCGGTCGTGATCCCTTCGTTACGCAACACCCAAGCAATCGCCATTTGCGCCAATGTTTGCCCACGTCGCTGTGCAATGTCATTCAAGGCTTTAATTTTTTCAATCGCTTGTTCTGTGAGCATGTCTTGCTGTAGCGATTTCCCTTGTGTTGCACGACTGCCTTCTGGGATGCCATTAAGATATTTAGTGGTAAGCATGCCTTGAGCGAGTGGACTAAAGGCTATTGACCCTACACCGAGCTCTTTTAAAGTATCTTTCAAACCATCCGTTTCGACCCAGCGATTCAACATGCTATAACTCGGTTGATGGATCAAACATGGCGTACCTAAATCGCTCAAAATCTCCACCGCTTTGCGCGTACATTCAGAGTTATAAGAAGAAATTCCGACATACAATGCGCGTCCAGATTTCACAATATGTTCCAAAGCACCCATGGTTTCTTCTAATGGGGTATTCGGGTCAAAGCGATGCGAATAAAAAACATCCACATAATCTAGTCCCATACGCTTTAACGATTGATCACAAGAAGCAATTAAGTATTTACGCGATCCCCATTCACCGTAAGGGCCGTTCCACATGTGATAACCCGCTTTCGTTGAAATGACGAGCTCATCACGTAAGCCTGCAAAATCGGTTTTGAGAATTTGGCCAAATACCGTTTCGGCACTACCTGGCTCTGGGCCATAGTTATTGGCTAAATCGAAATGGGTAATCCCATTATCAAAAGCGGTTTGGCAAATATCACGCTTATTTTGATGACAGGCATCATCACCAAAGTTATGCCACAAACCTAATGACACAGCAGGCAGTAATAATCCTGATTGACCACAACGGCGATATTGCATTTTTTGATAACGATCTTCGGCGGGAACGTAACGATTCATGAATACTCCTAATCTAATACGAAAAAAGTGTAGAAAACGTTCTGCTTTCTACACTTTCATATTCAGCTCATGAGCCGCTAGTCTTTATCCATATTTTATGAAGCTGATCAGCTCAAAATGAATCAGTTAGTGATCAAGCTAACATATTTATATGGAGCGATGAATTACTTAGCAACCATCACCATTGCAGGGCGAATCACACGGCCGTTTAGCTCGTAGCCTTTTTGCATCACCATCATCACAGTGTTTGATTCGTGATCAGGGCTTTCTTGCATGCCGATCGCTTGGTGCAACTCAGGGTTGAATGGTTGGCCTTCTGGATCGATAGCCACTAAACCATATTTAGCAACGGTATCGACGAAAGATTTATGCGTCATTTCTACACCTTCAAGGATAGGCTTAACAGCTTCATCTTCAGGATTACCCGCTTGAATCGCACGTTCAAGGTTATCGATAACCGGAAGCAATTCTTCCGCGAATTTGTTCAACGCGTATTTGCGCGCTTTGTCCATTTCTTGTTCACTGCGACGACGCATGTTTTCAACTTCAGCTTTAGCGCGAAGAACAGAGTCTTGCTGCTCCTTCACTTGTGCTTCAGCTGCTTGCAATGCCGCTTCTAGCTCAATCACACGCGAGGCTTCTTGTTCAACTTGCTCGATTTCTTCGTTCCAGTCGATATCGCCTTCACCACCAATCGTTTGAGCATCATCCGTAAGAACTTCATCATCAACAAGCTCTTGCTCAACTTGTACGTCATCAGCTTTTAGCTCTTCATCTTGCGGTTTGTTGTGTTCTGTAGTCATGTGATCTCCAAGAATAAATTTAACTCTATACGTGCGCCCTAACGGAATAGGCACAAAACACTCGCATAGTCGTTTCACTTGCCTTTATTATGGGGACGAAGATTTATGATTCAAGCATAAGAATGCGTTTATCTTTTCTTAACCTTAATTGTTATGCTTAAAATAAACGTAACGCCTTGTAAAAAACTGATTATTGATGAGCTGAGTATGCAGAAGCCTTTTAACGTTATCGCTATTATTGGTAAACCTCGTGACCACAAAGCCGTGCAAACGCATAAAGAGCTTTTCCATTGGCTATGCGAAAAAGGGTATCAAGTTGTTATTGATGACCGCCTGATTGATATCTTGGATGACATTCCTAAAAACGTCTTTACTAGCCTACTTAATATTGGTGAACAAGCCGACCTTGCTATTGTCGTAGGAGGGGATGGCAACATGTTAGGCGCGGCGCGAATTTTATCTCGCTTCGATATTTCAGTGATTGGGGTTAATCGAGGCAACTTGGGCTTTTTAACCGACTTGAATCCAGAAGATTTTCACGATGCCTTACTCAAGGTACTACAAGGTCACTACCTCACTGAAGAACGCTTCTTGCTTGAAACAGAAGTTCATCGTAACAATCACATTAAGAGTCATAATTCAGCCTTAAATGAAGTCGTGCTTCACCCGGGTAAAATTGCTCACATGATTGAATTTGAAGTCTATATCGATGATCGCTTTGCCTTTTCTCAGCGCTCAGATGGTCTGATTGTTTCGACACCAACAGGGTCAACGGCGTATTCCTTATCGGGTGGTGGCCCCATTTTATCGCCTAGTTTGAATGCGATTTCACTCGTTCCTATGTTCCCACACACTTTGTCTAGCCGCCCACTGGTCGTGGACGGCAAGCGTAAAATTAAATTGATCGTTTCACCAGACAACCGCGGCACTCAAGAAGTCAGCTGTGATGGACAAATTTCATTGCCGGTCTCACCTGGAGATGAAATCCAAATCTACCAAAGCCCCAATATCCTAAAGCTGATCCACCCAGAAGATTACAGCTACTACCACGTGTTACGTCATAAGTTAGGCTGGTCGAGCAAGCTGTTCTAACTCCCTTCCTTTGTTTGAAGAATAAATTAGGGTCAAATGAGTGCTCTGCGGATTTGTGATCAGCGGAGCATTTTTTTATCCCAAAGAAAGGTCGAGCAAAAATTCACACAAAAACCTTTACTGTATAAAAAGCCAGTATATACTGTTTTTACATACAGTAATTTTATCTCTTTTTTAATGAAGGTGGATTTATGCTCTCCCATTTAAGTATTAATAATTTTGCAATTGTTAAATCTTTACAGCTAGAGCTTTTCAAAGGAATGACAACCATTACCGGTGAAACGGGTGCTGGTAAATCAATTGCTATCGATGCGCTAAGCCTATGTTTAGGTGGCCGTGCTGACAGCAATATGGTGCGGCCAGGTGAAGAGAAAACCGATATCACCGCCTCCTTCATTTTAGATAACAATATTAATGCCAAACGTTGGTTAGAAGATAATGAATTGCTGGATTCAGAAGAATGCATTATTCGTCGTATTATCACCAATGAAGGCCGTTCTCGCGCCTTTATCAATGGCCACCCAGTGCCTCTTTCTCAATTAAAATCACTGGGACAAACTTTGATCAATATCCATGGTCAACATGCCCATCATTTATTGATGAAACCAGAACACCAATTAACTCTATTGGATCAATACGCTGGCCACCAGCAACTGATCCAAGCAAGTAAGAAAGCTTATTCTGATTGGCGTCAGCTGCAAAACCAACTCAAAACCTTAAAAGCCAACAGCCAAGAAAACTTAGCGCAAAAACAATTATTGGAATACCAAGTTAAAGAGTTAGATGAACTCGCTCTTGGCGAAACTGAATTTGAAGAGCTAGAGCAAGAACACAAAGTTCTCTCAAGCAGCGGACAAATCGCCATTACTTGTCAGCAAGCCATCAATGAACTGTACGAAGGCGAGGAAGTGAATGCTATCGCCCTACTCCATTCAGTGAATAACTCTTTGGTTGAACTGGCTGATTTAGACCCTTCATTGGCGCATTTACCGAATTTAGTGTCGGAAGCCATGATCCAATTAGAAGAAGCAAATTCTGAATTACGTCACTATGCGGATAATATCGATGTTGATCCTGCCCGCATTGCCGAAGTAGAAGAGCGCTTCAGTAAAGTGATGACTACAGCGCGTAAACACCATGTTCGCCCTGAAGAGTTATATCAATATCACCAAGAAGTAAAAGCGCAGATTGAAGCACTAGATTGCTCAGATGAAAAATTTGAACAGCTTGAACACGAAGTTTCAGTAAAATTCCAACACTTCTTGGCCGCTGCAGAAAAACTCAGTAAGAGCCGCCATCGTTATGCCAAAGAGCTTAATAAACTGATTTCACAAAGCATGCATGAACTGAGCATGGAAAAAGCACAATTCTGTATTGATATTGTCAGCACAGAAAAAAATGCTGCGCCATTGGGTATCGATCAGGTGAGCTTCTTAGTGTCGACCAACCCAGGACAACCACTGCAAGCGTTAGCTAAGGTCGCCTCTGGTGGTGAATTGTCACGTATTTCATTGGCTATTCAAGTGATCACAGCTCAAAAAGTACAAACACCGAGCCTGATTTTCGATGAGGTGGATGTCGGGATCAGCGGCCCAACCGCAAGCGTGGTAGGAAAAATGCTGCGCAAACTGGGTGAATCAACGCAAGTATTGTGTGTGACTCACCTGCCTCAAGTAGCAGGAAGCGGTCATCAACAACTGTTTGTGGCTAAACAAACCAAAGCTGGTAAAACTGAAACTCGCATCCACCAGCTTAATGAAGAGCAACGTATTGATGAGTTAGCACGATTACTCGGTGGCAGCACCATTACTGACTCAACTAAAGCTAATGCCAAAGAGTTGTTGATAGCAGCATAGACGAAAGCCGAAACCGAAAACCGAAAGTCGAAAATATTTTTGATAATCAATAAAAGTTTGCAACTAAACTCTAAGTTTTTGGTCATAAATTGCATGATTAAACTCGCGGGCTTTTACTTCTGAGTCTTGCTTGTTTATTATCGAGACAGTTTATTGCCTTTAACTCAAAGAAAACCACTATGCATTTTAAAAAGTGGATACTGATTATCCCTTTCGTATTAACGATATTATCTGGTTGTAGCGTGCTTGAACGCTTTGTATACCGAATCGACATTGCTCAAGGAAACTACATAGAGCAACCCAGTGTAGATAAACTACGCATTGGCATGAGTAAGGAACAAGTTCGTTATGTTCTCGGTTCACCAATGCTAGTGGAAAATGGCTACCCAGATACCTGGTATTACATTTACCATTTCACACATGGTCATGATGATTCGGTTCAAAAGAACTTCATTGTGAATTTTGATCCGCAAAGCCAAACTTTGGCGAGCGCATCTGGTGATTTTGAACTCAGCCCAGAATTTAATACCCCGCTGAATTAACTGTCTTAACGAAACACACCAGAATCAAAATGGCACTTACTTCAACATGAGGTAAGCGCCATTTGTTTATTTATGCTTTACAAGCCGTTTCTAGTTTCTAGTTTCTAGTTTCTAGTTTCTAGTTTCTAGTTTCTAGTTTCTAGAGAGGATAATAAACTTTTAATCCTATTTCGCTTGGGCGGCTTTGGCTTGTTCAGCGCGTTTGCGACGTATTTCTTTTGGATCGGCAAGCAAAGGTCGATAAATTTCAATTCTATCTTTATCGCGCACTGTCGCATCAAGCTTCACGTTTCGGCTATAAACACCAACTTTATTCTTGTCCAAATCAATTTCAGGGTACGCTTCAAGCACGCCCGATTGCTCTATGATTTCTTGTACCGTTAAATCCGATGCGACGGCCAACTCAAACACTTTTTGTTCATGAGGCAAGGCATACACCACCTCTACATGAATCAATGTATTTTCTTCAGTCATTAATAATCCACTTAGGCCAATTAGCCGGCTAATTTGTATAGATTTGTTTTGCGCGTTGAGTAAATGAGTTCACCATATTATTAGTCAACTCATTAAAAACCTTACCAAAAGCCATTTCAATCAACTTATTGGTAAACTCAAAAGAGAGGCTAAATTCGATTTTACAGGCAAAATCATCAAGCGGGGTAAACACCCAAAATCCAGTTAAAGACTTGAAAGGTCCATCCACCAACTCCAAATTAATTCTACGCCCCGGCTCCATTGTGTTGGACGTCGTGAATGTTTTTTTGATTCCCGCCTTTGAAACATCAATTGAAGCCACTAAATCAGTATCAGTGGATTCAATTAATTTGGAGCCTGAGCAGCCTGGTAAAAATTCGGGGTATTTTTCAACATCATTGACCAGATCATACATCTGCTTGGCACTAAACGAGACCAAGGCTGAACGGTTAACTTGAGGCATAGTGTTTCCTAAATTTGAGCTATAAAGCAAATTCTCGAATAAGAAGTTGAAAGTTATCAAGAACAAAAAGTTATCAAGAACATAAATTTATCAAGATTCCGCTAAAAGAATTCGCCAAAATTAAAGCAATCCGTATAATGAGGCCATTATGGCAAAGAAAAAATCAAAATCAAAAGCCGGTAGTAATACTATCGCTCTCAACAAGCAAGCTCGACACGAATATTTTATCGATGATGAAATAGAAGTCGGTCTTGAGCTGCAAGGTTGGGAAGTCAAATCTTTACGTCAAGGTAAAGCCAATATCGCAGAAAGTTACGTCTTTCTTCGCGACGGAGAAGCATTTCTAAGTGGCGCATCCATTATTCCACTGCAACAGGCTTCTACTCACATTGTGGCTAATCCGACACGTGTGCGTAAATTATTATTGAAACGTCGTGAACTCGACAACCTATTTGGTCGTGTCAACCGTGAAGGCATGACACTGGTTGCGATGTCTCTGTATTGGTCGAAATCTTGGGCCAAAATGAAAATTGGTGTCGCAAAAGGTAAAAAACTGCACGACAAACGTGAAGATAAGAAAAACCAAGATTGGCAACGCGATAAAGCTCGCATCATGAAGAGCAATTTACGCTAAAAACAATTTGACGTATTAATAACCACTTGAGTGTAAGTCACTAGACTCTAAAAGGGATTGTGTTACTATGCGTTCACTGTGTGTTAAGTGACTTTGGTAAATAAAGTTCTTAACAGAATAAAAAAGTTTGAAATTTTGTTGAGTAGTTGCAAAATCACTCAAACGACCTTGGGGCTGATTCAGGATTCGACGGGAATTTGTAAGTCTGAGGTGCATGCCGTGGGGCGGTTGGCCACGTAAAAAGCCGCAAAAAAATAGTCGCAAACGACGAAAACTACGCACTAGCAGCTTAATACCCTGCTGAGAGCCTTTCTGCCCTAGCTTCCGTTTGTAAGACGGGGAATAACAGAGAGTCAAACCCAAACAAACTCGTGTGGCGTCTCCCGCCTGAGAGACAAAGCATTAAAAATAATTCAGGATAGCCATCAGCTAGCGTGTCGGTTCGCAGGTCGGTGGTGAAATTAAAGATCGACTAAGCATGTAGTACCAATGATGGATGATTTTCGGACGCGGGTTCAAATCCCGCCAGCTCCACCAATTCATAGTTTAAAGACGTCCTAGGGCGTCTTTTTTCTTGCCTGTAACAACCTAAAATCAATAACTTAGAACCCATCAACATCCAAAGACGTCTAACTACTTCTTTGATCTTTGGGTACACAACAGGGTACACTGGTTTTAATGAGTTAATCTGGTGTACCCAACATGGCAAAAATAACTACACGTCTAACAGACAAAGATATCAAATCAGCGAAGCCCAAAGATAAAGAATACAACTTGTTTGATGGTGATGGGCTTCGATTACGTATCAAGCCTAACGGTTCAAAACAGTGGATCTTTAACTACTACAAACCCATTACAGGAAAACGAGCAAACCTTAGCCTAGGTAGATATCCAGACTTATCTCTTGCCAATGCTCGTAAAAATGCAATGGCAGCCAGAGAGCTGCTAGCTCAGCGGATTGATCCTCAAGAAGAACGAAAACGCCAAGAACTCGTTCACAAAGAAATCTACGAACATACCTTTGCTAAAGTCTCTAAAGATTGGTTCAACCTCAAAAAACACGAAGTCACTCCAGACTATGCTGTCGATATCTGGCGCTCACTAGAACTTCATGTATTTCCGCAAATAGCGAATTCACCAGTAAAAGATATCGATGCCCCACTCGTTATTGATCTACTTAGGCCTATCGAAGCAAAAGGCAGCCTAGAGACGGTTAAACGCTTATCTCAACGCTTAAACGAAATAATGAACTACGCGGCAAACTGTGGTCTTGTAAAAGCTAATCCATTAACAGGGATTCGAGCCGCTTTCAAAAAGCCCAAAAAAGAAAACATGGCAGCACTAGCACCAGATGAACTACCAGAGCTAATGGGAGCTATCGCCAATGCCAGTATAAAGCGTACTACTCGTTGTTTAATCGAGTGGCAACTACACACTATGACTCGTCCTTCTGAAGCCGCAGTTCTATCTGGTAGGCTTCAACTTTCTAGGACATGAAGGAAAACAAAATGAATGCTCGTCACGTAAAGCAACAGTTATTTGAAGAGAGTGGTCAGAATCTTATTGTAGGAAGAGTCATTGACTGTCCCATTGAACCTGAGCATTTAGCACAAACGACAGCTGATTCCCCTTATGTTATCGAAGCTTTTGACAGCGGTTTGACGGCGGAAGTCTATAGAGTTCGTTTTGACAATAAGGACTTTACTCTAAAGAAGAAGCGTCAAAGTGCAAAGGTGCAAAACTTAGATGGTCAATTTTCTTTTCTTAATGAGGTTCAGCGGCGTCAGGACTTTCAGAAGTTAAAAGCAGAGCGTCGTACTGGTCGGTCTCTTGATGGAATTGTGAATACCGCTTATGCCGACTATCGATTAGGGATCATCTTATCTGAATGGATAGAAGGTGCGCCAATCCAAAACCTAACGACTGAAATACTCCAGCAACTGTTTTCGACTTTGATGACGTGTGAACAAAACGGATTGTTCGAGTGGGACTTATGTTCTGGCAATTTGTTAGTTGACCATCATCAACAACTTAAATTGTTCGATTTTGGTTACATGTATGAGTTTGACCCGCGACGGGCATTTAATAGTAACGGAACGAATGATCCGCTATTTAACTTCTGTGAACGGTTTGAGACGCGTTTCTTATCTGGATGGTTACTCGAAAAGGAGTATCCCCAGGATAAGGCCCTCAGTTTGTTTAGGGAGGTCAAACTGACCGCACTAAAAGCTATAGAGAATAAAATAACTTGGCTCGAGGTGAACGGTGGCGAGTCTCATATCATCGAATACTATTGTGGTATCCAGAGAGAGTTCAGCGAGGCCATTTCTAACCAAGCAGTACTTGAGCGGTGTTTCTTGACAACCATGTTCCGCTCTCATGTGCTTGATATTGAAGACGATCTGGAAGGGAAAAGTTGCACTGCATTAACACTCAAGCGTATTGATGTCGTTCAAGAAATTCTCAATCATCATTTTCCACTGCTTGAAAACTACGGTGCCCTATTTTATCAGAATGAAGGAGCCTCGCAGGAAGAGTTGCGCCTTCGATATGAACAGAAGTGGAAGCTAGCGGAAAGCTACCAGTTGTAAAACAGAAGTTGGAGCTATTAAGCGAATATTTAGTATTTATTGCAAGAGTTGCTTAAAGCAACACTTCTATTGACTAGGCGCTCATCCTAGCAACATGGAATAGTTGGTTCTTGAATAGGTAAATGAAAATGGACAAACAGACCTTACCGCAATTATTGCTCAGTCTTTTAGATACCGCGAGTGAAGGTTTGTGGTTTATGGGAGATGATAATGTTGTTCAGTTCTACAACAGTACTTTCTATCAGCAGTTTAGCGGCCTTTTTCATTTTGTATACTTAACCTATCTCCAGTCCAGTGCTCCATTAGTACATACTCTCAATGCTAATCTTCACGTCGTAGTCCCCTATCCCAAAAATAACAATAGTTTTTACCTATCAAAACAATAAGAATAATCAATTTTTAAAATTAACTCGTTAATGTGAATATACTTCCCGTAAGCAAAACAAAGCGCGACTGAAAACATATTCAGAGCCTTTACTAGCTAAAGAATCCAAGAGATGAAGCTAGTCAACTTGTGCAGAATTTTTTCAAAAAGAAAAGGGAAAGTGAATATTATGATTAACACTCAAATCAAACCATTTACAGCAACAGCATACAAAAACGGCGAATTCGTTGAAGTAACAGAAAAAGATGTACTAGGCAAATGGGCAGTGTTTTTCTTCTACCCAGCGGACTTTACTTTCGTATGTCCAACGGAACTAGGTGACCTTGCTGATCACTACGAAGAGCTACAAAGCCGTGGCGTTGAAGTTTACTCAGTATCTACTGATACTCACTTCACTCACAAAGCATGGCACGACAGTTCTGAAACTATCGGTAAAATCAATTACTACATGCTAGGCGACCAAACTGGCAACATCACTAACAACTTTGGTGTAATGCGTGAAGGTCAAGGTCTTGCTGACCGTGCAACTTTCCTAATCGACCCAGAAGGTACTATCCAAGCAATGGAAATCACTGCTGAAGGTATCGGTCGTGATGCAGAAGACCTACTACGTAAAGTGAAAGCAGCTCAATACGTTGCAGCACACCCAGGTGAAGTATGTCCTGCTAAATGGAAAGAAGGTGAAGAGACATTAGCTCCATCTTTAGACCTAGTAGGTAAAATCTAATCCTACGATAAAAAAGAATTACCTATCCCCCAATAGGTGATATCTGAGGGCTGGTTGGTTGTATTACTTCTGACGACCTATGCCGCCAATTGGCCCTCCCCCCTATTTTATGCCCTCTAAATTTGGATATAGCTTTATCCAGAGTAACCACTTTTTAAAGTAAGTAAGGTGCGATCGAGATGTTAGATGAAGCGATTAAACAACAACTAAAACAATACCTCCAAAATCTAAAACATGATGTCCAGCTAGTGGTTAGCCTAGATGAAAGCAAAGCCGCTAATGACATTTTGTCTTTAGCAAACGAAATTGCTGAGTTAAGTGATTTTGTCTCTGTCACTCGTGATGACGCAGCCAGTGAACGTAAGCCTGTCATGACGATCTCAAACCCGCAAAAAGGCACTCAACTGCGCTTTGCAGGTTTGCCTATGGGTCATGAATTTACCTCTTTGGTACTGGCTCTACTTCACTCAGGTGGTCACCCAATCAAACTTGAGCAAGATGTGATTGAGCAAATCGCGCAGTTAGATAAGAAGCTCGATGTTGAGATCTTTATTTCTCTGTCGTGCCAAAACTGTCCTGACGTGGTGCAAGCCTTTAATATGATGGCAGCGATCAATCCAGATGTACGCGTCACTATGATTGATGGTGCGTTATTCCAAGGTGAAGTCAAAGATCGCGACATCATGGCGGTACCAAGTGTTTTCGTAAACGGTGAATTGTTTGGCCAAGGCCGTATGACACTGAATGAAATCTTAGCGAAAGTGGATGATGGTGCAGCTGAAAAAGCGGCAGCAAGTCTGAATGAAAAAGACCCGTACGATGTATTGGTTGTCGGTGGCGGTCCTGGTGGCAGTGCAGCGGCGCTATACGCAGCTCGTAAAGGCATTCGTACTGGTGTGGTTGCAAAACGCTTCGGTGGTCAAGTGATGGATACCATGGCGATTGAAAACTTCATTTCAGTGAAGCGTACAGAAGGTCCTCGCTTAGCGACCGATCTCGCTGAACACTTGAAAGAATACGACGTAGATGTGATCACTGAGCAGCAAGCTGACAAATTAATGGGCAAACCATTTACTCAAGATGGCTACATCCACATTAACTTGGAAAGCGGCGCAACACTAAAAAGTAAAAGTGTTATTTTAAGCCCAGGTGCTCGCTGGCGTGAAATGAACGTACCGGGTGAGCAAGAGTATCGCAACAAAGGCGTGGCGTACTGTCCGCACTGTGATGGTCCATTGTTTAAAGGCAAAAAGACCGCAGTAATCGGCGGTGGTAACTCGGGTATCGAAGCGGCGATTGATCTTGCTGGTATCGTCGAGCACGTAACCGTATTGGAATTTGCTGACACATTACGTGCCGACCAAGTTCTGATCAATAAAGCGAACTCGTTGCCAAACATCGACATCATCACGATGGCTCAAACTACGGAAGTGATTGGTGATGGTAAACGTGTGACTGGTTTGAAATACAAAGACCGTAATACCGATGAAATCAAACAGATTCAACTAGCAGGTATCTTTGTACAAATTGGTTTAGTACCGAACACCGAGTGGTTAAAAGACAGCGATGTGAAATTGTCGGAACGTGGTGAGATCATTGTCAACGACCGTGGCGAAACGAACCTACCTGGTGTATTTGCCGCAGGTGACGCGACCACTGTACCATATAAACAAATCATCATTGCGATGGGTGAAGGTGCAAAAGCAAGCCTAAGTGCGTTTGATTATCTGATTCGCCAAGATGGTTAAGCTGTCATAGTTAAGGCTCTGCTTTAATGACGAAAAGCTTTTATTAACAAGCGCTTTAAATTTGAATCCCATAACTCAAAGGGCCCACTGATTTCTCAGTAGGCCCTTTGTTCTTTTTATTTACATCATGTTGTATTTACTTTATTTTACGCCTAAAGCAAATATTATGGTGTAACGATATTGAACCAGAATTCAAAGCTATCCATATAGCTGATCAACTCATCCAATTTCGCAGCATCGCCTGAAATCTTAACATCACCATTCTTCTCAGCATCTTTCAGTTTTTCTTGCTTCAAGATAATGCGATTTAGCGTGTCACGAGACAGTTTGATAGTGGCATCAGCACCTTTCGCTTGAGAGTTCGCAGTATGGTTCAGTACACCATTTTCTAACTCTACTTTGTACTGCTGACCTTTCTGACCAAAATCAAAGTTCAGTACCATATTGGCATCCGCTGCCTTCATACCATTAATATGAACAGCTAGGTAATCGAAGAACATTTCTGGCGTCATCGCTTTAACCGTATCAGGGCTTGCTGTATTTGGTGTTGGCAATACTTTCACGCCGTTTCGTAATTCTTGCGCGCCACTCAAATAGAAGTTACGCCATGGGCCAGACTCTGCTTGATAACCTAATTGCTCTAGTGCATCCGCTTCTAAGTTACGAGCTTCTTTATTTTCAGGGTCAGCAAAGACAACTTTACTCACCACTTGTGCTACCCAGCGGTAATTTCCATCAGCAAAATCTTTCTTCGCTTTTGCTAGGATCTTATCCGCACCGCCCATGTACTCAACAAATTTCTTTGCTGCTTCTTGTGGTGGTAGCTCATCCAATGTTGCTGGGTTACCGTCAAACCAACCTAAATAGAAGACATAAGTGGCTTTCACATTATGGCTTACCGAACCGTAGTAACCACGGCTTGACCATGTTTTTTCCAGTGATGGTGGCATTTTGAAATTAGCCACGATTTCATCACGAGTTAAACCTTGGTTCGCCATGCGTAAGGTTTGATCGTTGATGTAACGATAAGTATCACGTTGTGTTTTCATCAGCTTAACGATATTGTCATTACCCCAGGTTGGCCAGTGATGCTGAGCAATAATCACTTGTGCATCATCACCCCAGCGGTCAATCGCTAGGTTAATGTATTTTGACCACGCCAATGGATCACGAATCTTCGCACCACGTAGAGAATACGTATTGTGCAGCGTATGCGTTACATCTTCCGCCGATTCAATCATCTTCTTCTCTTTAACATACCAAAGCATTTCAGAAGGCGCTTCTGAACCCGGAGCCATTAAGAAGTCATAGGTTAAACCATCAATCACTTCTTCTTGACCAGTATGAGTGATGTAATTAGTTGGCGGGATCAGTGTCACTGTACCGGCAGACGTCGTTGTGCCTAAGCCTGCACCTACTTGACCTTTTTCGTTTGGCTGCAATAAGTTACCGTACATATAGCTCGCACGACGACTCATGGCATTACCAGCCATAATGTTTTCCGATACCGATTCTTCCATAAAGCCATTTGGAACATAAATCTTCACTTTACCGGCTTTGACATCTTTCTCATCGACCACACCACGAATACCACCGTAATGGTCAACATGGCTATGAGTGACGACAACCGCTACTACAGGCTTTTTACCGCGGTATTGGTAATAAAGTTCTAATGCCGCTTTAGCTGTTTCAGCCGAAACCAGAGGATCGATAACCGTAATCCCTTTTTTACCTTCAATGATGGTCATATTCGATAAATCAAAGTTACGGATTTGGTATACGCCATCAGTGACTTCAAACAGACCGCTGATATTAATCAACTGAGATTGACGCCACAGGCTCGGGTTTACAGTAGCTGGCGCTTTTTCGCCTTCTTTCACAAATGAATATTTGGTTGGGTCCCAAATCACATTGCCCGATTCACCTTTAATAATGCTTTTCGGTAAAGGGGCGATGAAGCCTTTGTGCGCATTTTCAAAATCGGTTTTATCCGAAAAAGGCAGTGTAGAGTACAGTTTATTATTAGCTTGTTGCGTTGCAGTTGTCGCCTCTTTAGGGGCAACCGTCACCGTATTGGCTATTGCTGAAAAAGATAAGGTCGTGACCAAACCTGCAACCGCGAGTGAACGAACGATAGGTTTTATTTTCATGGAAACCTCTACAATAAATAGGGCGTTATTCGAAATTGATAACATTAGGATTACGCAAAATATTGTAGGGAGTGGCTGATGATTAACCAGTCTCAAATGAGACTCTTCATACTAATTTCAAAAAGATTTAGAATCGTATTTTTGCAAATCACGGATAGCCTATGACGTTTTCAGATCTGCATCAATATTATCAAACTCTCGAGCTGGATCAGCATGTCAATGCCCTACTGCAAACAGGCATAGAATTAAACATCCCTTTTAAGCAACCGCTGAAACTTGAAAAGGATGCCATCTATTTTGTCGTGAAAGGTTCTATGGCCTTAGTCATTGAAGATAATCACTTAATCATTGGCAATACCATTGAATACATGCCAATTGGATTAATGGAAAAGTGTTGTCCGCTTGCAAAATTTTCCTACACCGCAATGAGCGATGTCACGTTAGTTAAATTATCCTATCAACAATTTTCCGATTATTTTTATCAACAAGATAAAGCAGAAGTATTGACCCAGATTCTGTCTTTCATGGCTATTTTTACACTGGATCTGCATAGTGAGCGTAAAAAAGTGTCTAGCTACCACACCATACGTTCAATGTTATTTCGATACATTTACCGAACGGAAAGCCATGAACATGAGAATGAAGGCATTGCTTCATTTATCATTTCACGTACCAATTTATCCCGCGCTCATGTGTTCCGCGTACTGGCCGATTTAAAGCAAGGTGGCTACATCACCATAAAGAAAGGGCGACTCATCTCAATCAATAAAAACCTACCGTCGGATTATTGATAAGATTCATCGCCCTAAACTCGATGCTCTAAGCTCTAAGAGCAAAAAACAAAAAAGCAAAGCTCAATTTATACTTCAGGTTGAGCTTGTTTGGTTTCTTCTGATAACTTCTCTTTCGCCACTTCCGGTACCTGCCCTTCATTAACCGCTTCTTGATAACAGCCACTCATTTTTATCGCTAAATACATGTCGGCACGAATACGGATCCCTCCTTCACCCACTTTAACCCCAGAAAGTGCACACCACTGTTTTAAGCGATGTTTATGCCCAGCCAACACCAGACGTATTCCGCGTTTCTTCAAGATTGCTTGAATATCATCAATGACCGCCATCACACTTAAATCCAAATGAGTAAAGCTGGCGACCGCATCAATAATAACGTATCGAATCTCATTACTACCGGCCTGTGCAACGTGATATAACAATCGACGCTTAAAGTGGTCTGCATTGAAGTAAGTCAACGGAGAATTAAAGCGATAAATCACTAATCCAGGAATAGGGTGTGCTTTTCCAGAACGACCTAAACTTCTCACCGTACCTTTACTATCCAAGCCTAATACTTGATCCGTTGGCCGCATCACAATACGCAAAAACTGAAATAAACCAAGTAAGACCGCAAGCGTGATCCCAGGGATCACCCCAATAACTAATACTGCGACAAAGGTAATGCTAGACAGGTAAAAAGCATCTTTGTTTCTACGGCGTAGTAGCCAAATGCCTTTTAAATCAATTAACGACATCGAAGCCACAATCAGCACAACGCCTAATGCCGCCACCGGAATAAACTGCAAGGGCTGATAAGCAACCACCGCCACAATGGCGATAATCGCGGCAGAAATAATCGAAACCAATTGGGTTTTACCGCCATTAGCATCATTGACCGCGGTTCGAGAACTGGTACCGCTCACCACAAAACCTTGTGAAAAAGCCGAAGCAATATTGATCATGCCTAGTGCGCGAAACTCTTTATCGGCATCAATATCGTAGCCATTTTTGGCGGCAAAACTTCGAGCGGTGATCATCATACTCACAAAGCTAACCATCGCTAAGTTCAGTGCCGGCATAACCAGTTCACGGCTAATACCAATATCGAATTCAGGCGCTTGAAAAGCTGGTAGCCCACCTTCAACCATACCCACGATGCCGACCCCGACGGAGTCAAAATTGCCTAGCCACACAAAAAGGCTTGCAATAATAATCGCCAGCATCGCCGCAGGCCAACGTGGCCTCAATTTTTTACAGCTATAATAAACCCCGAAAGTCATAGCGCTCACTAATAACGTTTGCCAATGCACATTCACTAATTGCGATGGGGCCTCCCAGACTTGCTCGATCAAGTAAGGCTGGTTATAGGTGATGCCAAACACTTTAAAAAATTGATCAACAATAATCGTGATAGATACACCATTGAGTAAACCTAATAAAATAGGACGCGATAAAAAGTCGGCAAATACCCCCAGTTTGAACTTACTGGCAATTAAACACCATACCCCCGTCATCGCCGTCATCGTAATAACCAATTGCCAATGTTTAACCGTATCGCCCGCAGACAATGGTGTCACCACCGCCGCAATCACTGCGCAAGTTGCGGTATCAGGGCCAACAATCAATTGTCGCGAAGTCCCCATTAGCGCGTACACTAGCATAGGCAATACGCAAGAATACAAACCGACAATCGCACTGACACCTGTCAATTGAGCATAAGCAATCGCCACAGGCAAGGCGACTGCGACAACTGAAAGTGCCGCGCGAACGTCGTCACCTAACCATGATTTATCATAATTTTTTAATTGAATCAGGCCAGGTAGCCACTCTTCAACCCATGCCCCTTTCCATGCTCGTTTCAATCTGAATCACCTTACTTTTAATCCGATTACTTATTCACTATATACCATATTTTAGGAAGAAAGCTGTCGGTTAAAGATGATAATCAAGAATAAAGATCTGACAAACCCCCAATAAAAACAGCCAGTAATAATAATGACTGGCTGCTTACTAATATTCGATTGTTTATTGTACGAATTAACGCGGAGGATCGACTCGTTGTGTATCGGAGCCATTAACACGAAACCAACCGGCAATAGAATAGCGGTCACGATTGGCGGGCAAAACTTCATGTGGAAAATCTTCACTGAGAAAAGCCACAATGGTGCCAAATCCCGGTGTCACTCGAATCAATTCTTCATTGGATTCATCTTGATAGATCACCAACTCTCCTTGATCTTCTTTATTCCAATCAGGATTTAAGTAAACCACTAAGCTCACCACTCGGTTTGACTGACCTTTAAACGCGTCTTTATGAGTCTTATAAAAATCACCTGGGGAGTAATGTGCAAAGTGACTCTCAAATGAAAATAACCCGAGAAACAAACGACGGTTTAAATATTGCTGCAACTGTCCAGCCCAATCGAGCCACTCTCGTCCGGCACGACTGTCACCATTAATCCAACATACTTCATCTTTACGGACAAACTGATTAAGCATTAAATTATCGTCACGCCCTATGCCAGCACGCTTGAAATAATACTCAGGCATAGAGTGAAGATGTTCGTGCAATGAATGTAATAATCCAGCAGGTAATGCATTAGGGTGAATACTGTAACCAGTATCGGCAAGATGATTGGCAATCGATTCAAATAAAGCCGTATCTGAAACGGGATCAATCGCCATATCTTCAGTTAAAACAACGCTCATTTTTTCCTCAAAAAAAACATACGCTGCCTCTCCTTCTCTTCCTAATGAGAGAAAACCAAAGAGGTCAGGACAATTCGGATTTTAATGTCAGTTTGCGATTGTGGCGAGTGTTATTCGTTCATTCCGTCGCTTATATCTAACAAAACAATAATTTAACAACTCGCATAAAAAAACACCAAGTTGGGGAGACTTGGTGTTTTTCTTTTATTTACTAGCTAACTTGGAGTTGGACTAGATTTTCAGAGAGATACATCGCTATTCCAATTGAAATAAACTCAGTTAATTTCAGCGATGAAAAGACTTCTGAACCGTAAAGGTTGTTGGTTAATCTACCTAGGTAGAGAATATTTTTACATTGACTCTGTTTAAAACAGCGTCATTAACAGTCAACAACTTGATTACATTTCATTCATTATGCTCACATTCAGGCAGATTAAAACCTTCATTTTTGAAATGTAAAATTACTGTAACAACACCCATTTCAGTTAACATTTTGAACGTTTTTTACTGGACGAAACCTCTAGCTCAATGAAAGCGGAATCAATTCCAAACCTAAGACGGAGCTAAATGCCATCACCACAAGTAATGATGTTTTAAACACCGACTTAGACCACTGAATATAATTGCTTTCATCCATACGGCTAAACGTCACTTTAGACCAAGCAAAGCATGATAGCGCAGCCACAGCTAGGTATTCATAACCAGTATGACCAAATGCATATAAACCTAGAGCCACCAGCGAGAAAGCAGCGACATACGCCATCATGTGCTGACGCGCTTTTTGAATGCCTTTCACCACCGGTAAAACTGGAATACCCGCTTCTTTGTAGTCTTGCATACGGAACATCGCAATCGCATAAGAATGCGGCATTTGCCATAAACAAAACAGACTAAACAAAAGCACAGCTTCTAGGCTGATGTAATTGGTCACCGCTAAGTAACCAACCAGCGGCGGAATCGCCCCCGATACACTGCCCACTAAGGTGCCGTATACCGAGGTGCGTTTGTACCACATGGTGTAAAAGAATACGTAGAACACATAACCAAGTAACACCATCACCGCAGACAGTGGATTCGCCATTTTATACAGCAAACCCGTGCCAGCTAATAGCATCACAAGTGCGTATAAAAAGGCATGATCAACCTTAATACCGCCTTGCACCATGGTACGGTTTTGAGTTCGAGACATTTTAAAATCGATATCACGATCAAAAATGTTGTTGATCACACACCCTGAAGCAATGACCAACGCCACCCCCAGTAAGGTGTATCCCAGCAGTCCGAGCGTCACTGTCTCGGATTTTGCAGCCAAGAAATACCCGGCCAATACTGAGATTAAATTCCCGACAATAATGCCGGGCTTGGTGATCGATACGTATTCTTTCAACATGAGCACTACCTACATCATCATGTTGTGGTTCAGGTTCCACATAATCCAGATAGAACCAGCAACCACGATAAAGACAATGACAGCGGTAAAAGCAAAAGATAAGGCATTGAACTTACCTTTTTCTGAGCTATCCATATGCAAGAAGTACACTAGGTGAACGAGCAACTGGATAACCGCTGTGATGATCAAGATTTCAATGGTGGTTTCGCGAGACAATACTCCGGTATACGCAAAGTAAAACGGAATAATCGTTAAGATAAGCGAAGCAACAAACCCAATGATGTAACCTTTTGCGCCAGAATCTTCATGGCCTTTTGATACTGATGAATTTGACATTACACCACCCCCAATAAGTACACGATTGTAAATACACAAATCCAAACGATATCAAGGAAGTGCCAGAACAAACTTAAGCAGTAAAAACGGCCTTTCATTAAATCATTCAAACCTTTCGTACTTAATTGGAAGTAACACACTGCCAACCAAATAAGACCAAATGTCACATGCAAACCGTGAGTTCCGACCAAGGTAAAGAAAGCCGATAGGAACGCACTGCGTTGTGGTCCAAAACCTTCTTCAATTAAATGATGGAATTCGTATATTTCCATCGCAATAAAGCCGAGGCCGAGTAGCGCAGTGATCAGTAGCCAGCGTTTTAAGCCGGCAACATCTTCACGTTTCATGGCAATGATGCCAAAACCAAAAGTGATACTACTTAACAGCAGCAACATGGTTTCTACGAATACAAATGGGAGTTCAAAAATATCTTTCCCTGTTGGCCCACCCGCGGTGGCGTTAACCAGTACTGCATAAGTGGCAAACAAAGTACCAAACAGAATGCAGTCACTCATTAAGTAGATCCAGAAGCCGTATTGCTTCATCTCATTTGCGTCATGATGATCGTGATCATCATGATGACCATGCTCAGCTGCAGGATTAGCGTGCATAATCGACCTCCATATCTTCGTCATCATCGGATGCATTAGCTTGTTGTGCTTTCGCTTTTTTCAGCTGCTCTTTATGCGCTTGCTCGATAGCTTTGATTTCTTCAACCGTCACGTAGTAATCACGGTCTTCATTGAAGCTATGTACAATCGCAGTCACGATAATGCCGACAAATCCTACGATAGCTAACCACCAGATATACCAGATCATGGCAAAACCAAAGATCAAAGAGAAACCTGAGATTACAACACCGGTTGCCGTATTTTTCGGCATATGAATCGGAGCGTACTCTTCTTCTTCCGCCAGTTTCGCATCAATACCCGCTTTACCTTCTTGCTTTTGATACCAGAACGCATCCAGTACATCGCCTTTTGGCAATTTCGCAAAGTTGTAGAACGGCGGTGGTGATGAAGTCGACCACTCAAGTGTACGACCGCCCCATGGGTCGCCAGTAAGATCGCGGTTTTGTTCACGGTCACGCACGCTCACGAAGAACTGAATCGCTTGACACGCTACACCACAGAAAATGATGAAAGTACCGAACGCAGCCGTCGCTAGCAGTGGGAAGTACTCAGGGTCAATGTGTTGGCTCAAACGACGAGTCATACCCATAAAGCCCAATGCGTATAGCGGGATAAAGGCAAATAGGAAGCCAATAATCCAACACCAGAATGCACGTTTACCCCAAGTTTCATTCAGTTTGAAACCAGTTGCTTTCGGGAACCAGTAAGTCACACCAGCAAAACAGCCGAACACCACACCACCGATAATCACATTATGGAAGTGCGCGATCAGGAACAAACTGTTGTGAAGTACGAAGTCTGCGCCAGGAACCGCCATCAATACGCCAGTCATACCACCAACTGTGAAGGTGATCAGGAAGCCGATAGTCCATAACATTGGTGAGCTGAATTCAACACGACCACGGTACATGGTAAATAGCCAGTTGAAGATCTTAACCCCGGTTGGAATTGAGATAATCATGGTGGCAATACCAAAGAAGGCGTTTACATTTGCGCCAGAACCCATGGTAAAGAAGTGATGTAGCCAAACCACGAACGCAAGGATGGTGATAACCACAGTCGCCCAAACCAGCGATGTGTAACCGAACAGTTTCTTACGAGAGAAAGTCGCCACCACTTCTGAGTACACACCGAAAATAGGCAGTACCAGAATGTATACTTCAGGGTGACCCCACGCCCAAATCAAGTTGACGTACATCATCATGTTACCGCCCATATCATTGGTAAAGAAATGGGTACCTAGGTAACGATCAAGCGTCAATAGCGCGATAGTCACAGTTAAGATTGGGAACGAAATGATGATCAAAATATTGGCACACAGTGATGCCCAAGTGAACACTGGCATTTTCATCAAAGGCATAGACGGAGTACGCATGCGCATGATGGTGGTGAAGAAGTTCACACCGGATAGCGTGGTACCGACACCTGAAATTTGCAGCGCCCAAATCCAATAATCAACCCCTGTTCCTGGGCTTGCTTTAATGCCTGATAGCGGCGGATAAGCCAACCAACCAGTACGAGCGAATTCACCCACACCAAGTGATACGTTGGTTAGAATCACACCCACAACAAACAGCCAGAAGCTCAAGTTGTTCAAGTATGGGAAAGCAACGTCACGCGCACCTATTTGCAGAGGAACAACAATGTTCATCAAGCCAATGATCAGTGGCATAGCAACGAAGAAAATCATGATCACACCGTGCGCACTGAAGATTTGGTCATAGTGCTCAGGTGGCAGATATCCGGCCTCGCCCGCAGAAGAAAGCAATTGTTGGCTTCGCATCATCACCGCATCCGAGAAACCACGGATTAACATGACTAATGCCACCACAATGTACATAAAACCGATTTTCTTATGGTCGATCGAAGTGAACCACTCAGACCATAAATATTGCCATTTACCGTAGTAAGTAATGGCTGAAACAAGCGCGATACCAACAAGAGCAATCACGGTCAAAGTGACCATAATAATCGGCTCATGGTATGGAACGCTGTCGAGAGAAAGTCTTCCAAACATAGTATTTCCTACCCTTTAATGTTTTGCCATGTCCATATGGTGCCCTTCACTCATGCTTTCTTCGCCTGAGTTTAAAGAGCCCTTATACTGCTTGACCACATCGGCAAACAAATGCTCTGGAACGCTTGAGTAATACGTCACTGGCACGTTTTCGCTTGGTTTCGCAAGCTCACGATAACCATCGAAATCACTCATCACTAGGGCATCTTGTTTGTTCTTAACGCTTTTCACCCAGTCATTAAACTCATCACGCGTTTCGGTGACGTGCGCGGTGAACTTCATGCCTGAGAAGCCTTCACCACTGTAACTGGCTGAAATGCCTTTATAATCATTCGCTTCATTTGCCATTAGATGCACACTGGTCATCATGCCTGGCATCGCATAAATCTGGCTGCCCAAACGAGGAATGAAGAACGAATTCATAATGTTGTCTGAAGTGACTTTGAACTTAACTGGCACATCTTTAGGGAAGGCTACGTAGTTCACCGTCGCAATATGTTGCTCAGGGTAAATAAACAACCATTTCCAATCCAAAGAGACGACTTCAATCGTCATATGGTCGACTTCGCTCACAAGCGGTTTAGATTGCTCTAATTCGTGAGTCGTGCGCCAAGTGATGGTTCCTAAAATGGCAATAATGATGATAGGAATAGTCCACACCACCACTTCAATTTTGGTTGAATGTGCCCATTCTGGATCGTATTTTTCATCCGTATTAGTTGAACGATATTTATACGAAAAAAATACCGTCATTAGGATGACAGGAATAACAACAATCAACATCAACAATAATGCTGTGATGATCAGTTCTTTTTCTTGAATGCCGACGATCCCTTTAGGATCAAGCAAAGCAGATTCACATCCAGACAACAGAAAAGGGACGGCGAGCATTCCTCCACGTGACAAGATGTTTTTATATCTTGAGGCTTCCATTCTAATTCTCGATATTAAAGGCGAAGAAAAGCACGTCGTTATAGCAATAACGAAACCATTCAACGCAAAACCATGAAATCGATAGAAATGATGTTTAGCTGCAAATTTCTACATCTAAATACCATTTGCGACCAAGTAAATTTCACTACTAGGTAGCCAAAATGCACGAAAATGCAAAGTAACCACCAAGTTAAGAGAAGAGAATAACAATGCACAGATAGTTGCACCAAGGCAAACATGGTTACACCAAAACATACAATGTTACATTTGAAACATTATGCTTACATAGCACAACAATCTCATCAAATAAAAGTGAAAACTAACTTTTCGAAAATGGAATTATAATTTCATCTTCCCTAGCACAGCGAACAACACTAAATAAAAATTAAAATTGGATGAAATAGCAGAAGTTAAAGGAGGTTAGACGCTGTTTGAGTACTTTATATACATTTAGCGAATTTATTCTACGTTAACTTCAACGACTTAAAGGCTGAAGTCCATTTCAACTCAAGCAAGTCGGAAGCCTAAAACCACTCAGCATACCCACATGCTTTATAAACCTTTTGAGTATTGCGCCATCGTAATTAGGAAAATCATGCGATTAAGGTGCACTTTTCGTTACATACTTTAACATTTTCGACATCATTTGAGATCATCTTCAAAAAATAAGTAATGATCTAAGCCGGTTCAATCTGAACTTGTGTATCTGTCTTAATGTTCCTCAAATCAAATAAACGAATAATTTTTCACATACAGAAAGGGCAGCCACTTCGCTTAATGCCAGTCAATTAAGCTGACTGGCATTCTTTTTATTAGGGTACTTCTTCGCTTTGGGCTTTATCGCTCTAGGGTACATTCTATCTTCCCGCTTAACAGGAAGAACATGGTGGTGAGCTTCTTCAAGCAAGTGATTTATTCGTTTCGGTATCGTCCCAGCCGACTCGAGCCAGAAGCTGTGGATTAGGTGGATAATGGCATTCGCGCTTGTCGTGAAGCTCAGCTGATTCGGGTGTAGCCCCGGGATTTGTTTCGCCATACTTATCATCTGATAACGGATGATATTGTAGCTCAGTAGCAACCCCCATAGCTCTTGACGGACCATCTCAGGTTTTTTACTGCGTAAGGTAAATTGGTTCTTAAGTAGCGATGACTTCATTTCTCTATAACCAACCTCAATTTCCCATCGATGGCTGTATAGGTCAGCGATTTCTGCGCTAGGGTAGCGCAAAGCATCGGTCATCGACGTGAGGATATTGACCTCTTTTCCCTTAATCGTTTTGGTTATGAGCCTAACCGTCACTGACTCTGGTAAATCCGAGAACTTCTTTCTGGCTTGAGGGCTAGACTGCAAGCGGACTATTCTATCATTCCTGCCAAGCTTACTGATTATCGTATACTGCGTACCTTTCTTCATTGGCATTAACCAATGGCGCTCAACGCCTGTCGATGCCCAGCGATTGAGTAGACCTAGTGAGAAAAAGCCTCTATCAAACAGGGTTAAGCTATTATCTGGTGTCGTGTCGATGAGTTGTTCAGCCAATACCATTTCATTGGTTTTGTAGCTATCGAATGCACTTGCAATCAGCATATGACTTGTCACTTCCATCTGGCACACCATACGAACTTGAGGGAAGGCGCCTTCGCTATTTTGGTTCGAGGGGGCTTGAAAGGTATTCCTATTTTCATCGCTGTCCGGTGTTCGCCATACCACGCCATCGACAGCAAGAAGCTTTAAGCCAGCCCAAGTAGGATGTTGAGCCACTTCATTCCACAGCTTCTGACTTTGAACAAAAACTTCTTTCACTGCCTGCTCACCAAGTCTCTGTCTCGCCTGAACGATGGCGCTAGGAGCGACAAGCGCTCGTTTTCCAGGCAGAGCCAATTGAGCTTTGGAAACGATACTCCACAGAGGTTCTTGTCGATAGAGAGACATAGCAATCACAGACCAAACCGCCATATCAAGAGGGATTCTGCGCTTTCGAACCGTTGCTACCCCCGACGTTTCAAGACATTGATTAATGAAGTCTGGGCACAGGATGTCACTAAGTTGTCCTAGTTGCTCTGTATTTGAAGCATAGCTATTGGCGAGTGAGAGGGCTGTCGTTAATTGCAAAAGAAAAGGCTCTAAGTGGGAATACTTAGAGCCTTTATAAGCTATCTGCAGGATCGTTCAACCGATCATTTTTTGCTTAACTGATCGGCATTAAGCCACTTCGCTGCCCTTTTTCATGTTTTACCTTCTACCAAGTTATTTCAAATACTGAGCATGAAACTTCAAATGCTCATCTATGAAACTGGCGATGAAAAAATAGCTATGGTCGTAACCAGAGTGGACATTGATTTCAAATGGATACCCCACATCATTAGCGGCATTTTCCAATAAGTGCGGTTTTAATTGATCTTCTAAGAAGTTATCGGCAAGACCTTGATCCATTTTGATCGGCGGCAAATACGCTTCGTCTCCTTTGATTTTTTTCATCAGCTCAACCGCATCGTATTTAACCCACAAAGCTTGGTCATCACCAAGATAAGCGGTTAATGCCTTGTGTCCCCACGGGCAATGCAATGGGCTCACAATCGGGCTGAAAGCGGAAATCGATTTAAAGCGCGGACTATTGCGTAAGCCAATGGTTAACGCGCCATGCCCGCCCATCGAGTGACCTGAGATCGAACGCTTATCATTAACAGCAAAGTTTGCTTCAATCAAGGCTGGTAGCTCGTAAGCAATGTAATCGTACATTTGATAATGCTTAGCCCAAGGCTCTTGGGTGGCATTAAGGTAAAAGCCTGCCCCTTTACCTAGATCATAGGCTTCATCATCAGCCACATCATCACCACGCGGACTCGTATCTGGCGCAACAATCGCGATACCTAATTCCGCCGCCAATCGCTGCGCACCGGCTTTTTGCACAAAGTTTTCATCGGTGCAAGTTAAGCCCGATAACCAGTACAACACCGGCACTTTCTCATCAGCGGCTTGCGGCGGCATAAAAATCGAAAAGCGCATGGTGCAATTGAGCACAGTAGATTCATGCTCAAATTGCTGTTGATAACCACCAAACGATTTATTTGAATTGAGTTGTTTCATTATACGGTTCTCGTTTATACGTTTCTCGTAGCTCGGAAGCTCGGAAGCTCGGAAGCTCGGAAGCTCGGAAGCTCGGAAGCTCGGAAGCTCGGAAAAGTCTATTCTCGTTCCCAAGACTAAAACAACAGCCCTAAGCTACACTTTAACCTTAAAATTCATCGAACTTATAGCTAAATAAACACCGACTATGGTTGCTCGAGCTTGAGTATTTCACCTCGAGATACGAGCAACGAGTTTCCTAGCTACGTACCAATCTTCAAAGTAATTGGGCTTACAAGTAAGAAAGTACCTATTATTGTGGCTCGATCTCACGTATTTCACCTCGAGACACGAGCAACGAGTTTCCTAGCTACGTCTCTTAGTAATGAATGACAGTACGAATACTCTTACCCTCATGCATCAAATCAAACGCAGTATTGATGTCTTCAAGGCCCATGGTATGAGTAATGAAATCATTCAGCTTGAATTCACCTTTCATGTAACGTTCTACGTAATCAGGCAATTCTGAACGGCCTTTTACGCCACCGAATGCCGAGCCTTTCCATACACGGCCAGTCACTAGTTGGAAAGGACGAGTTGAGATCTCTTGACCTGCGCCAGCCACACCAATGATGATCGACTCGCCCCAGCCTTTATGGCAACACTCTAGCGCTGAACGCATTAGGTGTACGTTACCGACACATTCAAATGAGTAATCCACGCCGCCGTCAGTCATTTCAACGATCACTTCTTGAATGGGCTTATCGAAATCTTTTGGATTCACCACATCAGTTGCGCCTAGTTTCTTGGCCAAATCAAATTTCGATTCATTAATGTCGATAGCAATAATACGGCCCGCTTTTGCCATCGCAGCGCCAATCACCGCCGATAGACCAATGCCGCCTAGACCGAAGATCGCTACAGTGTCGCCTTCTTGTACTTTGGCCGTATTTGCCACAGCGCCCATGCCGGTAGTCACACCACAACCCAGTAGACACACTTCTTTTAAATCCGCTTCAGGGTTTACTTTGGCGAGTGAGATTTCTGGCAGAACCGTGTATTCCGAAAACGTTGACGTGCCCATGTAATGGAAAATTGGCTCACCGTTAATTGAAAATCGTGTCGTACCATCTGGCATCAAACCTTTACCTTGAGTTTCACGTACCGCTGAACACAAGTTGGTTTTACCTGAAGTACAGAATTTACATTCGCCACATTCAGCAGTGTAAAGTGGAATAACGTGATCGCCGACTTTAAGTGAAGTCACACCTTCGCCAACAGATTCAACAATACCGCCACCTTCATGGCCTAAAATTGCTGGGAAAACGCCTTCAGGATCATCACCGGATAACGTAAATGCATCGGTATGACACACACCAGTGGCAATAATTTTCACGCGAACTTCACCTTTCTGTGGTGGCATTACATCCACGGTTTCCATTTTTAGAGGTTCACCGGCTTTCCATGCCACGGCCGCGCGTGACTTAATTACTTGTGCTGTCATTTCAATTCCTTACTCATTAATTCAAGGGAGAACATCAGAGGCACACCAAAAAGCGAGCCACTCAAGATATGCATTCAGTATAGACACCAACCGAAAAATGATAAGACTCGTATAAGTAAAACACTTTTACCAAATTGTAATAATAAGTAGGATATAGGCTTCATTAATACATATAGGTGATAAACATGCATTGGCAGGGAGTTTCAGAATTTGTCGCGGTAGCCGAAACTGGCAGCTTCACCTTAGCCGCCAAACAACTCAATATTTCTACCGCGCAAGTCAGCCGACAGGTCAATCAGTTGGAAAAACGCCTCGCGATTCGTTTGTTTTATCGCACCACCCGTCAAGTCAAACTCACAGATCTTGGTCAACAATATTTTGAACAATGCCGTGAGATATTAGATCAATTAGCCGAAGCGGAACGCTCTGTCACCAGTTTGAACCACAGCCCGCAAGG
This sequence comes from Vibrio gangliei, assembly GCF_026001925.1. Taxonomy (NCBI): domain Bacteria; kingdom Pseudomonadati; phylum Pseudomonadota; class Gammaproteobacteria; order Vibrionales; family Vibrionaceae; genus Vibrio; species Vibrio gangliei. The sequence goes on along the minus strand of NZ_AP021869.1, from coordinate 696,320 downwards.
TCAACTTAAAATTTCAGTGCCGATTGCATACGGTGAAAGCCATGTCGCACCGCTGATCAATGATTTCTACCTGGCTTACCCCGATCTCAATATTGAATTATGGCTCACTAACCAGGTGGTGGATCTCACTGAAGAAAAAGTCGATTTAGCCATTCGCTTAGGCCCGTTAGAAGACTCCAGCATGATGGCAAAAAAACTGCGTTCACGTCAGCAGTTCCTGTGCGCATCACCTAAATATCTACGTCAATGGGGCGAGCCTGAAAATTTAAGTGACTTAAAACGTCACAATTGTTTGGTGGGTACGCTAGATTACTGGCGCTTTCATAATCGCAAGCTCAGCATTAAAGGCTCGCTAAAATGCAATAACGGCTATGCGCTATTGGATGCTGCATTAAAAGGCATTGGGATTGTGCAACTGCCCGATTATTACGTGAAGAGCTATATCGAATCAGGTCAGCTGGTCTCATTACTCGAATCATCACAACCAAAAAATGATGGCGTGTGGGCGGTTTACCCTCACAACCATCATTTATCGACTAAGGTCAGATTATTGCTCGATTATCTCGACAAGCATTTACCGATATAAGTCCATCATATTGGTCAAGTTTCTCTATTAACCGCTATTTATCACGTTAGATTACGAATGCGCTTGCCATTGACGAAAGTCATTACCGGTTGGCGCTTGCGATACTCGGAGATCAAATTCCGGCAATACCGCATAAATATGATCAAAAATATCCGATTGAATCGACTCATACTCTAACCAAACCGTAGTATTGGTAAAGCAATACACCTCTAACGGGATCCCTTCATGGGTCGGGCTCATTTGACGAACCATTAGCGTCATTTCATTGTGAATGCGTGGATGCGCAGAAAGATAATGTTCTAAATACGCTCTAAAGCTGCCCAAGTTCGTTAATTTCCGGCCATTGATGCCACACTCATGGTCAAAATCATTGCTGGAATTATATTCCGCTAACTCTTCCACTTTATTGAGTAAATAAGGTTTTAATAATTTTGCTTTGGTTAAATAATCGATTTCTTCTTTTTTAAGAAAATGGACACTAGTAGCATCAATAAGCACGCTGCGTTTAATACGGCGGCCCCCAGAGTTTTGCATTCCTTTCCAGTTTTTAAACGAGTCCGAAATTAAAGCATAAGTTGGAATAGTCGTAATAGTTTTATCCCAGTTTTGTACTTTTACCGTGGTTAAACTGATATCAATCACATCACCATCTGCGCCATATTTCGGCATTTCAAGCCAATCGCCCACACTTAACATTTTATTAGCGGATAATTGAACCCCTGCCACTAAGCCTAATATTGGATCTTTAAAGACCAACATGATGACGGCTGTCATCGCACCTAAACCACTTAATAAAATGACTGGTGATTTACCAATTAAAATCGAAGTAATAAGCAGTGCTGCGACAACAAAGAAGATGATCTTCAAGCTTTGCATAATACCACGTATTGGCATATTTTTACCGGCTTGGGTACGACTTACCGCCCGTTCAATAACATCTAAAATTGAAAACACCACCAGCAAGGCATAAATCACGACCCACAAGGCAACGACTGTCATGATCGCTTCTCGGATAAAGCTTTCTTGAGAGAGCCATAATTTAGCTTGAATACCGATGACCGAACCTTGAATTAACAAGGCCAAACGGCTAAATAAATTTTCATTGGCAACGATACTTCGCCAGATCCCACCAGATACATTGGCGCGATTTTTAATCCATCTCAATAATCCTCGATGAAGGAGTAAATGAATAATAATCGCGATAATGACAATAAGACCCAGTGCTTTCGCCACCGGAAGCATTTGTTGTAAGGGGATACCAATCTCCTCAAACCAATTTAGTACATTCTGATACATAAACACACCTTAAAAGATAACATCTGGGAACACTATAAAACTTGAAGCATTTTTTAAACTAGGAACAGGCAAAATAATCCTTTTCTTATGTCAAAATAATCCTTTACTTATATAAAGCTGCAATAATCTGGATGCCTCTGACAATGAAAGCCGTAGCAATACAATGACCGCTATTTAGGTCGTATTAGTTTGTAAAAATGCCATTAACTCATATTGTCAGCATACCTTCCCCACATCCTAATCTAGACAAACTTTCCCTTATTAATCAACAACTTTAATATAAATTACATTAATAAAAGATTAATCCTTCATATTATTGAGGGCGCGTTGCAATTGATCCAATTTTTGATGCAGCGCTTGGATCTCTTGCGACGTCGCCAGTTTGTCTTGATTGGCATCGCCCTCCTCACTCAAACGCTCTTCTCGCAATTGCTTGTGCTCTTCCGACATCACTTCCAAAATCGTTCCCACCATCATATTTAAAAAGATGAAAGCGGTCAGGAAGATAAACGTGAGGTAATAAATCCAGCTCAGTGAATACACTTGCATGGTTTCGTACATCACATCGGTCCAATCCTCAAACGTCGCCACACGGAACAAGGTCAGCATCGAAATCGACACATCACTCCACAGCGTTGGGTTGATATCCGCAAACAACATGCTGCCCACTGCGGCGTAAATGTAGAAGATCACAAACATCAACAAGCCAATGTAACCCATCTGCGGAATGGCTTTAATTAATGCGTTCACCAACACCCGTAATTCCGGCACCATAGAGACTAAACGCAGCACACGGAAAATACGCAACAAACGCGCCACAAACATGGTCGAGCCGGCCGCTGGGTATAAGCTGCCAATCACAATAATGGTGTCGAAGATATTCCAACCTTTTTTAAAGAAAGCGCGAATACCGTCACTGGCTAAATAGCGGATCACCAACTCAATAAGAAAGAACACCGTGATCGCGATATCCATAATATTGAGCGCATATTCCATACTAGGCGGCAAAGAATACGTATGCGCCCCGACGGTTAGCGCCGAAATGACAATCACCGCAATCACAAACCACTGAAATGATTTGCTGTTATCAATACGTTTAAACGCATTTTGTAAGTGCCGGAATGTCGTTGTCTGTTCCAATCACATCACCCTTCAAGAAAATTTATATTAGTTATTAACAGCTTCACCGCCAACATGTATGGTTAGTCTTCAAATAATTCAAGAGCAAAAATCCACATAGGATGTTGTCATGATGAAACTGGGTTTTATTGGCTTTGGGAAAAGCACCAACCGCTATCATATGCCTTTTATAGATGCGGCAAACAAGTTTGAAGTAACAGGGTATTACACACGAGGCACTCGACAATTTGAGATGCTCTACCCCAACCTAAATGGCGAGATTCAGCGTTTCGATGATGTGCAATCGCTACTCGCTAGCCCAGTTGAGCTAATTGTCATTACCACTCCAGCCAGCAGTCATTACTCATACGCCAAGCAAGCCATCGAAGCTGGCAAACATGTGATTGTTGAAAAACCATTTTGCGATACGGTTGAGCAAGCGAAAGAATTATTCCAGTTAGCCAAGCAACGAAATGTACGAATCACTCCGTATCAAAACCGACGCTATGACAGTGACTTTCTTACGATAAAAAACCTGTTAGCTCGCCAAGATATCGGCAAAGTGATGGAAATTGAGTCCAACCATACTCACTACCGAACCGACGGAGCTAATCAAAGAGGCAATCAATACGATGGCAGTGTTTATGGTCATGCGGTGCATTTTCTCGATCAAATCGTATCGTTATACGGCGAGCCAGATGATGTGATTTATGATATTGCTAACCAAAAGAATTACTACATTGGCGAAGGACTTAGCTATCAAATGACCAATGAGGCCGAGACAAGTATTCCAGAAGATCACTATGATATTAAATTGGTTTACGGCAACTTGAGAATTCGCGTGCGCTTTTCACAACTTATCGTCAAAGAGCCGCCACGCTGGATAGTTAATGCCACTAACGCCACCGTTGAAAAGTATCAAATCGACCAACAAGAGCGCGACTTAAAGCAAGGCATTTTCCTTGATAATCCGAACTTCGGCCAAGATACCGCTCAAGGCACTTGCACGATTTACTTTCACGATCACCATGAGCTCATCGCTCCCATCCACCAGCATTACACCCAATTTTACCTTGATACTTATCAAGCGATTCGTGAAGGCACCGAAATGCCAGTCACAGAACAACAAGCCTTGATCGTGATGAATATTATGGAGACGATTGTTAGTGGGAGGTTGTATCAGAAGTTAAATTGAAGGAAGCCATTTCGTCATGCTTGAATGCCACTATCCTCGATTACTATGTTAAAAAATACATTTTATGTTTTTTGGACTCTCCGCATTTCCCTTGACACCGCTATACAATAACTCTGTTGATGAAGCAGCCTTTATTGGTCTTATTCAACGTTTAGTTGATACTAAGGTCAATTCTATTGATGTATTAGGTTCTACTGGTAACTATGCCTACCTCACAAGAGAAGAGCTAAAACGAGTTGCGCAGATTGCAGTTCAACACGCGGAAAATATACAGTTCAGTCTCTGGCGATGGTGCATACGATACGAAGGGTTGCCATAACGTGTTACAAAGAAAAGGCATTACTCCGTTAATACCGCCACGTAAAAATGCTAGCTTCTGGGATGATGGACACCCAAGAAACGAAGCAGTAAAAGCGTTAAAAAGTGATACGTTGGCTCAATGGAAAATTAACTCTGATTATCACGACCGTTCTCTATCTGAAACGGCAATGTCACGATACAAAGGGCTAACGAGTGGCCAATTGAGCTTAAGGAATTATAATGCTCAAGTAGGTGAAGCGCTTGCCAATGTCAAAGCCATGAACAAAGTAATAGGACTAGCTATGCCAGTTCGAAACTAATGCTGATAGAACGTAGGCAAGATATGTCCTTCACCGGATTTGTTCAACAACGCCATGCGACATTACCAAAAGTTGCAGGCTCACTCGTATCCAGAATTACGGATAATTTTCAGATATTGAAACCTGCATCTTCAAGTTGAATAGGTATAGCCATTGAGAATTGGTCAAAATCACTATTTAATGGGAATACATTCATATAAACTGATTGCTTATTCATATCAAGGAAGAGGACTATGTCACACATACACGATACTATTGTTGCTTTACAACACAGTAGCCCGGCTCAAAAAGAGTTTTACCAAGCCGTAGAAGAAGTATTAACTTCTCTCGCTCCAGTCATAGAAAGCAATAATAAATATAAAGAACAAGCGATTATCCAAAGAATCGTAGAACCAGAACGTCAAATCATGTTTCGAGTTCCTTGGGTCGATGACGCAGGGAATGTGCAAGTAAACAAAGGCTACCGCGTCGAGTTTAACTCCGCGTTAGGTCCATACAAAGGCGGACTGAGGTTCCATCATTCAGTGAACGCGAGCATCATAAAGTTCCTCGGCTTTGAACAGATTTTTAAAAACGCGCTTACTGGCCTTCCAATTGGTGGCGGAAAAGGCGGTTCAAATTTCGATCCTAAAGGAAAATCTGACGGTGAAATCATGCGATTTTGCCAATCATTTATGAACGAGTTATACCGCCACATTGGTCCCGTTACCGATGTTCCTGCTGGCGATATCGGCGTCGGTGCGCGTGAAATTGGTTATATGTTTGGTCAATATAAACGATTGACGGGCCGCTACGAAGGAGTACTTACAGGCAAGAGCCTTCTTTGGGGGGGCTCACTTGTTAGAAAAGAAGCAACGGGATACGGAACCGTATATTTTGCGGAATGCATGCTCAATGACCGTAATGATTCACTAAAAGGCAAAACTTGCCTCGTTTCTGGCGCAGGTAACGTCGCTATCTATACAATTGAAAAGCTATACCACATGGGAGCAACCCCAGTAACATGCAGCGATTCTAGAGGCACGATTTATCATGAACACGGTATTGATCTGCAGCTCCTCAAGCAACTAAAAGAAGTGAAAAGAGCAAGTTTAGAAGAGTATTTAGACACTTACCCTGAAGCAGAGTATACGCCGTTGGGTGACTATCCTAATGAAGGGCATGCTGTATGGCGATATAAAGCTGACGCCGCATTCCCTTGCGCGACCCAAAATGAACTGACGTCAAACGATGCTCTTGCTCTTATCGATAATGGGTGTGTTTTGATTAGTGAAGGCGCAAACATGCCAACCACTCGTGATGCGGCCAATATCATCGTGGATTCCGAAATGGCTTATGGGCCAGCGAAAGCAGCCAATGCAGGCGGCGTTGCAACCAGTCAGCTTGAAATGGCACAAAATGCCAGCATGCAAAACTGGACCTTCGAGCAAGTCGATAGCCAGTTGCAGACCATCATGAAAAACATCTTTATTAATGCAAATGAAACCAGTCGAGAGTTTGGTCAACCTGGTAATTTAGTTTTAGGCGCAAACATTGCCGGCTTTAGAAGAGTCGCTGATGCGATGATCGAGCAAGGCATCGTTTAGTTCACAATAGCCAGCAGCCGGACTGCTGGCTTAACACTATTCGGCGATACACTGCGCTTTGACAAAGAGCTTCTGACAACCTACTGCTAAATTGCGAGTGTGTCCTTGTTCCCAGAAGGTAGTCCCTTCTCGTGGCGGGATAAGCGGAACCGCTCGCTTGAACCGTATAGCATCATGGCAATTCCTTGTGTCATAAGCGCCATCGCCTGATATCTCAATGATTTTACGACGTGTCTGCTTGAGTAAGTTGGGGAGCACTTCGGCATCAGTTACGTTAGATAAGCTCAGCTCTGCTGCGACTATTTCGTGGGTGCTTGTATCTACCGCGATATGCAGCTTACGCCAGACTCTTCGCTTCCCATCAGTTCCATGCTTCTTGACCTTCCATTCACCTTCGCCATAAACCTTGAGGCCAGTGGCATCAATTGCCAGATGTTGTATCTAGCGACCAAAGGTAATGGTTTCTTGTCTGCCATTGATTGAGTAGTTGTAGCGAAAAGAAATAGAGCCCGCTGTGGTCACAGCAACATAGAGGCCATCACGGTCATTGACTTTGTAAAGCTTATCTTTGGGTTTGAGATTGCGTAGCTTGGTATCAGTGAGCATGTTTCGACCTATTACTCTTGTTTGATACCATGCTGAAAAACCTCTAAAAAACTAGAGATTAATCTATCGGGCGTAATCCATGGCATTACCGATGAATCATACCCATCAAAATACCACGGTCAAACCGTGCTTGGTGTTGCCAGACATTGCCAAAAATAACTAAGCCAAAAACAAAAAAAGTCCGCAATTACGCGGACTTAAGTATGATTTAGTGCTTGTTAATACCAGACCTTTCTTAAAGGAGCATTATTCCCACTCTATTGTAAACAAGACATTTTTATCTTTTATATTCAATGGCTTATTTTCCTGCTAATTGGTAATACCATGAAAAATACCATGCTCAGAAAAGGCTTAACAATATTTTGAAAAATTGCCTACTGAGCGCTGCCGCACAGCTCCATAGGCCGCTTTCCTGGCTTTGCTTCCAGATGTATGCTATTCTGCTCCTGCAGCTAATGGATCACCGCAAACAGGTTACTCGCCTGGGGATTCCCTTTCGACCCGAGCATCCGTATGAGACTCATGCTCGATTATTATTATTATAGAAGCCCCCATGAATAAATCGCTCATCATTTTCGGCATCGTCAACATAACCTCGGACAGTTTCTCCGATGGAGGCCGGTATCTGGCGCCAGACGCAGCCATTGCGCAGGCGCGTAAGCTGATGGCCGAGGGGGCAGATGTGATCGACCTCGGTCCGGCATCCAGCAATCCCGACGCCGCGCCTGTTTCGTCCGACACAGAAATCGCGCGTATCGCGCCGGTGCTGGACGCGCTCAAGGCAGATGGCATTCCCGTCTCGCTCGACAGTTATCAACCCGCGACGCAAGCCTATGCCTTGTCGCGTGGTGTGGCCTATCTCAATGATATTCGCGGTTTTCCAGACGCTGCGTTCTATCCGCAATTGGCGAAATCATCTGCCAAACTCGTCGTTATGCATTCGGTGCAAGACGGGCAGGCAGATCGGCGCGAGGCACCCGCTGGCGACATCATGGATCACATTGCGGCGTTCTTTGACGCGCGCATCGCGGCGCTGACGGGTGCCGGTATCAAACGCAACCGCCTTGTCCTTGATCCCGGCATGGGGTTTTTTCTGGGGGCTGCTCCCGAAACCTCGCTCTCGGTGCTGGCGCGGTTCGATGAATTGCGGCTGCGCTTCGATTTGCCGGTGCTTCTGTCTGTTTCGCGCAAATCCTTTCTGCGCGCGCTCACAGGCCGTGGTCCGGGGGATGTCGGGGCCGCGACACTCGCTGCAGAGCTTGCCGCCGCCGCAGGTGGAGCTGACTTCATCCGCACACACGAGCCGCGCCCCTTGCGCGACGGGCTGGCGGTATTGGCGGCGCTGAAAGAAACCGCAAGAATTCGTTAACTGCACATTCGGGATATTTCTCTATATTCGCGGTTCAGCAGGCATGTCCCCTTTGAGGGCGACCCGACGACAGGATAATCGACCTTATGGTGCGCAAATATTTCGGCACAGACGGTATTCGTGGCAAAGCCAACGAAGGCGCGATGACGGCGGAAACCGCCTTGCGCGTCGGCATGGCGGCTGGCCGTGTCTTTCGTCGCGGTGACCACCGCCATCGTGTCGTGATCGGCAAGGATACGCGCCTGTCGGGCTATATGCTTGAACCCGCGCTCACAGCCGGTTTCACCTCGATGGGCATGGACGTATTCCTTTTTGGCCCGCTGCCGACAACGTATAGGAAGAATAAACGCCCTTTTCACCCAAGTCCAACAGCTTTGGACCGCAGTTGACTCTTTCGACACCCCTGCGATGCAACCCAATCCGGCTGACGGGGAGCCAGCAACGCTGAAAATTTACCCTCCTCTTTCCCACTAGCGGCTCCTTTTCCGACAACCAGCACGGCGGATCCCTGCCGCGGCGCTGTGAACGCAGCATTTTGATTGGTATCGTTGGCCTTCAGGCTCGTCAGTCAAACAGACCCAGGAGCAGCTCAGCCGGTGGCGCCCGGCTTTCGGGTAACGCCCTGGTCCCGCTGGTTTCGGCTTTGTGCTTCAGGTGATCAAGGATCTGCTTGATCACTATAGGGTCTTCAATGCAGGCGATGACTTTCATGGCGCCGCCGCAGCCGCTGCAGGTCTCGATGTCGATATTGAAAACACGCTTGAGCCGTTGCGCCCATGTCATCGACGCTCGCCGTTGTGCTGGTGTTGCCGGTTCATCAGCCACCCTGACCTTGTTGCCCCTGCCCCGTTTTGCCGGCGTGACCAACGCCCGGTGCCGACTGTTGGGTGCGAACACCCCGTGGAAGCGGGTTAGGTTGACTCTGGGCTTCGGTACCAGGGCGGCCAGCCTTGCAATGAAATCCAATGGTTCGAAAATGACGTGCGTGGTGCCGTCCCGGTACGGCGTCTTGAGCTGGTAGCGCACGTTGCCGCCTCGTGTTAACGACAGCCGCTTCTCGGATACCGCCGGGCGGCTGATGTACCGGCACAGCCGTTCGAGCTTCTTGCGTTCATCGGCCCTGGCCGCCACGCCGGCGTGCAGGCTGGACCCGGCTACCTTGCCAATCCCGTCACCGAACGGATCACCACTGGTCGGCAGAGTTTGCAAAGTGAACACCTTTCGCCCCGCCTGTGAACCGACAGCGATACGGTAAGTGATCGAGTGCCCCAGCAGGGGTGTCATCGGGTCGTCATCCACCGCATCCGAGGCCAGATAGCTGTTTTCGACATCCCGTTCCAGCAGGCCTTGCCGTTCCAGATAGCGACCCACCCGGTGGGCGATGGTGTGCGTCAGCTGGGTGAGCTCTGGGCTGGTCGGCGCCTTGACCCAGCGGAAACGCGCTGAGCCGTGGGATTGCTCGACATACACACCGTCGAGAAACAGCATGTGGAAGTGAACATTCAGATTGAGCGCCGATCCAAAACGCTGGATCAGGGTGACCGCGCCCGTCTTGGCCACTTGGTGGGTATGGCCCGCTTTCTTGACCAGGTGCGTGGCAATGACGCGGTAAACGATGCCCAGCACCCACCCCATGATCTCGGGCCGGCTGGCAAACAGGAAACGCAGCTGAAACGGGAAGCTCAACACCCACTGACGCATGGGTTGTTCAGGCAGTACTTCATCAACCAGCAAGGCGGCACTTTCGGCCATCCGCCGCGCCCCACAGCTCGGGCAGAAACCGCGACGCTTACAGCTGAAAGCGACCAGGTGCTCGGCGTGGCAAGACTCGCAGCGAACCCGTAGAAAGCCATGCTCCAGCCGCCCGCATTGGAGAAATTCTTCAAATTCCCGTTGCACATAGCCCGGCAATTCCTTTCCCTGCTCTGCCATAAGCGCAGCGAATGCCGGGTAATACTCGTCAACGATCTGATAGAGAAGGGTTTGCTCGGGTCGGTGGCTCTGGTAACGACCAGTATCCCGATCCCGGCTGGCCGTCCTGGCCGCCACATGAGGCATGTTCCGCGTCCTTGCAATACTGTGTTTACATACAGTCTATCGCTTAGCGGAAAGTTCTTTTACCCTCAGCCGAAATGCCTGCCGTTGCTAGACATTGCCAGCCAGTGCCCGTCACTCCGCGGTCTTCACTGCGTGATCGAGTTGATCGACACCCGCCGTGACACGCTCCATGAAGTGCCTGCCTGCGTCTGTTAGCCGAACGCCCCGCGCATGGCGCTCAAATAGCAGGACACCAAGGTTATCCTCCAGCGCTTTCACACGCGCGCTGACGCTCGACTGGCTGATACCAAGTGCCTTGGCCGCATGCCGAAAATTCAGATGCTCGGCGACGGCGATGAACTGAACAAGGGAAATGAGCGGTATCCTGCCAGACAGGATACCGACATTCACGAGGTTTCGATGGTTAGTGCGCCGCATCGGAGCGGGCCTGCTACCAGTCGTCGGTTAGACGACTGGCGACTTCTCGGTGGCAGCCCCACGGAGCCGAAGGAGCACCAGCCCCAACGAAACCAGTACCGCCATCGCCGTGGCGTAACAGATCACGGGCCACGCTGTGTCACCGTTTAAAAGTGCCACCGCCAATGTCCCGACAATGCTGACTATCAGGCTTTGAACGCAGAAGTAGAACGCGACCGCTGATCCCGCGATGTCGTCGAACTCTGCCAAAGCGCCGTTCGCGGTAACGGACACCGTGAAGACAATACCGACCGCGACAACCCACATCGGTAGGATGAAGGTGAGGAATGACGGCGAGCCGTAAAGTTCGCCGATCCCCAACAGGACCGCTCCGCAAACAAGCAACGCCATCCCACGCGCCACGCATCCTGCGATGCCCCATCTGGCGACAAAGGACTTCGCGAAACGGGTTGTCACGATCATTACAAGCGCGACAGTGGCGAAGGCAAAGCTGAATCCGATCTCGGAATATTCCGCTTGGCCTATGAGCACACGGGGAGCCGTCGAGAAGAAGACGAAGTAGGTGCCCATACCGGCGCTAAAGCCGACAGTGTAAACCCAAAAAGCCGGACTCGCGAAGATCGGCAAGACAGATCGGCGCGTCTTGACTTGATCCAGAGGGCGGGTTTCGTGCCACCTGAAACCCGCATTTAGGAGTGCGAGCATCGCCAGTATAGCCAAAGTAATGAATATCGCCTGCCATCCCAAGAACTCGCCGATCAATACTCCGGCGATAGGGCCGAGCGCAGGCACGAACGCCAGCATCGAACTGAAAAGGCCGTAGATGACGACACCCTCAGGACGGTTGGCATAAACGTCGCGAACCGTCGCGAACGTCGCCACCAGCATGGCCGACGCGCCCACTGCTTGAAGTAGACGGAAAGCGACAAAGGCCGGTGCAGTTGAAGACCAAGCTGCTCCCAGAGACGCAATGACGAAAGCCGTTGCGCCCGCAAGTAGAATTGGCCGTCGCCCGATTCTGTCTGAGAGCGGACCAAAAATCACCTGGCCCACGCCGAGCATCACCATATAGAGGCTCAACGTGAGTTGGATCATAGCGGGCGTCGTGTTCAGGATGCCGGGCATCGCTGGAACGACAGGGAGATAAATATCCATCGCCAGTGAAGCGAGGATGTCGAAAGGAGCCATCAGCAGCAGTGCTGCCGGCAGCGTATAGGCCCACGCGGGGCGTGTGGTGGTCATGACGAATCAACCCTCGATTAAGGAATACCGGGCGACGTCTGCTCGTCAGCAATCAGATGAGACTAGCCTTACAGAGCGCCGCAACAACAATACTGGTTGTTGCGGCTTACTTGTCTGCTGACTTGGAATTTCCCATCTGATTACTCCACGCTTACGAATATGAATTGCTACATTTTATCCGATTATCTTTTGCTTCGCAATGCGGCATGGGCGCACTCAGCGTTCCAGCCCCCTCTGCCGCCCTAACTGCCACGACACCGACCCGCCCTGCACGATGCCCATAACCTCGCGGCCGAGTTGGCGGTCGATGATCGGCCGCCACGGGACAAGGGTGAACTCATGGGATTTCTCGACCACGGCGAACTTGCCGCTCGATAGATGCACGGTTCCGGTAAACTTGCCGCTGACGCTCTCGCCGTCCGTGGCGGCGCGGAACGGCAGGCCCTTACTCAAAGCCATATCCGATCCGACGCCGGCTACCTCGCGCTCCCGCAGGATGGCGAGAAGGTTGCGCCGGTAGAAGACGCGGCTGTCCCGGCTGCGGGTGGCGTCGCCCTGTTCGATATGGTGCTCGCGGCGCTGGTCCATGGCTTCGCGGACTTGTTGCCCGAAGCCGGTTGGCGCAAGGTCGGCCGTCTCGCCGTGGATCAGCCGCCGGTCCAGCCAGGTCGCGCCGTCCGATCCGATCTGTTTGTTCAGATCGACCGGGGAAAGGACGCGAACGCTGGCCTGACTGTCTCGGCCGGCGTCATGGGCGGCGGCACGGCTGACCAGATCATCGGGGATGCGCCATTGGTCGGCGTCGATCCGCTCGACGATACCGGCCCGGCGTAGCGCCTCCAGCCGGCGCACATGGGCATCGACATAGCCCTCATAGTCGCCGCCTGGAACGCGGCACGTATAGGAAGAATAAACGCCCTTTTCACCCAAGTCCAACAGCTTTGGACCGCAGTTGACTCTTTCGACACCCCTGCGATGCAACCCAATCCGGCTGACGGGGAGCCAGCAACGCTGAAAATTTACCCTCCTCTTTCCCACTAGCGGCTCCTTTTCCGACAACCAGCACGGCGGATCCCTGCCGCGGCGCTGTGAACGCAGCATTTTGATTGGTATCGTTGGCCTTCAGGCTCGTCAGTCAAACAGACCCAGGAGCAGCTCAGCCGGTGGCGCCCGGCTTTCGGGTAACGCCCTGGTCCCGCTGGTTTCGGCTTTGTGCTTCAGGTGATCAAGGATCTGCTTGATCACTATAGGGTCTTCAATGCAGGCGATGACTTTCATGGCGCCGCCGCAGCCGCTGCAGGTCTCGATGTCGATATTGAAAACACGCTTGAGCCGTTGCGCCCATGTCATCGACGCTCGCCGTTGTGCTGGTGTTGCCGGTTCATCAGCCACCCTGACCTTGTTGCCCCTGCCCCGTTTTGCCGGCGTGACCAACGCCCGGTGCCGACTGTTGGGTGCGAACACCCCGTGGAAGCGGGTTAGGTTGACTCTGGGCTTCGGTACCAGGGCGGCCAGCCTTGCAATGAAATCCAATGGTTCGAAAATGACGTGCGTGGTGCCGTCCCGGTACGGCGTCTTGAGCTGGTAGCGCACGTTGCCGCCTCGTGTTAACGACAGCCGCTTCTCGGATACCGCCGGGCGGCTGATGTACCGGCACAGCCGTTCGAGCTTCTTGCGTTCATCGGCCCTGGCCGCCACGCCGGCGTGCAGGCTGGACCCGGCTACCTTGCCAATCCCGTCACCGAACGGATCACCACTGGTCGGCAGAGTTTGCAAAGTGAACACCTTTCGCCCCGCCTGTGAACCGACAGCGATACGGTAAGTGATCGAGTGCCCCAGCAGGGGTGTCATCGGGTCGTCATCCACCGCATCCGAGGCCAGATAGCTGTTTTCGACATCCCGTTCCAGCAGGCCTTGCCGTTCCAGATAGCGACCCACCCGGTGGGCGATGGTGTGCGTCAGCTGGGTGAGCTCTGGGCTGGTCGGCGCCTTGACCCAGCGGAAACGCGCTGAGCCGTGGGATTGCTCGACATACACACCGTCGAGAAACAGCATGTGGAAGTGAACATTCAGATTGAGCGCCGATCCAAAACGCTGGATCAGGGTGACCGCGCCCGTCTTGGCCACTTGGTGGGTATGGCCCGCTTTCTTGACCAGGTGCGTGGCAATGACGCGGTAAACGATGCCCAGCACCCACCCCATGATCTCGGGCCGGCTGGCAAACAGGAAACGCAGCTGAAACGGGAAGCTCAACACCCACTGACGCATGGGTTGTTCAGGCAGTACTTCATCAACCAGCAAGGCGGCACTTTCGGCCATCCGCCGCGCCCCACAGCTCGGGCAGAAACCGCGACGCTTACAGCTGAAAGCGACCAGGTGCTCGGCGTGGCAAGACTCGCAGCGAACCCGTAGAAAGCCATGCTCCAGCCGCCCGCATTGGAGAAATTCTTCAAATTCCCGTTGCACATAGCCCGGCAATTCCTTTCCCTGCTCTGCCATAAGCGCAGCGAATGCCGGGTAATACTCGTCAACGATCTGATAGAGAAGGGTTTGCTCGGGTCGGTGGCTCTGGTAACGACCAGTATCCCGATCCCGGCTGGCCGTCCTGGCCGCCACATGAGGCATGTTCCGCGTCCTTGCAATACTGTGTTTAGCAAAAATGCAAGCCGATGAACAACTCGCGATGGCAACAGCTAAAAAATTGGTAGAACAAAAACGCCAAATTGAAAAACAATGTTCTAAATAAATCCACCACTCGCACAAATCCCCCCTATTGTGCGAGCCTAAAAACACAGACACCTTATCACTGCTTTTCGAAACCATTAATCAATGCTTCTAAACCAAATAAAAAAGCCTCTGTGCCATCATCTTGATCCATAATTTGCAAAGCATCTTTTAATAGTCGAGGCATCGTATCATCTGCTATTTGTTGCCTATCATTAAGTGCTGCGATATGTTCTTGCTGCTCTAACACAGAACCTAACGTAAAATGACCAACCGCGCTTATTGCATATAACCCACATTTTAATGAAAAACCATTGTCCACCATAAACTGCAACTGCATTTCTACGGTGTCATATTGGTCTGAACTCGGGCGAGTCCCTAAATGCACTTTTGCGCCATCACGGTAACTTAATAATGCATCACGAAAGCTCAATGCATTATTACGTAAAAATTGTTGCCACGTTTCCCCAACTGCGGGTAATGAATGACGATGATTACGCTTTAGCATTTCAACAGATAATGCATCCAACAATGTGCGCTTGTTCTTCACATGCCAATATAGTGTAGGCTGCTCTACGCCCAGTTTTTGAGCTAGTTTTCGCGTTGTCAGCCCTTCCATTCCCACTTCATTTAGCAACTCTAATGCCACTGTGATGATGGTTTCTTTATCTAATCGCGCCATACTGCCCTCTCTTTTTTTCTATTGACACTCTATCACTGATAGGGATATATTCCAACTCTATCAATGATAGAGAAAAAACGATGAATAAATTTGCGATCACCGCTTTAACGATCACCGCCCTAGATGCTATGGGGATCGGCTTGATCATGCCTGTATTGCCTACATTGTTACGTGAATACGTGTCGGCTGAAAATTTAGCAAATCATTACGGTATCCTGCTGGCACTGTATGCCATCATGCAGGTTTTTTTTGCTCCTCTACTTGGCAAATGGTCTGATAAATTCGGGCGCCGACCAATATTACTACTATCTCTTGCAGGCGCTGCTGTGGATTACACTTTGCTTGCATTATCTAGCTCACTTTGGATGCTATACGTTGGGCGATTAATTTCTGGAGTTACTGGCGCAACAGGTGCGGTCGCCGCTTCTGTTATTGCTGACAATACTGCTTCACAAGAGCGTACTAAGTGGTTTGGACGCTTAGGGGCGGCTTTTGGTGTCGGGTTAATCTCTGGCCCTGCAATTGGCGGCTTTACAGGGCAATTCTCAGCTCATCTTCCTTTTATTATTGCTGCCATTTTAAATGCGCTCTCTTTTTTAGTTATTATGTTGATATTTAAAGATAATAAAATCAAAAATACTGAAAAAAACACCACAGAAACAGCAGAAAATTCGCGACCTTTCCTGCAAGTGATCAAGCCAGTCATACTATTGTTATTTATCTTTTTTATGACTCAAATGATAGGGCAAATTCCAGCAACGACATGGGTGTTATTTACGGAACATCGTTTTCAATGGGGCAGTATGGAGATCGGCCTATCTTTAGCGGGGTTAGGCATCATGCATGCCTTGTTCCAAGCATTTGTAGCGGGCGCAATCGCCAAGAAATTCAATGAAAAAGTGACGATTATTGTGGGCTTTGTTGTTGATGGAGCAGCATTCATTATTTTGTCATTATTGACAAAGGGTTGGATGATTTACCCTACATTAATCTTACTCGCCGGCGGCAGTATTGCGCTACCAGCCTTACAGGGGTTAATGTCAGCTCAAGTCAATCAAACTAACCAAGGTAAGCTACAAGGCGTTCTAGTCAGCTTAACCAATACGACGGGGGTGATCGGCCCATTATTATTTAGCTTTATTTTTGGTCAAACACTGGCAAGTTGGGATGGCTGGATATGGATGATTGGTGCGATAATGTATGTTTTATTGATTGTATTTATTTTATCTTTTTATAGAAGCACCAAAAAGATAGTTAAAATAGCGAAGCTACCAGCGAGCTAAGTTTTAGCATATCAATATTAAGTGCTATGATACCCCTATCAGATTTGCTTTTAGCACAAGATATTAAGAGACAAACCCTATGACATTACCCCCTAAAAAACCAAGAACAAAACCTGCGGAAGAAAGGCTAGATGACCTAATGAACGTATAGGAAGAATAAACGCCCTTTTCACCCAAGTCCAACAGCTTTGGACCGCAGTTGACTCTTTCGACACCCCTGCGATGCAACCCAATCCGGCTGACGGGGAGCCAGCAACGCTGAAAATTTACCCTCCTCTTTCCCACTAGCGGCTCCTTTTCCGACAACCAGCACGGCGGATCCCTGCCGCGGCGCTGTGAACGCAGCATTTTGATTGGTATCGTTGGCCTTCAGGCTCGTCAGTCAAACAGACCCAGGAGCAGCTCAGCCGGTGGCGCCCGGCTTTCGGGTAACGCCCTGGTCCCGCTGGTTTCGGCTTTGTGCTTCAGGTGATCAAGGATCTGCTTGATCACTATAGGGTCTTCAATGCAGGCGATGACTTTCATGGCGCCGCCGCAGCCGCTGCAGGTCTCGATGTCGATATTGAAAACACGCTTGAGCCGTTGCGCCCATGTCATCGACGCTCGCCGTTGTGCTGGTGTTGCCGGTTCATCAGCCACCCTGACCTTGTTGCCCCTGCCCCGTTTTGCCGGCGTGACCAACGCCCGGTGCCGACTGTTGGGTGCGAACACCCCGTGGAAGCGGGTTAGGTTGACTCTGGGCTTCGGTACCAGGGCGGCCAGCCTTGCAATGAAATCCAATGGTTCGAAAATGACGTGCGTGGTGCCGTCCCGGTACGGCGTCTTGAGCTGGTAGCGCACGTTGCCGCCTCGTGTTAACGACAGCCGCTTCTCGGATACCGCCGGGCGGCTGATGTACCGGCACAGCCGTTCGAGCTTCTTGCGTTCATCGGCCCTGGCCGCCACGCCGGCGTGCAGGCTGGACCCGGCTACCTTGCCAATCCCGTCACCGAACGGATCACCACTGGTCGGCAGAGTTTGCAAAGTGAACACCTTTCGCCCCGCCTGTGAACCGACAGCGATACGGTAAGTGATCGAGTGCCCCAGCAGGGGTGTCATCGGGTCGTCATCCACCGCATCCGAGGCCAGATAGCTGTTTTCGACATCCCGTTCCAGCAGGCCTTGCCGTTCCAGATAGCGACCCACCCGGTGGGCGATGGTGTGCGTCAGCTGGGTGAGCTCTGGGCTGGTCGGCGCCTTGACCCAGCGGAAACGCGCTGAGCCGTGGGATTGCTCGACATACACACCGTCGAGAAACAGCATGTGGAAGTGAACATTCAGATTGAGCGCCGATCCAAAACGCTGGATCAGGGTGACCGCGCCCGTCTTGGCCACTTGGTGGGTATGGCCCGCTTTCTTGACCAGGTGCGTGGCAATGACGCGGTAAACGATGCCCAGCACCCACCCCATGATCTCGGGCCGGCTGGCAAACAGGAAACGCAGCTGAAACGGGAAGCTCAACACCCACTGACGCATGGGTTGTTCAGGCAGTACTTCATCAACCAGCAAGGCGGCACTTTCGGCCATCCGCCGCGCCCCACAGCTCGGGCAGAAACCGCGACGCTTACAGCTGAAAGCGACCAGGTGCTCGGCGTGGCAAGACTCGCAGCGAACCCGTAGAAAGCCATGCTCCAGCCGCCCGCATTGGAGAAATTCTTCAAATTCCCGTTGCACATAGCCCGGCAATTCCTTTCCCTGCTCTGCCATAAGCGCAGCGAATGCCGGGTAATACTCGTCAACGATCTGATAGAGAAGGGTTTGCTCGGGTCGGTGGCTCTGGTAACGACCAGTATCCCGATCCCGGCTGGCCGTCCTGGCCGCCACATGAGGCATGTTCCGCGTCCTTGCAATACTGTGTTTACATACAGTCTATCGCTTAGCGGAAAGTTCTTTTACCCTCAGCCGAAATGCCTGCCGTTGCTAGACATTGCCAGCCAGTGCCCGTCACTCCCACTCGAATATCAACGGACACAAAATACATCGGAATAACAGCTAGTTAGAAATGCAACCTTTCTCGATACCATCATCTATACCATGCGTAGAATTTTTTTGATTTTTTGCGTCTCGTCGGCGTTTTAGTTCTACTTTGGCCCAAGCTGAGGATTCTTGCATATCACGACGAAGCTCTTGTATCTCTTCAACACTAAGCCGTCGTGGACCCGAGGTAATTCTATCCATCTTGTGCCTCCAACTTGTCGCAGTACATTTTAAAACGCATCAAAACATGAGTTACCAGCAAGAAACCTTGGGGATATTTTTAGATTGTTTTTCATACACATCTTGAAAGCCATCAATACTGCCCAAAGATTATACAACGAGGAATAACCTCGTTAAATAAAAGGATCAAATCATGGGTTTGAAACCAGGACCAAAACCAATAGCCAAGTCGACTGGTAAACCAGATCAACGTCGACGTGACAACAAAAAAACTCCAGGAAACACTCCGGGCTTAAAGCCGAGTAAATCCTCGACCAAGTAAGGTGTCACCAATGCCGAGTCAGAGTAAGTGGTACTGACTCTTGTTGTTAAATTTCTAAATCGCAAGCACCCTTAGCCAATGTGAAACATTACATGCCCGTTCAACATATATACCCTAGAATGCCATCTAAATTATCAATCTACACGATCTGTTTGCTGAAACATACTAACTAAGTGCTCAGCATTATCATAAAACTTTACAGATGATTTTTTTATTTTGGTGTGGTTGCATTGTGTTGAGTTAATTGCTTGAAAAATATAATTACATAACAAAAAGGATGCATCGATGCCACTACAGACTTATGAAGATACTCTTCAGCAACTAGAAGAAAGGGAGCAGCCGTCAATACTGCTTGCTAATGGCTTTTCTCGGGCATGGAACAATAGAACATTCAATTATGAAAATTTGTTCGATGAAGCCAACTTTAGAGACAGCGACCGAGAGCTGAGAGAAATATTTGATCGTTTTGATACTTTTGATTTTGAAAAAATAATGCATGCTCTGCAATCAGCGGAAAAAGTTTGCGAAACCTATGACGTGAACATAGATATCATTGAACAGATTCAAGCTGACCAAGAGCAGTTAAAAGACTCACTTATTGAGGTAATTGCTAATACTCATCCTCACCGCCCCGGAGCCATTGCGGATGATAGTTTCACCTTAACTAGAAGATTCCTCACTCGTTTCAACAATATATTTTCTCTCAATTACGACTTACTTTTGTATTGGGCTGTAAACAAATGGAATCTACCTCCCTTTAGACCAGATCGATGGTGTGGTATGAAAGATGGTTTTAATGGCGATGAATGGCAACAACGTACTCAAAACTTGCACTTTCTACACGGGGGCCTCCATCTCTACAATACTGAGCAAGGTATTTATAAACGGGTTTATGACCAAGAAGATTGGGATGCGATCGTTGACCAAGTAAGACGATGGTTAGATGCAGGAGAGTTTCCCCTTTTTGTGTCTGAACCCACCTACCAAAAGAAGCTTGAGAAAATCAAACATAACCCATATCTAAATGCTTGCTACCAAGCGTTGGGTGAACTGAGAGGCACTCTCTACATTCATGGTCACTCAATAGCTCATAACGACAGACATATATTCGATCAGATTAATCGTAGTAGAGTAAACAAAGTCTTCATCAGTATCTTTGGAGATGAGAACCAGGACTTAAACCGAGAAGTAATGGCAAACGCAGATAGATTTCTTGACCGTCGCATAGATATAGAATTCTATGATGCCGCATCCACACCTATTTGGTAGCCGTTGATAAAGATGCATCTAAAACAATCCTGACAGCATCCAAAAATCACCAAATAAGAGCGACTATGTTTCAAGAGAGAAACTCATGTCATTCGTTATTTATCAATTAAGGGAGAAGAATATTGTCTTGGATAGAAGAATACCTAAGAGATTACACAAAGGAACGGGACAAGTTATTCAAAGAGCGTTGGTTTACAGCAAAAAGTTGGTTTGCTCGGTCTAAAGAATCTACTAAGTATCAAGAGCTAGAAATACTGCTAAGTATCGAGAAAGAATTTAACTCTAAGTGGTTGAAACATTTAAAGCATGCAGTGGTTAGATATAAATTGAAGGAGGATGATATAGCTGAAGCGAAGTTGCTTATAGACACTCATATATCCAAACATAAAGAGCGAGACTTTTTCCTCATTATTGTTGGTGTCCTGTTCGCTGCTTCTATAAAAGCCTTGGGGAATGACATCCTTTTTAGTTCAGCGGTTGTTCTCACAGCTCTTTTTCTTGGCTATGAACGCTTGTTTGGTAGTACGACAAAAAATAGCTTAGAAGAGTTTAAAGCGATACTGAATGTTGCATCGCAGCCTAAAACATAGCAAATTACCATGAATTAAATTTTATTAATCAAGTACCTATATAAAATACGATATATAATAAAAGCGGGCAGGTGTACCATTGCCAGCCCGTGAGCTTTATCACAAGACATTATGATACTTAACATCAAAAATATTTATCAATCATAGCTGATAGTTCAAAGTCATCCCTACTTATATTGTGTCTAAGACCTTTCACTATTCTCTCTAGTTTTTCATCTTTGACCCCATATTGATATCTAGCTAAGACAATATGAGAAATATATTCACATTGAGAAAAATAACCTTCTTTATCAAATTCTCTCATTGTTCTCAAAACTATACTCAAATAATAACTTTTCTTATCTTCATTAAACTTATCACTAGCTAAAACCTCATTCAGCATTAAAGCATATGACTCAATAATAAGATAAGAATCATACTTTAAAGTTTGTTTCATTCTGTCTTTAACCATTTCAAGCCAAGAACTTGTTACAGAAAATGATTCATAAATTAACCTGTCGTATCTAGTTGGAAATTCACAATCAATATCATCGACAAGGCTGTAATCAAGTTGTTCTACTATATTCTTAACAAATAGAAATATTTTATTTGGATATAAATGGTGCTCATATGCTTGTTCAACTGAAGCTCTTATCATAACGTCAAAAAAATGGATCGACATATAAATAGGGCAACTGAATGCTTTATCGGTATCGTAGTAATTTATGTGGGGAACATTGTAGGAATTATCCTTCCCAGTTAATTCAATAAAATCAGAGACATAATCATAAATTGATTGATAAACTTCCATATCATGGGCAACAGAAACATCAGAAAACAACTCTGTTAATAGTACATTCGTTGGATCTAATTCATAGCAGTCTGTTGTAGTAATGCATTGACATAAAGCTAACTCTCTATAAAGAGGACTAACCGAATTGCTAATCAAAAATTTAAAGAACTCGTGTCTGTACATTGACTCTGAACAAAAATCTTTAGTCAAAATTTTCACACCAAGAACTGGATTAGCAATTGCTAAATGATGCATATAAGATCTAGATTTATATAAGTAGAGAAAGTACTCTTTCACCTCATTTGAAAGCCAATAAGTTTTTGGAAAAAAATTGGAAACCTTGCTCCTTAATTCATTAATTTTAATTTCAATCCGTGATTTTTCATTCTGCCTAAATTCAAATATTATCAGTTCTGATTTTGGCTCTATTAAATTTCCAAAACGAACGAAAACTGATTTATATAAACAATATCTTCTTAATTGGAAATAATATTTATCGACGAAAAATGAAACATCCTTGAAATTATTATCTTTTAGTAATTGGCTAGTTGTTAAATTTAACTTACGAAAATTCTTTCTACTTATTCTAGAGCCATTTATCTTTAATATTGCGTACAATATGGCCACAATAGATACTAATAACAACGAGCTTTCTTTATCAAAACCGAATAACCAACTAAATGGTAAAGCCATGTTATTATTGATCAGGACATCAAGAAACAATAAATAAAGGCTAGAAACTGACAAGATAAAAACTATTATCCAATCAATAATTGTCATTCGAATAACTAAATCAAGGATAACTCTCCTTGGGAGAAGAGCAGCTCCCGTAAGTAGAACTGCGATAACCGTAAGTAAGCCTGATGCATCCATTTTTCTATTTTTCCATAAAGATCAAACTAATATAGTTTCCTTTAATTGAAATGTGAACTCAACAGCTACTTGATATATCACTTGCTCAACTTCGATATTATGTGTGGTTGCCATGTGTCACCTCTCGGTCAGGTGGTATGTGGAAATGCGGGCCGGTGCACCATCACCGGCCCGTGTGCTTTCTAACTACTTGCGTCGACCAACCGGCCAGCGTCTCATTTTGTCGATTTGATCGACCGATCTCGTCATGTCCTTGTAGGCACGCCCGGCCAGCTTGTTTTGGAATACCTCCATTTTGTCGGCAATGGCTTTCATCTTCGGCCCGTGCCTGATGTTGTGCAACCACTGCCCAAAAAAATAGAAGGCAAGCATCACAATGAACATCACGGCGAAGAAACCAAATAACTCCGCAAGGTTTTGAGGTGGAAAGCTAAACTCCATAATGAGTAATCCTTATCTAGTTAGGTCATGCGACCTTTTTTAACAAAACTGGCAACCTCTTCGTTGCGCTCCTGCTGGCGTTCCTGGGCATACGACACATAGTCCTCAACGTCGAAGGTGTGCTTTTCCAGATCGCGCTCTTGCCATTCTGCGTGTGCTTGTCGGGCTTCTTCCTGGTCCTCACTGGATAATCCATCAAAGCCGCCGGTTTGATTCATCCAGCCAGTGCTGCCACCGCCTAAGTTATCGTTGTCAAATGCAGGGGAAGCGTCGTCAGTCGCCCTCCTGGTCATCGCTATCCCCGTCATCTTTCGTGCTGTTTCGGATCGAGCTAGCTAGACGACCTCCTGTAGTGCCGCTGATTCTATCCCCGGCCATATCACCCATTCCCTTCATCAAATTCGCACCGGTATCCGCTGCAATACGCCCCGCTTTTACAGCGCTACCTTTAAAACCGCCAGAGGATTCGCCACCACTAGAAGATTGACCGGAAGCTTGGGTAAAGGAGCCAGCTTCATCAGAATCGCCGCCGCCGCTAAATGCACCGCCCAGGCTCGACATAACGTCAGTATTATTCGCTACGTTCTCGCCTGCTTTTGCAAATGCAGCCTGAATAGCAGACGCTCCGCCGGCGGTAGCCATTGCGGCACCGGCAGCCATACCACCAGTAGCAACAGCCGCTCCGGCCATCGCCCCAGCACTGATACTGCCAGCACCTGCCGCCGCGCCGCCTCCAGGGACTAGGCTGGCAATCACATTGGGAACAGAGTGAATGAGCATCACGAGAACCAGTGAAACGACAAAGATCACCAACAGTTCACGCATAGGGGCATCATTGGATAGATCGGTATAGAAACCGTCCATGATCGACATAGCAATGCCAATGAGCAACGTCATTGTCATCAACTTCAAAGCAACGCCCAATACGCTTTTGAAGTAGTTGATTGCTATATCTGAAGTCCAACGCGAACCACCAAACCCCAGCACGAAAACACCGGCATAGATCAATATCCAAGCCGTCACCAAGGCCAACAACACATTGGCCGCCACTACCGCCATACATGCCAAAATTGCCAGCGTGATTAAGAAGATAGACAGGTTATCTATAGGGCTTGTGATGCTGTAGGACTCACCAGCTTTCACAATAATGTCGAACGCAATACTAATAGGCTCTGACGGGGTTAGATCTCTCGGAAGGCCACCGGCTTGAGCACCGATCATTCTCAACGAGTCGATGATTGACGTCGCAAAGTCTGGGCCGTTTCTGAGCAACCAGAGAAAGAAACCAAACGTCAGGATGAAGCGGACGAACTCGGCAAAAAACTCCCTTATATCCGCTTGTTTAAGGATTAAGGTCCCACCAGTCCAAACAAGGGATATAGTGCCCAGCGTCCAGAATAACCAGGCGGCATAGTTTGTAATTACCGTGCCCCAAGTAGCACTGGCCGTCATGAAACGCACGGCCACTTCATCCAAGACACCATTAGGCTCAATGGCCGCTGACGCAGTTTGCGAAGTCAGTACAACTGCCAGGAGCATAACAAACCGAATGAATAGCTTGCTCATGATTAGAACCCCTTGTTCTTAGAGCGATCAGTGGGCTCGCCCATATCCCAAAAGCAATGTCCTTCTTCCCTCTGCTCTTTCGTTAGGTTTGGGTTGTCACAGTCGATCGTTACAGGCTTGGGCCCGTCATCTTCACCGCATCCCACCAGAACGAAGGAGGCCAACGCACTAACGATAAAAACTCGTGTGATATTTTTCATAATTAAAATCCCCTGTTTTCCGAACGGTCGGTTGGCTCGCCCATATCAAACAACCTTTCACGGGACGCTTGATATTGAGCTTCGCGATCAGCATCCGCCTGCATTCGAGTGCCAACGGCATTCTGCTGAGCGATCAGCAAGCTGCGGATTTGCAGGAGCTGGTTGGCCTGGTTGCTAGCGAGCTGGTTAGCATAACCAATCGCAGCCAGTTGGCCGTCCGCGCTCTGAGCACCAGATTGCAGGCGGTTAAGCTGACGGGCATCGGCTTCCAAGTTATCTTGCTGTTGTTCCAGACTCCTAAACAGTGCGTCATTGGCCTTTTTCTGCGATTCAGACGCAAGACGTCGGTTCTCGGTCATTGCGGCCCGTTCAGCATCACTGCACCCCACTGACGAGAAGCAAGGCGAACTGCGGTAATAGGCCACGTCCTGGAACTTACCCAAGTACGCATCGAGGCTGCCGATCTGGTTTTGGTAATAGGCGAGTGTGTTGGTCGCCTGGTTCAGATCGTTGATGGTGCGTTGCGCTTGGTCCCAAATATAAGAAGCCGGGGCCATCGAGTTTTGCAGCATATTTTCATACTGCTGCAACTGGGTTTGATACTGCTGAATTTGCTTAGTAGTCTGTGTAACAGCTTCCATTGCCGACATGATGTTCTGAACTAGATTCGTACCATCAGCAACCGGAATCCCCGCATATACAGGATTAGAAAGGTTTAACGCCAAGGAGATGGCGAGCACGGGAATTTTAGCCGCTAAAATTTTTCGTTTTAGCATGGTTAATTACTCTTAGTGGTTATGACTAAAAGTTGCATTCACCAACCTGTAGGGCTCGCTCCCTACTCCTGCCGTTACCAGCGGTGAATGTGGGCCTTTTCAGAGATAGATCGCCACTTACTATCCCGGCGCCCGACCTGCGCGACACCGTAAAACGCGCGGCCAAATAGGGTTAAACATCGGTGTTATTACCAACCGAAGCGGTTAGGGCTTCCGTCGATTCCTTTGCCATCACATCAACGTGATCGGCTCTTATGTTGTCGTTTCGCCTTTTTAGCTGCCTGCTCAGCTTGGAGCTTAGCTTTACGCTGCTCTAGTGCTGGCATGACCGCCGTTTTTTCAGGTACAGGACCTGACTGCATCGCTAAGACCTCTAACTGAGATAGGTTTTGCAACCAGCCACGGCGTGAAGGTGGCACTTTGCCAATTGGTAACACGCCAGGCTTATCAGACCGCTTGGCCCTTTTATTCTGGGCCATTAATGCCTGACGGCGGCGTTCTAGTCCTTGATCGGCAAATTTGATAGACAGATTGCCATCTGCTGCCGCCTTGATTACTCGCGCCTTGAACTCAGGCGAACCATTCACGGTAATACAATTACCGTAACGCTCCATTGCTACCTTTAGCGCAGCTAGAACACTGGTTTGATTGGAAGCCGTCGACACTTGTAGACGCTCACCATCATCACGCACGGCGCTGTTACCTGCTCGATAAATAATGGTGCCTTTTTTCGTAATCGTATCGACCATTGCTTTGGGCTCGGCCTGAACTGCATCCCCATTTAGTGTGTTGCCTTTAAGCTTTTGTGCAGCCTCTCGGCTACGTAGCGCTTTGAGGGCTTCGCTATCTCCCTGCAATGCCTGGCTCTTTAACCAATCCGCCCAGGCTTGGCGTTTATTGCTTTGATATATCGTTTGCCGTTGCTCTTGGTAACGCTTGTGAATGCGCTCAAGCTCGCTTTTCAATGCATTGCTGGCCTGTTTGTACAAAAGCTTCTTAGTAAGCTTATT
Source organism: Vibrio gangliei (assembly GCF_026001925.1). Taxonomy (NCBI): domain Bacteria; kingdom Pseudomonadati; phylum Pseudomonadota; class Gammaproteobacteria; order Vibrionales; family Vibrionaceae; genus Vibrio; species Vibrio gangliei. Next base: position 669,522 of record NZ_AP021869.1, on the reverse strand, counting down.
GCTACCGGTTAACTTAATCGCTGCGCGACGGCCACGCCCTTTCCTCTTGGCGTTATCAACCTGTCGATCTTTATCACGACGAGCCTGTTCAAGGGCTTGCGTTTTACTCTCTGCGGCATGTTTCTGCTCTGCTTGATAACGGACATATAGCTCGGTGGTATTCACCTTCAAGCGAACAGGTCGGTGTGTATATTGGCGGCTCGGCTTAACAGAATCCGATGCAGTCGCTTCAAAGGGACCAAGGCGCGCTTCGAGTTTGGGTTTAGAAAACTCACGCCCCAAGGTGCTCGCTTTGATGATCGCTTCACCGTCGGCAACGATCACTAGACCATTTCCTCTGGTTCTTAACTGCAAACCATTGTCCTGCATGACCTGGTGCAACGCCTGCCAGCTATTGGCTGATTTAATCTCGTCCATGCATTCGCGCTTCACCCACCCCACTAAGCTTTCAATACCCGAATGCCGCTCCATATCCATCGCACGTGATTCCGCCCCGCACTTGCGCGGTATATGATTATCCGGCTGCAAACCAAAGTCCTGCTCGATGGACTCGCACATTTCCGCTAGCTTCTTATGCGGGTAGTACGGCTCATGGATTGTGTTGCGAGTAGGGTGAATCTTGTTAATTGCGATATGGATATGTTGATTGTCCGTATCGTTGTGCACAGCACTGACACGCTGATATTCTCCATAGCCCAAGCCTTGGCAAATGCGCTCTTCTATCGCGGCCAAAGTATGCGCTTCTAACTGTTCACCATTAGGGAAGCTCACTATCAGGTGGTAGGTTTTATCACTCTTCGCTCGCGTGTTCGCGAATTGAGTTGCTAACACTTCGCTGATCGCATCGCGCACGGTTTTCGCTTCACAGTTATTTAAACGAACGTTACCAAGTCGATGCTCTTTGCTCTGGTGATCGGTGATGTAATTCACCAAGCCCGCAAAGTCAGATTTCCCCTGCGAACGCATCGGTACGTGCTTGACTATCATTGATCGGCCCTCGGCCGAAGAATGGATTCCATAAGCGAGCTCATTTGATCTTGCGTCGCTTCAATACGATTAAGCACCGCTAAGATTGTATTGGCCCCAACATGTGCCACCTTGGCATCATTACTAAGCCATAACTTCAGCAATCCACCCAGACGTCCTAAGTCACCATTAACCCGCACTAACTCGCGTACATGCTCTGCATCGGTAATTCCCTGGATACGATAGCCTTGGCCGACTTCGCGCAAATAGGTCGAAGCACTGAGCCCTGCCTGTGCTGACATGGATTCGATCAACGCACGCTCCTCTGGCAGACAGTAAACCTTAATCGGTGGGCTGTTCTTTCTAGTGCTCTTGTTCGTATTGCTCGCCATGTTTGTCTCCTATTTCAGGCCCCGCAGGGCAGGATCAACGTTGAGTGCCGAAGGTGCGAATAAGTCATAAGTGAAGAGGCTTCGCCATGCTTGCATGGAGGGCCTACTTCACACATCCTGCCCGCATTTCAACTTTGGTTTTATCACGGAAAGTTATGCATGCCCTTGTGCATTTCTCTGCATTTAACTGTTTATTCCCGTGTAAACCATGTTTACCCGATAAGTCCGATACTTATAGCGATATGACAGCGCACTTATAATGATTCAATAGCGCTAAAATAGCGGTCTACAGCGATTTATGCGTGTTGGCTTTACTCCAATATCACGACACAGAAAAACACAGCTTTCCTAACACTTTCCGCTCTAGGCTAAATTCAAAGCCTTCGTGTTTAACTGCCCCTCAAGTGTCAATGAATGTTTAGACGCCAAGAAAAAAAGAATAAAAAACACTTTATTTTCATGTAGTTGAAAATACATAACTTCCCAAAAAATGATTTCATTGACAGTTTTAAGCAGTTTATTTTTATAAATCTTATCCACAATATTTGTTTGCTTAACTACAGGTTAATTTTTATATAGGTATACCTACAGGAAAGTACTATAGGGAGTTCTACAACCACCTGTTATTAAAAAACTTTTTGGCACTTTGCGGGACAGAACATGCGCACTCCGGGACAAAACATGCGTAAGCCGGGACAGAACATGCGCAAAATACCCCCTTTAAAGCGGGACAGAACATGCGTGGATAACTTTCTAAATACCCAGGCTTAATAACATCTAGAATGGTGCGTACATACTGTTTCATACCGTTCACTCTATCGCTTTGTCCGTCGAGGTACTTGTGGAGCACTTGGTTTCAAAAGCAATCCTTTTTCGGTTGAAGTAGCATCTAGCTCTGGCCATGCATACTGAACCTTTTTAAGCCCATCGAGAAACCGTTTTCTGAAATCTCGATGTCCCTGAGGAGTATTAGGGTAATTGGCTCCTATTTGGTCCATTAGTCCTTCCCAGGGAATGACTGTTGAACGTTTTAAATAGCTGACTCGGTATGTTGCCCAGCAATATATATCGAGAGCCATAGGAGAACGCTTAATCAACCGTAATACCCTCATATCTAGAGGAACTGGTTTATCTGTTATCAGTTGAAAAAACTTTGGCGACAGATCTACCCAAGAGCCCCATAATGAATTTTGATCTGGATGCTTTGTGCTCCACCATATATGTGAAACATCCGCTACTCTGGCACCAATCTCATCCTCAGAAATATATTCATCACCTTCATTATGTTCCGTAAACATAACGCTAATGGTGGTTTTAAAAAGTTTGCTCATCTGCTCACGCAAACGCGGAATAGAACCATCTTTCCCCCCAGTTCCCGATAACCCTAGTTCGGCCATAAAGCTTCTCTGAGAATTCCCTAATTCAAGCCTACGCGCCTCTGTCTCACCGATATAACCCTTATCCAATCTGGACTTGTTTCTTACTGCTTGAGTGGTCATCCAAACCAGAAGCAAACGTGCATAGCAACCGTAAGGCAAACCTACAGATGAGGGGGCCATCATGTGCATTGTGAAATTACCATTCTTCCGACTCCACTCATTCGATTCTGGCTTACTGTGCGGTATGGTTGCTTGAATCAGAAGCCGAGCAATAAAACCGAGTTCATTAGCCTCCTGAGCACTGCACTCCTGGATTGCTATGATGTTGTCTATATATTTCGTGCTTAGCTCTAGTTTACCGCTGGCACCCGAGGCACTTTTTTGCCGAATAGTTCCCCTAGCCTGAACATCCGTTACATCTTTAAGCGTCATGTGAACTCAGACTTACCAAATAAAACCAGGTCTTGCGGCTTTTAACGCAGACCTGCGCTTTTCTTCTATCCAGTTCTCCACTTCAGCCAGGTCCCAAGCAACACTTCGGCTGGTCAGAACAATACGACGAGGAAACTCACCGCGCTGTTCCAGGTTATAGATGGTTCGATCAGACAAAGGGATCATGCTGAGTAAGGTTTTGCGATTTATCAGCGTTTTGTTTGTCATTGATGGATTCATAACCTTCTCCTTTTCAACATTCTTGGGTTGATAATGCCAGGAGCTGCCTGTAGATTAGGCTAATCATTGGACAAAAAAGTTGGATATGAAAATATTTGAAACTGAGATGGATGCGTCAGAACGACTAGGTCCGTTTTATATTCCTGTATGGGAGAATTCTGACAACTCTGTGGCAAATGCCATTCGCATTTTTAGGGAGAAATGGCATTCATACTCGGAAGAGTCTAAAAGCCACAGCATCATAAACTTGATTAAACAGGTGATTGATCCCGTGGTATCGGAATACTTGAGTAGCCTTCCAAACCAGTATTTGTCCTATTGCCCTATCTCAAGAGAAAAGTGTAACTATAGTGCTCTCATCAAGTTGAGAGGTTTTCGTTATACGGCCGACCAAATTCACTTTTATTTACGCGACTTTGTTGATAAGAGCTCCCACACAGAGCAAGACATACTATTCATATCGACTCAGGATATGCTCAAATCATTGTTTATGATTTGTGAAGGAAAGAAACCTAATAGATCAAAACTAGCGCCTGATATCAGTTTAAAGTCGGATAAAAAAACACGACTGTGTGCCTTGTGTGGAAGCCCAACAGAGTTTTCACAGTTCATGCATACATGGACGAAACACGGATATATTGAGAGAGAAAACAATGATCGTGACAATGATGAAAAAGACGGAAAGAAAAAGCGACCAGATCTGAGTACGAATTACTGTCTAAACCATCGTCCCAAGCTTCATGGCCGATGGAACTCTCTATATAAGCAAGCCAAGCGCTCTGCAGAACAATTTGAGAAAGAAGTCTTGAGATTACGACGCCAAATCGCTCATCCAGACCGTCATAACGCTAAGTCCGGAGATAGATTAATTGATGAGTACTTTTATCACTTCATGCTGAACTCTTCACTGGCCCCAACTAATGTACCCGAACTGCGCAATTTAGCGCGCAAGATGGTAGATTCTCGGATAACGGACAATAAAAAACGCATGCTGGTTCTTCGCAAACAGAACAAATCTAATGAAGATATTGGTATATTGCTGGGTGAAATCACGGGTAAGCTTTTGTCAAACCAGGCAGTTTATAAAGCCTTGGGAACCATACGTGATGAGTTTAAACTATGAATATCCAAACCCTGTCAGAATCTTAGAAGGTAAGGTTAGGATAAGATCATCGACTAACCTTATCCTTAGTAACTATATCAATCGTTAAAAACTTAATCTTCTAAATACTCAATTCTAAATAATTTATCACTCTCAGATAGTTTAACCACAAAATAATCTTCATTATTTAGAGAATCTGGCAATTTATCTTTCAAAATTGACGCAACAAATTGAACGTTATTTTTATCAACTAAATCAGCTATTTTTACTAGTTGATTATCATGCATTAGCTCTTTTTTATCATTTAATAAAAAATGCATACACGGTATATTTTCTTCATCTGCAAAAAGAGTATAAGCAATGTCAAAACAAGAAATTTCACCCTGTTTTTTTCCTGAGCTAAAATTAGTATTAAACGCAGAGAACTTGTATAATCTCTGACCTTTTTTATTTATTATTTTATCATATTTTAAAGCGTACTTTTCACCATAGAGATTCTGGGACGTGGCTGAAAAATGCTTATTAAATCTGTTAACCTGCTGTTTAACCACTGCCTCAAATTCATCAGAAAACAATTCATTATCTATATCACTTAATTGTGACTCATAATTTTGTATATTTTCTTCAACCTCTATCAATTGACTTATAATACTTTCAAACTCGCCTTTATCACGATACTTATCATTAAGTTTCGATATTAGCACTTCAAGATCCTCAAAGGAGGAACTTTTCGACACCAGTTCTGCTAAATCTTTTTCCACTTTCAAAAAATTATTTAATTCATGATTTTTTGACTTTATTTTACTTTCTATTATTGGAAGTTCTTTTGTAATATAAGAAATTCGTTCATTCACCATTTTATTATGGTAACTTACTAACTCACCGAAAGTCTTATTTAATTTACCTAAATTATTAGAAGCTTGATTATAGATTGATTCCAATTGAGATAAATCAATATAAGAAGCAGTAGAAGATAACTCTGATTTTGTTTCTTCTATTAAATCTTTCCTTAAATTAAGGTTACCCAAATCATTACTTACGCGGTTAATTTCATATCTAACTTTGTTTAGTTTATTAAGATCTCTTTCAAAGTTCTCGTTAATGTTTAATGAAGATTTTTTTCTATCTAACTCATCAATTTCAGTCTCAACAATAGCAAGCGCAGCTTCGTACGCTGATTTTGTTTGTACTTTTTCCAATCGATTTTTAAACACATTTTCTTGATGTATATCTTGAAGAATCTTCTGTTTAGAGCTTCCCTGAGAAAAATCACACCCTAATAAATACAGATATAAAGTTTCATATTCTGCATCACTAGTATAATTATCGAGTGTTTTTAATGTATTAGATACACTGAGATCACTATAGCGAATATTATGTGATATAATTTGACGAAATGTTGGTTTTTTCCCAACTTGGCTAGGAAAAAATATTTCCGTGAGTTTATCTTCAAATTCGCTCTCGGTATATTTAATCCCATCTATTTTTCTTATAATTTTACTTCTAGCGAGAAAATTCCTTTCTATAACAACTGTTCTTGAGTTCTCATCGTCTAAATTTTCTGATAAATAGAGAAATATTGATACATTATTATCCACTAGGTAGCCTTTGACTAGTGAATAGATCTCTTTTTTATTCTCAGGGTCTTCATATATGATTTTTGGCTTGGCTCCAAGACAAAAATCAATCAACTTCAATACGGTAGTTTTTCCGACACTATTACCAGTTACCTGACCATCACTCTCATCAACAACAAGATTTAACCCCTTATGGAAAGGTATCTCACGAATAATATGAGATGGAGTGGCTATAATAATTTTTTTTATAAACATAATTCAACGTCACCCGAGTTTAAAACCGCCACATCAATCAAATATAACCAATCTAGACATAATATAAACAATGGAAATGATATAGTTTTTACTTCTCTTACTTTTTCATAAAGCTCTAATAACTCTACTTTCTTATATTCTTGAAGAATTTTAAGAACAATAGCTCCGTTGTAATAAACACTATTATCTGGATGAATATTATCAGGAAGCAGCATAACTATATCCTTCCGGGTTATCCATTATTTTACATCTAACAAATGCATCTACAACTAGTATATCTATACATAACTCAAGTTCATCTATAGGAATCTCACTGTAATTAGCACTTTCAATAACTTTATTCTTTAGCACTTCAATGACATTAAAGAATATTTCATCTGAATCAGAAGCTCCTTTCTTAGACTTAATATACTCTCTCTTAATTGTCGCCAAAACAGAACTACTTTTGTTACTACCTTGACTATCAAAAACAGAATATTTAGAATCAACTCTCCCATGGAACAGGCTATATTCTTCTATCAAATCTTTAGCGCTATCTAATTCATTATGAGATATTTTTCTTTCTATTTCAAACTGTTTGACAGTAGACTCACCCACATTACCATGCCAATTTTCTTTTGCTAGAATATTTATAATAATAGCAAGATTAGAGTCTAACTTCGCAACATCAACACCATTGCCTAACTCACCTTTAATGAAACTATAAACAGACATTTGTCCAGCTATATCTTTTTGTAAAATCTCATTCAATATTGATGTTATATCAATAATATCTCGTGATGGTGAAAAAGAAATTCCATGTGGATTTTTAAATTTACTCTTCCTTAAATTTGACGCATCTTTTGATATTGAAATAAACTTAAATTTATAACTTAAGTAATTTTTTATTATTTCTTTTTCTAAAGCAGACTCGACTTTGTTTTTTGTGCAAGTAGAAGACACTTGGATAATTATTTTGTTTTTATGATCAATTAAGTCAATAGCTTCAACATTCTGTAAAACCTTATTGAGGTTTTCAAGTTCATAACCGTATAATAAATTCAAAAGATGTAAGTAGAAGCTTTCTGAGTGCATATGCAAATGCAACATATTTAGCTTACCGTTGGTTTCGATTCTGTAAGCTAAGGTATGAATTTTTTCATCAATATAGTTATAATATGCTGTTCTATTCATTTATTTTTCTAGCCGAAGTCTGTTTTAAGAACATATGCGTTTAAACAATGGTTAAGTTATAAAAACTTAGTACTCAATATAACAGTTTTCACCTTGAATTTATACGGCAAAGTAACTCATCTTAGCAAAGAGTAAGTGACATACAAATCAATGAGATAAATATGTTTTCATTGTCCACTCATCAATCATATCTGCCCAGTCCTGTAGCATTGATGCACGTTGCTCTCGATATTCAGCTTTGTTGTAAACTGCCCTCACCCCTTTCTGTTCGTGCGCCAGGCATTTTTCTATCCAATCCGTGTTGTATCCAGCTTCATGCAGCAGTGTACTCGCTGTTCTACGTAGGTCATGCGGTCCAAACTTACTTAAGGACTGACCATCTTTCTGAGCAGCTTTATACGTCAATGCCAATACTCGATTCATCGTTGCACTACTCATTGGGGCATCTGAGTCATAACGGGAAGGAAGAATGTAATCAGATCCACCGGCAAATGTCTTCAAGGCGATCAAAATATCCATCACCTGGCGTGACAAAAACACCAGATGCGGGTTACGTCGTTTCATCCTTTCTTTAGGGATTGTCCACAACGCTTCGCTAAAGTTAATTTCACTCCAAGTTGCATTGGTTAACTCGCTTTTACGTACCATAGTCAGCAAAAGCAACTTTACCGCAGCACGAATCGAAGGCGTGGTTCCTACCTTTTCCATATAGCGGTACATCAAACCGATCTCAGCAGGTGTTAATGTTCGGTCTCTTGGCTCAAACCGAGCGATACTTGCAGGCCTCACCAAATCTGCCGGGTTCTCAACTTTCTGCCCTCTCTCAATTGCCCACCGATACACCTGGAGTACAATATCACGCGTGTGTACAGCCGTTGCGGGCGCGCCACGCTCTACTATCGCATCAGTCAGTGCTCGCAGATCTTCATGGGTGATTTCGGTCAGCTTCTGATTGCCAAATTTGCCCTCTAACTCTCGTGCATAGACTGAGCGACGCATATCCCGGGTAGATTCGGCCATCTGATAGCCACGCAGCCATTTCTGAGCCCAGGCACCAAAGGTTTCAGCATCTTTCGTTCTCGCCTTAGCACGTGCTTTCTCTTTGGCCGGTGACTTTCCATCAGTAACCATTCGCTTCGCTTCATTGAGACGCTCACGCGCTTCAGCTAACGTGATGCCTCCTACTCCGTAACGACCAAAGGTAATAGTTTCTTGTCTGCCATTGATCGAGTAGTTGTAGCGAAAAGAGATAGAGCCTGCGGTAGTGACAGCAACATAGAGGCCATCACGGTCATTGACTTTGTAAAGTTTATCTTTGGGTTTGAGATTGCGTAGCTTGGTATCAGTCAGCATGTTTCGACCTTTTATTCTTGTTTGATACCATGCTGAAAAACCTCTAAAAAAATAGAGATTAATATTTATAAAACAGATAGATATGTAAATTTAATACCATGTCCCATCAAAAACACTCAGCATGGTATCGGGCGTAATCCATGGCATTACCGATGAATCATACCCATCAAAATACCACGGTCAAACCGTGCTTGGCGTTGCCAGACATTGCCAAAAATGACTAAGCCAAAAGCAAAAAAAGTCCGCAATTACGCGGACTTAAGTATGATTTGGTGCCTGTTAATGCCAGACCTTTCTTAAAGGAGCATTATTCCCACTCAATCGTTGCTGGTGGCTTACCAGAAATATCGTATACCACACGTGAAATGCCATCGATTTCGTTGATGATGCGGTTCGAGACTTTACCTAGGAAGTCGTAAGGTAGGTGTGCCCAATGCGCAGTCATAAAGTCGATGGTTTCTACCGCACGTAGCGATACAACCCAATCGTATTTACGGCCATCGCCCATTACGCCAACTGAACGTACTGGTAGGAATACAGTAAATGCTTGCGATACTTTGTGGTAAAGATCCGCAGCATGTAGCTCTTCAATGAAGATCGCATCAGCGCGGCGCAGTAAGTCACAGTATTCTTTCTTCACTTCACCCAGAACACGTACGCCTAGGCCAGGACCTGGGAATGGGTGACGGTAAAGCATGTTGTATGGCAAACCTAGCTCCAAACCAATTTTACGCACTTCGTCTTTAAACAATTCACGTAGAGGCTCAACCAAGCCCATTGCCATATCGTCTGGCAAGCCGCCTACGTTATGGTGAGATTTGATCACGTGAGCTTTACCGGTTTTCGATGCCGCTGACTCAATCACATCTGGGTAGATTGTACCTTGTGCCAACCATTTCGCGTTTGATAATTTCTTCGATTCTTCATCAAAGATTTCAACGAAAACGCGGCCAATGATCTTACGTTTGGCTTCTGGCTCAGCTTCACCGCCTAATGCATCTAGGAAACGGTTTTCAGCATCAACGTGAACAATGTTTAGTCCAAAGTGATCACCAAACATTTCCATCACTTGCTCTGCTTCGTTCAAACGTAGTAAGCCGTTATCAACAAATACACAAGTCAGTTTGTCGCCAATCGCGCGGTGGATAAGCATTGCCACTACCGATGAATCCACACCGCCAGATAGACCTAGGATCACTTCGTCATCGCCCACTTGCTCTTTAATGCGAGCCACTGCGTCTTCGATGATAGAAGATGGGGTCCATAATTTTTCACAGCCACAGATGTTCAGAACAAAGTTCTCAAGCATACGTAGACCTTGGCGAGTATGAGTTACTTCTGGGTGGAATTGTACACCGTAAAAACGTTGTTCTTCATTCGCCATTGCCGCGTATGGGCATGTATCAGTTTGAGCAACTTTGGTAAATGTAGAAGGAATCTCAACCACTTTGTCACCGTGGCTCATCCAAACATCAAGCAATGGTTTGCCGTCTTCAGCAATCGCATCTTCAATGTTTTTGAATAGCTCACACTCTTCAACCATTTTTACTTGCGCGTAGCCAAATTCACGCTCGTTTGAACCCGCGACTTTACCGCCCAATTGCTCAGACATGGTTTGCATGCCGTAACAAATACCAAATACAGGTACGCCAGCGTTAAAGACATATTCAGGTGCACGAGGAGAGCCGGCTTCCGTTACGCTCTCAGGGCCACCAGAAAGAATAATACCGTTTGGATTGAACTCACGGATATCCGCTTCATCCACATCCCAGCTCCATAGTTCACAGTACACACCGATTTCGCGGATACGGCGAGCAATCAATTGAGTGTATTGAGAGCCAAAGTCTAAAATTAAAATACGCTGAGCATGAATATTGGTCGTCATTCGTTTTCTCTAATAATCATTTCAAGGTTGAAAATGGTGTGAGTTTCGAGTTTCGAGTTTCGAAAAGCATACCTTTGCATTTCTAGCTCAACACTCAACAGCTCACACCTTTATAAATTCTTTTACTATGCAAATTTTTAATTTATCACGCCGGAATTAAGTTCAAGAACAAGGTGAATGCGCGGAGTTGACGAGAGTCAATGAGCACATTCGACACAGCTATTGAACTTAATAACCAGTAAAAAATAAAAATTTTAACCTAAGCGGTAATTCGGTGCCTCTTTAGTAATCTGCACGTCATGTACATGCGATTCTTGCATGCCTGCGCCAGAAATACGGACAAATTCGGCTTTAGTACGCATATCTTCAATCGTTGCACTGCCGGTTAAGCCCATGCTTGAACGCAAACCACCCATTTGCTGGTGGATGATTTCTTTTAGGCGACCTTTATAAGCGATACGACCTTCGATACCTTCTGGAACCAGTTTATCCGCAGCGTTATCTGACTGGAAGTAACGATCTGATGAACCTTGAGACATTGCGCCCAAAGAGCCCATGCCACGGTACGCTTTGTAAGAACGACCTTGATACAAGATCACTTCACCCGGCGCTTCTTCTGTACCTGCAAACATTGAGCCAACCATCACACAAGATGCGCCAGCCGCGATTGCTTTACAGATATCGCCTGAGAAACGGATACCGCCATCAGCGATAACTGGAATGCCAAACTCAGCCGCCGCGCTGGCTGCTTCTGAAATCGCCGTAATTTGAGGAACACCGACACCCGTTACGATACGAGTGGTACAAATAGAACCAGGGCCGATACCCACTTTAACCGCATCCACACCCGCTTCAATTAACGCGCGCGCACCCGCTGCAGTCGCCACATTACCACCGATAATTTGTAGATCAGGGTATTTAGCGCGGGTTTCTTTAATGCGATCCAATACGCCTTGAGAGTGGCCGTGAGATGAATCGATAAGTAGAACGTCAACACCCGCTTCAACGAGGGCTTTAACTCGCTCTTCGTTGCCTGCGCCAGCACCAACAGCGGCACCAACACGTAGGCGACCACGCTCATCTTTACAAGCGTTTGGTTTACGTTCTGCTTTTTGGAAATCTTTTGCTGTGATCATGCCAGAAAGCTGGAATGCGTCGTTAACAACAAGGACTTTTTCAACACGATGCTCTTGCATGCATTGTTGAACTTCACTCATTGAAGCCCCTTCTTTAACCGAAGCTAGACGCTCTTTTGGTGTCATCACTTGCTCAACCGTTTTGCTTAAGTCGGTCACAAATCGAACATCACGGCCAGTAATGATACCCACGAGTTCATTACTTTCAGTGACGACAGGGAAACCGGCAAAACCGTGTTTTTGAGTCAAGGCTTTAACATCAGCAATGCTATCGGTAGGGCGAACCGTTACTGGGTTGCTTACTACGCCCGCTTCATAAATTTTTACTAGGCGAACTTCTTCAGCTTGTTGCTCAATCGACATATTCTTATGAATAAAGCCGATTCCCCCTTCCTGGGCAAGCGCAATCGCAAGACGCGCTTCGGTTACCGTATCCATAGCGGCAGAGATCATTGGTACATTAAGTGTGATCTTTTTGGTCAACTGAGTGCGAAGATCAGCTGTATTTGGAAGAACAGTGGAGTGTGCTGGGACGAGCAGTACGTCATCAAACGTTAAAGCTTCTTTAGCGATTCGTAACATTGCAATATCTCACATAAGAGTGTTAGAAGAATAAACCCCGCATTAAGTTTGGAAATCAAACCGTCCGCGATAAATTCACTTCATCGTTTCGCATAACAAAATGAATTTGGGATTTGATATTGCAGCGGGATTATACGCCTCACGCAATCGTTTGACTAGCCGTTTTTCTCTCTTTCTTTATGAAAATTTAGTGAATCAAACAAATTTCAACTCAACTGTCTGAATTACGGCTAGAATCATTGCTCAAATCTTATTCTTTCTAAGGTTAAACAATCGGTTTTCACAGTTTAAACATAATAAACATGGTAACCTTACCCGGTTAAATGTTTTCAAACGATGAGATTGACCATGCCAATATCCACAAATGCTAACAGCAACATTTTTACGGTTTCCCGCCTCAATGCCGAAGTACGCATGTTGCTGGAAAATGAAATGGGCATTGTGTGGTTAGTGGGGGAATTATCCAACTTCTCCGCACCGGTTTCCGGTCACTGGTACTTTTCTTTAAAAGATGCGCGCGCTCAAGTGAAATGTGCGATGTTTAAGGGTAACAATCGTCGTGTTAGCTTTAAACCAATGAACGGTAACCAAGTGTTAGTGAAAGCACGTTTATCTTTGTATGAACCGCGTGGTGATTACCAATTGATCATCGAAAGTATGCAGCCAGAGGGGGATGGCCGCTTACAACAAATGTTCGATGAACTAAAAATGAAACTGGCGGGCGAAGGTTTGTTTGCTCAACATCTAAAGAAACCGTTACCAGAAAACCCAAAACGCATTGGCATCATAACGTCTAAAACAGGCGCGGCACTGTACGATATTTTGGATGTACTGAAACGTCGTGATCCGAGTTTGCCGATTGTGGTCTACCCGACCATGGTTCAAGGTGAAGAAGCCGCGTTTAAAATAGCGCAAGCCATTGGACGGGCAAACAGCCGTAATGAATGTGACATTTTGATTGTGGGTCGAGGTGGTGGCTCATTAGAAGATTTGTGGTGTTTTAACCATGAGATTGTGGCCAGAACCATTGCGGCAAGCCAGATCCCTATCGTCAGCGCAGTGGGTCATGAAATTGATGTCACCATTGCTGACTTTGTTGCTGATGTGCGCGCCCCTACTCCATCCGCGGCCGCAGAATTAGTCAGTCGAGATAACAGCCATAAAGCTCAAACCATTATTGCTAAGCAACGTGATTTGCTCAATGCGTGGCGTCATTATAACCACCAGCAAAAAAACACTTTGAACCGACTGCAATTTGCGCTTGAAAAGCAGCACCCACGTTATCAACTTAACAAGCAAAGCCAGCGCTTAGACGAACTGCAAGCGCGCCTGTCACGCTCTATTTCGAGTAAATTACAACTGTTGCAAGTTCAATTGCATCGCAGCCAGCAATCACTCAGTTTTCATTCACCGAATAAAACGATTGAACGCAGCCAATATCGCTTAAGTAATAACAAAGCTCGATTGATTCAAGCGATTCAACAAACTTTGCGTGATCACAGATACAAACTGGCTCTGCAAGCTGAAAAGCTCGATACGGTTAGCCCACTGTCGACCTTGAAGCGAGGCTATTCGATCACTTGCGATCAACAGGGCAAAGTGCTCACAACATCAAACCAAGTCAAAACGGGCGATACCATTGTTACCCGCTTAATCGATGGTGAGATAAAATCGACAGTTGTATAACACTTAAAGAAGATTTAACTTAAACCGCCACAAATTGGCTTTGCACTCTGGTTTTCGACTTCAGCTCATTACAACTTGGGCAAAAATAGCTGATTGAGCCACAGGCCTGAATTTGCTCAAGTTGTGCTTGGCAATCAGGACAAGTGACTAAACGTGTGAAAGCACTCGCACACTCACGGCATTGGTATTGTTCTTTACCTTCTGCATTTTTTTGCTGCCACTCTAATTCACTGTGGCAACCAGGACAGATTTCATTTCCCATATCACACCTTTCATGGTTAAGAGTATTAATACGATCTTTATCTGATCTTATGCTTTCTACCTCGTGATCAGCGATCTACCCCATTAAGAATATTTATATCACCATATACCGAAAGCATAAGTTACATGTTCTGCATTTCAATTTTAAAGAGCATAAAAAACTAAAATAACGATCTTAAATCTCATGATCCGATATTTTCAATATTTTAAAATGGCCATTTTAGGCTATAAAACCAAAAGATCAGACAGCAACAGAGGAAGTGTCTGTTGAGCGAGGTGTAGCGCCTCATTCTTCTGAAACATACAAAAATGCCACTCCAGTATAGAGTGGCATTATCAAGTTGGCTGCAAGCGTATTACTTTTTACGGCCACGCTTAATTAAGCTCATCATTTTCTTACGTTTTTGTTCTTCCGAGTAACCCGATTTTTTCGTTGGTGCTTGATTATCAAACGGGTTTTCACTGTTTTGGAACTGGATACGAATTGGCGTGCCCATGATTTCCAATGAACGGCGGAAGTAGTTCATCAAATAACGCTTGTAAGAATCTGGCAACTCTTTCACTTGGTTACCATGCACCACAATGATTGGTGGGTTATAACCACCAGCATGCGCATATTTCATCTTCACACGGCGACCACGAATCAATGGCGGTTGGTGATCATCTTGTGCCATCTTCATGATACGAGTTAGAACAGAAGTCCCCACACGAGTAGTGGCTGATTTGTACGCTTCTTGTACCGATTCAAATAAATGACCAACGCCTGTGCCATGTAGCGCAGAAATGAAGTGAATACGTGCAAAATCAACAAAACCTAAACGACGGTCAAGTTCTTTCTTAACGCGCTCTTTCACGTCTGTATCTAGACCATCCCACTTATTCACCGCGATCACAATAGAACGTCCGGCATTCAAAGCAAAGCCAAGTAAACTTAGGTCTTGATCAGAAATATTTTCACGCGCATCAATAACCAGAAGTACCACGTTAGCATCTTCAATGGCTTTCAACGTTTTGATGACAGAGAATTTCTCTACCACTTCATTAACACGTTTACGGCGACGAACACCTGCGGTATCAATCAAGACGTATTCACGCTCATCACGCTTCATTGGAATATAAATAGAATCACGAGTCGTGCCTGGCATATCGTAAACCACGACCCGCTCTTCACCTAAAATACGGTTAGTGAGCGTTGATTTACCTACATTAGGACGACCGATAATGGCTAGTTTAATTGGCTGATCTTGCAGACGCTTAAACTCTTGTTCCGCTTCTTCTTCGGTGTAATCGAGTTTTTCTTCTTCCTGATCTTCAAATTCAGTGAGATCTTCAATTTCAGCGGCCGCTTCTTTTTCCATTTGTTCTGCAAACGGATTTAAAGCGCGGTCAATCAATGCGGCGACACCACGGCCATGTGCTGCGGCAATTTGGTAGATCTTATCCATACCAAGTTGCCAGAATTCAGCGCTCGCAGCATCCGCATCAATACCATCGACTTTGTTTACCACCAGCATGCTTGGTTTATCGCGCATACGCAGGTGCTTGGCAATCGCTTCATCAGACACGGTCAAACCTGCACGACCATCCACCATAAATAGCACCACATCCGCTTCTTCAATCGCAGCGAGTGATTGCTCAGCCATTTTGGTTTCTACACCTTCTTCGGTGCCATCGATACCACCGGTGTCGATCACGATGAATTCATGTTCGCCCAGTTTAGCTTGGCCATATTTACGATCGCGCGTTAAGCCAGGAAAGTCAGCCACAAGTGCATCGCGAGTGCGGGTTAGACGGTTAAATAACGTCGATTTACCCACGTTTGGGCGTCCAACAAGAGCCACTACAGGAATCATATCTACCTCAATCAAATCTAAATAACTTCAAGCAGTTATAGGTAAATTGAACTTACCTATAACTACTCATACACTATCTGTTGTTATCATTATACGTCTTCTGCGGCGCTTTATATTCAAATGATAGGTTTTTGACCAATCAAAATAACCGCAGCAGAATAACAAAAGCTCCTATTCACAGGTATGGATAGGAGCTATTCACTTCTACACTGAAAAAATCAGGGCGCGAATTGTATCACGATCCTTCAGGGATCTGCATTTTCTTTATTTCGCCGTCACGGGTTACCACGACAAAACCGTCTTCAACTTCAATCGGAGCGACCGCAATCCCCTCATCGTCAATCAATTGCTGAGCAACAAATTTGCCGCTCGAACGATCGATCCAGTGCAAATAACCTTCACCATCAGCAACGACTAAATATTGCTCAATAATAACCGGTGACGTTAATTGGCGATATTCGAGCGAATCATTGCTCCAAAGCTGAGTACCACTACGTACGTCTACAGCAGCAATGTGATCTTTATCTGTTACCACAAAAATATGGCTACCATCGCTTGCCAAATCCGTCGCGGATGAATAAGTACGTTTCCACATTGGTGAACCAGAACGTAAATCAATGGCTACCAACTGACCGTTAATCCCAACGGCGTACAAGTTCGGGCCAATAATCAATGGGGTAGCATCCACATCAACTAAACGGTCGATTTCTGTTGAACCTTTTGGGCTACCAATCGGCTGTTGCCATAGAAGCTGGCCACGTTGAATCAAAGCGGCGGCCAATCGACCATTGGCCATTCCCCAGAATACCCCACCTGAAATAGACACAGGAGAACTGTCCCCACGCAAGGTTAAGTTCGGAACTTCATTACTGATATCCCAAACCTGCTCACCAGAGTCTTGTTGTAATGCCACCAAAGTCCCTTTGCTGGTATGTAGCATAATCAAACTTTCATCGGCGAGAGGCTTAGAGAGAATTTCACCATCGACTTTTTTCTGCCAAATGATCGAACCGTCATCCACCGATAACGCAAATGCTTGACCATTTTCATCACCAATAAATAATTTATCGTAAGAAGCCGTCAGGCCACCAGATAATCGGGCCGGTCCATCTTGTTCAAGGTCGACTTCCCACAGGGTATCCCCGGTGTCAGGATCTAAGGCTTTCACTTCCCCATCACGGCTTGCCACAAAAACTTTGTCATAAGCATAGACAGGAGAAAGTTTTGAAAAATAATGTCCAACCCCATCACCAACTGAAGCGGTCCATTCTACTTTCGGTGTGAATTGACTATCAACGACAGGCAATGGTGCCATCACAATGGTGTCTTCTTCACTAGAACAGCCAAGCAAACCAAGTGCGATTGCTGAAATAGCCAGTGTGCGGTTGAACATTTTTTTCATGCAAGACTTCCTTTACTTTGCAACACTATCTACTTTGCAAGATCATCAAGTTTTAGTTGCAAGACTTGGCTATTAGAACCATCTTGCTGGGCTTGGGTGTAAGCAGATTTCGCTGCGTCTTTATCACCTTTAAGCAGGTAAATATCACCGATTAACTCTTGATTACGAGCTTTCCACGCATCAGATTTCACATCAGAAATCGCTTTGATAGCCTCGTCATATTGTGCTTTCTCTGCCAATACTCGCGCTGTACGATATGCGAACATTGGTGTTAATGTCTCATCACTGCTATGGGATTGAGCCCACTTTAATTGTGCTAATGCATCATCCAGTTTATTCGCATCAATTTGTACTTGAGCCAGTTGCAAAGCGGTTAGTACGGCATAAGACGTTTTGTCATTACTATCAATAAAGGCTTGCGCTGAACTAGCAGCATCAATACCTTTTGCTTCAAGATTAGAAATCACTTCGGTATAGCCATGTGAAGCCTCTTCTTGAGCGCTGGCAACCGAATCTTGGTAAGTGTGCCATCCAAAAATACCACCAATACCCATGACGATACCAATCACCACGGCTTTACCGTTGTCACGCCACCAATCTTTAATTGCTTCTACTTGTTGTTCTTCATCAGCGTCGTAGATACTCACGTCCTGTCCTCTTAATAAATCGACTTAAATCTTATTTGCTAAATATGCGGCGACATCGGTTTGAGCCATCGTTTGTTGCTCACCACCAGCTAAATCTTTCACCACCACAGTTTGCTCTGCTACTTCATTTTCACCTAATACTAAGGCGATAGCAGCACCGACTTTATCAGCACGTTTGAACTGCTTCTTGAAATTGCCGCCACCGAAGTGTGTCATTAAACGTAAACCTGAGACGGATTCACGTAATTGCTCGGCAAGCTTCATACCATTAATTAAAGTGCCTTCACCCGCTGTGACTAAATACACATCCACAGCATTTCGAACATCATTCAGCTCTAAAGTTTCAAGCATTAACACTAAACGCTCTAATCCCATAGCAAAACCTACGGCTGGAGCAGGTTTACCACCTAATTGCTCAACCAAGCCATCGTAGCGACCACCACCACAAACGGTACCTTGAGAGCCTAGGCTTTCAGTGATCCATTCAAAAACCGTTTTGTTGTAATAATCCAAACCACGAACAAGACGCTGATTAACGGTATATTCAATACCTGCCGCATCTAATAATTCACAAAGACCAGCAAAGTGCGCTTTAGAATCCTCATCAAGATAATCCGCCAATTGTGGCGCATCGCCTAAGATAGCTTGAATTTCTGGATTCTTAGTATCCAATACGCGCAATGGATTGGTGTACATACGACGTTTTGCATCTTCATCAAGTACATCCATATGCTGTTCTAAAAATTCGATCAGTACTGCACGGTAATTTTGACGCGCTTCCAGTGAACCGATTGAATTCAACTCTAAGCGTACGTGCTTATCGATGCCGAGTTCACGCCATAAACGCGCGGTCATCATAATCAGTTCAGCATCAACATCAGGGCCTTGAAGACCAAACACTTCCACGCCTACTTGGTGAAATTGGCGGTAACGGCCTTTTTGTGGGCGTTCATGACGAAACATGGGACCGACATACCATAAACGTTGTTCTTGGTTGTAGATCAGGCCATTTTCAATCCCTGCACGAACACAGCCAGCTGTCCCTTCTGGACGTAGCGTTAGGCTGTCACCATTACGATCTTCAAAGGTGTACATTTCTTTTTCAACCACATCGGTCACTTCACCGATAGCGCGCTTGAATAAATTCGTCATCTCCACAATCGGCATGCGAATTTCACTGTAACCATAAGAACGAACCACGCGTTTTACCGCGTCTTCAACTTTATGCCAAAGTGGAGATTGTGTCGGTAGGCAATCGTTCATGCCTCGAATTGCTTGAATAGTTTTACTCACAGTCTATACCGTTGAAATTGGGAATGAATTATTTATCAATATGGCTGATATCAATACGATTTTTGCTATCTAACATAGCGGCTTTCGCGCGAATTTTTGCTTCCAGTTGGTCGATAACTTGCTCATTATCAAAACGTTCTTTTTGGCGTTTACCATCTTCATAGAAGGCACTTTTCTTGTTTCCGCCAGCAATCCCCATATGGGACACTTCAGCTTCACCAGGGCCATTCACTACGCAGCCAATAATCGAAACGTCCATTGGGGTAATGATGTCTTCTAAACGCTCTTCTAGCGCATTCACTGTACCAATAACGTCAAATTCTTGACGAGAACACGTTGGACAAGCAATAAAGTTAATCCCGCGAGAGCGGATACGCAGTGATTTTAAAATATCGAAACCGACTTTGATCTCTTCTACTGGATTAGCGGCAAGAGAAATACGCAGCGTGTCACCGATACCTTCGGCTAACAGCATGCCTAAGCCTACCGCAGATTTTACGGCTCCAGCTCGTGCGCCACCCGCTTCGGTGATGCCTAAGTGCAAAGGTTGATCAATTTTTTGTGCAAGTAAACGGTACGAGTCTACCGCTAAAAATACATCCGAAGCTTTTACGCTGACTTTGAATTGTTCGAAATTCAAACGGTCTAAAATATCAACGTGACGCATGGCTGATTCCACCAAAGCCGCAGCCGTTGGTTCGCCATATTTTTGTTGGATGTCTTTTTCTAAAGAGCCACCATTCACGCCAATGCGAATTGGGATGTTTTTGTCACGCGCACAATCGACCACGGAACGAATTCGATTTTCGTTACCAATATTGCCAGGGTTGATGCGTAAACAATCGACACCATACTCAGCCACTTTCAGTGCGATACGGTAATCAAAGTGAATATCAGCCACGAGGGGAATATTCACTTGTTGTTTGATTTCCTTGAATGCCTCTGCGGCATCCATAGTGGGAACAGATACACGAACAATATCCGCGCCTACTTTTTCAAGCGATTTGATTTGCGCCACTGTGGCTTCAATATCTGTAGTACGCGTGTTGGTCATAGAC